>CAVWUD010000033.1:0-29973 GCA_963757975.1 uncultured Bacteroidota bacterium
GATCGCTAATCTCCGCATTATCAACTTATCAGGTATTTAAGTGTGTCTTGATATCTAGAGATTTTCTGTAAGATACACAAAAAGACTGTTTGTCCATTTATTGACAGATATTGGAATGGACTAGTGCAATTACCAACCTCAAAAAGAAATAGGAGATTTTCAAAAAGTATTCTTTTGCAGTCCCCCTGAAAAAATGACTACTTAACAAAACTTTAACTCATTATAGAAATATTATTTTCCTTCCTGTGCTTATCCTGTGATTCTTCGTAGTATTTCTGTTATCCATGACAAAAAAAAAGAAAGATCTTTCCGGAACTGTTACAAGCATCTTAAAAAAACCCTTGCCAATTTGCTGGATCTTTCAAATATTTAGAATTTATGGTACAGTTTTGTGTAAAAAAAAAGAGAGAGAAAGAAATACGAAGAATTTTGTCTTTTTTTCATTTTTGTTGGCTTGGTTTATTTTGAACTGGAAAACTTTATTTTTCACATACTTACTGTACCCTTCCAGTTTCATAAAAATGATAAAAAAGGTTTTATAATGGATTACCTGATGCAGGTCATGTGAAGGCCTCCCTATTGGAAAGCGAGCCAAAAGCACTTGACCAGGCAGGACACAATTATGTTAAAAGGAATTTATCAATCAGGCAGCTTGTTTAGTTGTCCATGGTACTTCAGGATTGCAAATATGCTGATCATGCTAAAAGGATGAGCTCAGTATGTTTGTATCATTTCTGGATCAGTACAATCGATACCGCAATATGATTTTTATCCAGAAGCAGCAATACCCGGTCTGAAATGTGTCAATAGACAGCTGGTTATTACCGGAGAACTCGCTGGTCAGTTATCCCATTAGTTGGGACTGAAAACACAATGGGCAATTTTAAAAGAAGGGGTCACACAATATTTATCAGAAAATAAAGACTTCCATTCTTTTAATCGCATGTATTTTATAAAAAATTACCTGATTCCTCTATTGGAATTGATATGCAGGTGGTATTGAGATTCCATTCCTGAAGCAATGTGGCGTTAAAATCAGACTGCTAGGAAGAGTTATGATAAGGAGGAGGGTTGAATGTGCATTATTTGCTTCCTGATAAAGAAGCTTATTAAAGCCTGGTTTGGGGAGAATTCTTTGATTCTGGTTTATCAGAATATAACCAGAGAGCTTGTGCTTCCTGTAGAGCTATTATTTTTGCTAACAGTTATCAATGCACTTTTCATTGGTTATTTTTGGGATTGTGCTGTAGGTATCCGGAAGATCAGCTGGGATTCTGTTGTTAATTATGCAGAGCAATTGCAATAGTTCTTTTTATAGGGTGATCGATAGATTAAATGCCAGTCCTGAATATGTTTTTTCATAAAGCTTTTGCAGAAAAAAACAGGTATAACGTGAGCTGATGTGAAATTGGAGTTTATGAAAGAACTCTACAACAGCTGATTTGTATTGAGGGCGATATAACTAAATTAAGTCAGGAAGAGATTGCAGGGTTCAATATTTATATGGGTAAGCTGTAAATGCTCCTGCCAATTTTGCTCCGTTATTCAAAGGATCCCTGCCACCATTGTTTTACTATGAAATTTTACAGAATCTCATGCAATTGGCGTTCCCGTTAGATTCTGCAATTAAGTATGTAGTTGATTCTGATTCTTGATTGATGAAAATAAAAAATGGCCAGGGATTTGCACTAATTAACAAGCAAATGTCCAGGATCTCACATCACCTTATATGCATAATGGATTATTAAATACCTTGATAAAATCATCATGCTGCAGGAAGGCAAATTCACAAAAGTATATGTGCCCCATACTACCGGACTACCCTTCTTTACCATATTGAGAAATGTCACTCACACAGAAAAGAGCTCGTAGCATTTTTAAAAACCCTGACAGATAACAGGTGCCGGTTCAATTGCCTAATTTTCTATCCTCCTTACGCTAACAATAGAACAGTGGCCTCCTCCTCCCACTCAACTATCCGGTTAGCGGTCATTCTTTAACAAAGGGTATGTAAATTGCTGTGTAGGTATGCACTAACTTAAAAAACTTTAATTAAAAGGATCAAACGGAATAGGTATATTAGGCAGGAAGTTTTGACCCATCACGCCACTGGATTTGAATTGAAGATGCGATTTTATACAAAAACTGTCTCATGTTGGTGGCATTACTAACAGCTCACAAGTTTCTTGATGCCACACATTTAAAACAGCAGTAATGTAATATCATGATGCATTCTCCCAAGGTGACGGCAAGATGACACTACTGTCCCATCCATACAAAACAGAGACTGGGAGGCATCATTCTAGTGCATGGAAACCAGGACTGAATCCATATATAGAAGATGTGGCCAGGAGGCTGTTATTATCCGGGAACTATATGATCAGGGACGTGAAATGCAGAGTAAGCTCGATAAAAATAAAATACGGAAGATTTTATCGCTGCCTATGAAATATTAAAGGGTTTTCCCGGATTGTAATGAAAAGTAGGGGTTGTTGGTTTCTGTTTCGTGGATCTTTGCATCCCGATTTGTCGGCTGCTGTTCCATTTTATGGTACCCAACCTGCAACTGAAAACATGTTCGGAAAATAAAGGCTCCCCTAAGTTGCATTTCACAGAGGGATGGCCTGCATGTTGTATTGAGCCTTGCGTTAAAAGATCAGGAGAAATAAGTAATAAAGCAAAATTGCCTACATATTCCTTATATCCTATGAGCTTTCATAAAATTGGAGGCCAACCAACTACCCTACCAAAAACTGCTGTATTTTTTTCAATGAAAAATTGAAAGTAAGAATTAAATATTTAAGAAAATTTACAGATATTATTTCTCACAGAACCACACCGGTTTCTGGTAGAATATTTCATATATTAACAACTTTGCTGTTTTTTAAACGGCTGAGGATTTTGTAACTGTCCTGTTTACAGCTAGTGCTCCTTTTGCTTCCTGTAATTATCAATACAGGGCAAAGAATATCTTTTGTATATTGAATAAATTGTAGGAGTATTCTTTTATTCGCCCAAAAATAATGTCTAGTTCTCAGAATGGCTCAATTTTTTCAACCCAATCTTTGATTTGTTTATGTGGAACCAAACATTATTTTATAATTGCATATGATTTTCTTTGCCAATTCTTCGTGTGCACCTTATCAACTGTTTAAAATGGTGTCAAGGTGGTATCAACATGAAAATTAACGCCTGCTTCCTTCAGGAGCATGGTTCCATTGTCCAATGCATTTTTAGACCTGAATTCATATTAGATCTAGTGAAAATGGATATATTCAGGCTAAAAATCTTTTGCATAGGCAGTCTCAATCAGCTCATCAATTGAATGTCCTATAGGTCTATTTCTATTTATCCGTAGAAATGTTTAATTCTTCTATGTCTTTTTCCATTCTGTACATGTGTAGTTACCATCCCTGGCTGAAGATGAACGGCCACTACCACTGATCCAAATAAATCACGTGCGTTCCTGCTCAATTAGTTTTGTGCAGGCGTTACTTCGAAAATATAACTTGTTAAACCCGATCCTCACTGATGAACAAAATACTATATGCACATAAACAATTACACCATTAAAAAATCTTTATTCTGTCCATTGGTTGTTTTTTGTAAGAAATACAATCTCACTAATATATAATATATGCTGTCTCATTTGGTATTTTTTGAAAGATTGCTAAAAGCATGCCACCAGTGTATTATAATGCAGTAAAGACACGTTTTTTAAATCTTTTTACAAATTTGCTGAAAATTTTAGGAAATGAGTATGCAATCAAATCAGGCTTTATGACCTTTTACATTGATCTGATGATAAAGCAGGACAAGCAGTATATGCTTTTCAGATGATTTTTTTTTTGGCCATTGCTTCAAAAAAGGATATGCTGGCAACAAAAGATGATATTTATTACCTCACAATCTAATTAAAAAAAGATTTGCAGGATACGCAAATACAATCTTTACAGAGCAATCTATTGATGAGGAATCTTGCAGTTCATTGCCATGACAGGAACTTTGCATTGCAATTATTAAATGGATGAAATACAGGTATATTTTAAACCATTTGGTGTGCAGCATTCACACTCTGCAAATTTTCAAATGAATTAACGCAATTAATTTACATTAATGAAGGACAGGAAGATGTATTTCTATTAGTTTGAAAGACAGCACATTTAAAGGAGCTGATTCAAAATATAGCGGGGTGGCTATTGATCAGGGTGCTCATCCTCATCAAAATAATATCGACAAACCTTATGAAATCCATTTGGTTGAATTTGATTCTGAACAGGATTTTCAGCAATTTCAAGGAAATTTAAAAGACAATTGGTAAAACAGCAGTCTTTCTTATAAAAAGGATTAAAACTGTAGCACCCCGGGAAAAATGAAAATTCGTATCACCAGATTGCTGATTATTATCTTGTTGGATTTATCGTGGCCTTTTGCAACCACTATCTCAAGGACTAGTTAACAGCGTGCCCAAAACACTAAATGTCCGTTACTTCACTTAATATGTTGCGGTTTGCCTGGATCTGGAAAATAATACTTGGAATAGTATTTTTCTGGTAATGAACATGGGACATTTTGCCCTTCCAAAAGGCTCAAACCAATTCACACGGGAGGCTGAATATTTTATTAATAGTGGCTGGACGATCTGGGCACCGCAGTATCTGGTATGTCTTACGGGAGGCCAATATCAAATGCTGAAATCTTGATATTGCTAGCAAAAAATGGAATCTCATTATCCTATTTTTATATTGCTCGAACCGAGAGTAAATGCTCATTATCGTTCCCTGATAATAACATACTTCTGGTTGGAGCACAAAGCGGGGAAGTATGAAAATGGGTAAATAAGATTCCATTTTTTGCTAACAAATCAAGATTTGGCGTTTTAATATCACCACCATAACATCCCAGATCTGCGTACCCCAGATCGTCAGCCACTATTAATAAAATATTGGGCCTTGCATCTGAATTGGTTTGAGCTTTCGAAGGCAAAACCCCGGTTAATATTAGTACCAAAAAAAATACTATTCCAAGTACCTTCATATGATGTAGTTTTTCCAGATCCAGGCAAACCGCATATTAAGTGAAGTAACGGACATTTAGTGTTTTGGGGCACACTGAATTTATTTAGTGCCTGAGATAGTGGTACAAAAAGGCCACGATAAATCCGACAATCATATAGATCAGCAATCTGGTGATACGAAGTTTCATTTTTCCGGGGTGCTACAGTTTTAATCCTTTTATAAGAAAGACTGTCTTTACCGATTGTTCTTTTAAATGAAGAAATTTCCTTCGTTCTTCGTCCTGATTGAAATTCTGAAAATCCTGTTCAGAATCAAATTCAACCAAATGGATTTCATAAGGTTTGTCGATATTATTTTCAATGATTGAATGGTCATCGGGTCGCACCCTGATCAATAGCCGCCCGTTATATTTTGAAATAGCTGGAATAGCTATATCTTCAAACTGATGAAATACATCTTCCTGTCCTTCATTAATGTAAATTAATTGCGTTAAGAATATCATTTGAAAATTTCAGGTGTGAATGCTGCACCAAATAAGTAACAATGTACCTCTATTTCATCAATTTAATAATTGCAATCAAAGTTCCTGTCATGGCAATGAACTGCAAGATTCCTGATAGATAGATTGCTCTGTAAAGATTGTCTTTGGTATCCTGCAAATCTTTTTTTAATTCAGTTCTGAGGGAATAAATATCATCTTTTGTTGCCAGCATATCCTTTTTTGAAGCAATGGCCGATTCGGTCATTTCCTGAAAAGCATATACTGCTTCTGCTGCTTTATCATCAGATAAATGCATTTCCTTTCTGAAAAGGTCATAAAGCCTGATTTGATTCATACTCATTTCCACAAATCTAAAATTTTCAGCAAAATATATCAGGATTTGAATTTAAAAAGGGTTAAAAAACGTGTCTTTACTGCATTATAATACACTGGTGGCATGCTTTTAGCAATCTTTCAAAAAATACCAAATGAGACGGCTATATTATATATTGGTGATTGTATTTCTTACAAAAACAACCAATGGACAGAATAAAGATTTTTTTTTCACAACATCCGATAGTGTAAAACTTTATGTGCATATAGCTGGAAAAGGATATCCCTGTTTGTTTATACATGGGGGTCCGGGTTTAACAAGTTATATTTTCGAAGTAACGCCTGCCGCAAAACTAATTGAGCAGAAATTACACATGATTTATTTCGATCAGCGTGGTAGTGGCCGTTCATCTTCAGCCAGGAATGGTGACTACAGCATGTACAGAATGGAAAAAGACATAGAAGAATTAAGAACGTTTCTACGGATAAATAAATGGTCCCTTATGGGACATTCATTCGGTGGACTGATCGAGACTGCCTATGCAAAAGATTACCCTGAATATATCCGTTCGCTGATCTACGTGCATTGCACCCTTAATATGAATTCAGGTCTAAAAAGTCATTTGGACAATGGAACCATGCTCCTGAAGGAAGCAGGCGTTAATTTTCATGTTGATACAACCTTAACACCGTTTAAACAGTTGATGCAGGTACACGAAGAATTGGCAAAGAATGGTATCGAATATAAAATAATGTTTCGTTCCCAGCATGAACAGAATATCGAAGATTCATTGATTAAGGCATCTACAGATCATTTTAACCAGGACTTCCAACATTATTTTTGGGCGAATAAAGAATACTGGTACGATTATTCAATATATACAAAAGATATTCTTTGCCCTGTATTGATAATTACAGGAACAAAAGATTATGCTGTCGGACCGGACAGTTACAAATCCTGGCATTTTAAAAACAGCAAAGTTGTTATATATGAAGGGGGACATACCTCTTACCAGGAAGAACCGGTGTGGTTTGCAGAAACAATATTAAATTTTCTTAAATATTAATTCTTACTTCAATTTTTCATTGAAAAAATCAATGGTACGTTTCCAGGCAAGTTCTGCAGCAGTTTTATCATATCGTGGCGTCGTATCATTATGAAAGCCATGATTTACATTAGGATATATGTAGGCGATATATTCTTTCTTCTGATCTTTTAACGCAAGCTCATATGCAGGCCATCCTTCATCAACATGCGTATCAAGACCTGCGTAATGCAACATTAAGGGAGCCTTTATTTTTGGAACATCTTCAGTTGCAGGTTGGGTACCATAAAATGGAACAGCAGCCGACAAATCGGGAATACGAACTGCCATCATATTGGCTACCCATCCACCAAAACAGAAACCAACAACCCCTACCTTTCCATTACAATCCGGAAGCCCTTTTAAATATTCATAGGCAGCGATAAAATCTTCCAGTATTTTATTTTTATCGAGCTTACTCTGCATTTCACGTCCCTGATCATCATTCCCCGGATAACCACCCAATGGTGTCAGAGCATCAGGCGCCAATGTGATGAATCCTGCCAGCGCAGCCCTCCTGGCCACATCTTCTATATATGGATTCAGTCCCCTGTTTTCATGCACTACAATGATGCCTCCCAGTCTCTGTTTTGTATCGATGGGCAGGGACAGTAATGCTTTCATCTTGCCGTCGCCTTTGGGAGAATCATAATATACGTACTCTGATTTTAAATGTGGGTCATCCGGCCTCACCTGAATATTACTTGCATAAGCGGGCATCAGAAAACTTGTAAGAGCTGTTACAGTAATGCCACCAACAGCATATGCAGACAGTTTTTGTATAAAATCGCGTCTTTCAATTCGATTATGGGCGTAATCGTCATACAGGTCGAAAACTTCCTGCCTGATATCCTCCTTTCTTATTTCCATTTTGATCCTTTTAAATTAAAGTTTTTTAAGTTAGTGCAATTGTATTTTACACAGCAATTTACATACCCTTGTTAAAGGATGACCGTTAACCGGATGATTAATAAACTCCACCAACTGTTCTATTGTTAAGTTTAGCGTAAGGAGGATCGAATTTAGGCAATTGAACCGGCACTTTTGCGGCTGCACTTGTATCTGTCAGGGTTTTTAAAAATGCTACGAGTTCTTTTTTCTCTGTGTCAGTGAGTTTAAGTTCTACCGGTAATATGGTAAAGAAGGGTAGTCCGGTCATATCAGGCCGCATATCTTTTGTGAATTTGTTTCCTGCAGCATGATCATAGAAATCCACAACCTGCTCAAGAGTCTTAAATAATCCGTTATGCATATAAGGTGATGTAAGTGCGATATTGCGAACGGTTGGTGTTTTGAACGAAAACCGTGCAAATCCCTCGCCGTTTATTTTCATCAATCCAAGATCCGGATCAACTACATACTTAATTGCAGAATCCTTAACGGGAACGCCGATTGCATGATTGTCTGAAACATCATAAAACGGTGGCAGGGATCCATTGAATAACGGAGCAAAATGGCAAACGCCACATTTAGCCTTACCCATATAAATATTGAACCCTGCAATTTCTTCCTGACTTAATTTAGTTATATCGCCCTGCATATATTGATCAAATCGGCTGTTCAGCCCTGTCAGAGTTCTTTCATAAACTCCGATCGCATATTTCACATAAGCTCGCGTTATACCTGTTTTTTTTGTCTCCGGAAAAGCTTTATGAAAAAGCGCTAAGTATTCGGGACTGGCATTTAATCTATCGATCACCCTATAAAAAGAACTGTGCAATTCTCTCGCATTATTAACAACGGAATCCAGCTGATCTTCCAGTGAACCTGCACGCAGATCCCAAAATAACCGATTCTGGAAACCGGCATTGATAACTGTTGGCGAATTTCTGGGTAAGGTATCAAATTCAAATGCAATACTTTTTGTTTTACCATCTGTAAATGCCATTGATGGCTTATGACAGGAAGCGCAAGCTCTCTGGTTATTGTCTGATAAAACCGGATCGAAGAATAATAATTCTCCCAACCGGGCTTTTTCAGGAGAATAATAAGCTTCTTTATCGGGAGCAAAATAATCAGCATTAAATATATCCTTATCATAAATATTCCTGGCATCTGATTTTAACGCCGCATTCTTTTTCAGGAATGGAATCTCGAATGCCACCTGCATATCATTTAAAAATCCGGATAGAGGAATCAGGTAATTTTTTATAAAATACATGCGATTAAAAGAATGGAAGTCTTTATTTTCTGATAAATATTGTGTGACCCCTTCTTTTAAAATTGCCCATTGTCTTTTGAGTCCAAGCTGAGAATCGGATAACTGACCAGCGAGTTCTCCGGTAAATAATAACCAGCTGTCTATTGAACCATTCAGACCGGGTATTGCTGCTTCCTCAATAATAAAATCGCTGTTGCCGATATCGATTGTACTGATCCGGAATATCTCCTTGCGAAGAGCGTCAAAGAGTACTGACTCATCCATACTTTTAACATGATCAGCATATTTGCAATCCTGAAGTGCCATACGATAACTGACGACTGCCTGATTGATAAATTCCTTTTGGTCAAGAGTGTCCTGCCTGGTAAAATACTTTAACAGCATACTGTCCGGCTCGTTTCCAATAGGACCCTGAAATAACCATGCATCAGGTAATCCATTATAAAAACCTTTTTTATCATTTTTATGAAACTGGAAGGGACCGGTGAGTCTGCTGAAATAAAGTTTTGGTTCAAAATAGATGATAAAACCAGCCGACCGTCTGAAATAAAAAGACAATTCTTCGTATTTCTTCTCTCTTACCGCGAAACTGCTGTCATAAAAATATTGAGGATAAACCTGAAGGAAAGAATCCAGCGAATTCACAAGGTTTAAATATAAATTCGAGATCCTTGTAACAGTTCCGGAAAGATCTTTCTTTTTTTTTGTCATAGATGACGAAAATACTACGATCACAAGGATGAGCGCAGGAAGGAAAATAATCTTTCTCATGCATTAAGGTTTGTTAGTAGTCATTTTTTCAGGGTTTTGTAGAAGAATGCTTTTTGAAATCTCCTATTTCTTTTCAGTATCAAGGATATTAGTCGTCCAATATCTGTCAATAATCGACAAACCATCTTTTTTGTGTATCTTCCTTACAGAAATGTTACCGGATGTCAGACACACTTAAATACCTGATAGTTGATGATGCGGAGATTGACAGGCTGGCAGTAGAAACACTTGCTTCAAAGTATATCTTTTTGGAGAAGGTCGCAACCTGCAGTCATGCACTGGAGGCCATTGAATTGATTCCGATTTTAAAACCCGAAATCATTTTTGCAGATATTGAAATGCCAGGAATAAGCGGATTGGATCTGGTGCGAAAACTGGCAGGAATAGTTCCTACTCCGGTATTCATTACCTCACATCCGGAATTCGCAGTAGAGGGTTTTGAGATAGAAGTGTTTGATTATCTCATAAAACCACTAAATCCGGAACGATTTGCAAGATGTATAAACCGCCTGCGTGAATTTTATGATTTGCGTCACAAATCTTATGCCTTCGACAAAGAATATAATACGAGTCATATTACTATCAAACAGGGATATGATAAATATAAAATACAGATTCATGATATTTTATATCTTGAAGCAATGAAGGACTACACAAAAATTGTTACTTCAGCCTCAAATTATCTCGTGCTTGGAACTTTTTCACATATGCTTGATCAGTTGCCCCCGGATAAATTTATACGTATCCACAGGAGTTATATTGTAAACCGGAATAAAATTGAATCGATAGTTGGAAATAAATTATTTATTTCCAAACACCAGTTGCCCGTCGGCAAATCCTTTAAATATATTCTTGAAGAAATATTCTAATATTTTCTGCTGATGAAAAGAAGTCTGCATCATATGTTTTCTTTCTGCCTTCTTTTTATTTCGACCTTAACTTTATCTTATGCCCAGGAACCGGATATTTCAAAGTTGAATGTTAAAGAAAAGATCAATGCCCTGCTTGACTATTGTGAATCCCTGCGCCTCAAAGCGGGAAGTACACCCAATAATTTCTACAATCTTCAACAAACCGCCCTTAAAGGAATATCAATAACACCAGAAACGGATCCGGCAGACAGGTCGAGATTTGCTTTTTATTGTGCATTTGGCTGTTACTATCAGGTGAAATTTGACAGCGCCCAATATTATTTTTATCAAAGCCTGACCGAAGCGCAAAAGGCTAACTCCGCTGAATTTATCACCAACGCTTGTGTGGCTTTGATACCGGTAAACTTCCAGTTAAGACAACAGGCGAAAGTTGACAGTTGCAAAGATATCCTTCAATCTATTTTAGACACGACCCACAATAAAAAAATACTGGAAGATGGATATTCAGCAATGGGAAGTTATTTTCAACAAAAAGCATATTATAACACGGCTCAGGATTATATAATTAAGAGCATTGAACTCAGGAAAGAAAAAGTAGATACAACATCCGATGTAAAGCTTAAATCTGACTATGCCATTCAATGTTACCTCCTTTCAAAAGAATACCAGAATACAGACCTGCCGGAAAAAAGCCTGGACATATTACATGAAGGACAGCCATTTGCCAGTTTCTCTCCAGTTGTGAATTTGAGGTATATGAGTTCCTTTACTGAGATCTACGCGCGGCTCGGGAATATTGATTCCGCCCTGCACTATGAAAGAATGCTGGAGGAACATACAAAAAACAGCCCGGTCGTTCCATCGGAACTTGTATCCGCCAACCTGAATATTGCAAAATATTATATTGAACACAATCAAACAAGCAGTGCGCTTCCTTACATCGTTCGAGCCGACACGCTGGCGAGCAAAAGCAAATCCCCTATTTTGTTGTATCAGGCTGCACTCTGGAAAGGAAGATACATGGAGGAAACCGGGAAGTACGCCGAGGCTATCGTTTTATTAAGCCAATCGCTTCCTCTTGCAAAACAATACAGTAAAGAACAATATACAGATGGACTTAAATACATGGCCATCGCGCAAAAGGGGAATGGTAATCTGAAGGAAGCTATACATTATTTCGAACTCTATTCAGATCAGTCGGACAGTCTGACAAAAGAAAAAATATCACAAAATCTTGCTGACCAGGAAACAAGATATGAGACAAATAAAAAGGAACAGCATATCGCGTCCTTAAGCAAAGAAAATAAATTAAGTTTTCTTGAATTACAAAGTGCATCCAAGACAAGATTATTCTTAATACTCGCACTGGTTTCACTTGGGATTATTGCATTGTTGTTATATTTCATCTATCGCAATAAAGAAAGTACCAATCAAATTCTGAATGTGAGAAACAACCAGCTGGATCTGTTGAATCAAAAACTTGAAGTTGCCAATACGACAAAAGCAAAATTATTTGGAATCATAGGTCATGATTTAAGATCGCCCATAAGTCAGGTCGTTCAATTACTACAGATAAGAAAGGAAGAAGGCGGCCTGATGTCCGAAAAAGCCAGGTCGGACCACGAAAATAAAATACAGGAAGCATCGGAAAATGTTCTTGATACAATGGAAGATCTTCTGCTGTGGAGCAAAAGCCAGATGCAACAATTTACACCGCAACTTGAAAATGTTAATATAACTGCTATTGTAGATAAGGAGCTATCACTTTTAAACCAGCTTGTAAAACAAAAATCTGTTCTCATCGATATGGGTGTTCAACCACGGTTTTTTCAGAAAACAGATGAAAATTTTATTACAGTTGTCATCAGGAACCTTCTTCAGAATGCTGTAAAATACAGTGACAACGGTTCAACAGTAGATATCCGAAATGATTCTGAAAATCTTTTTATAAGCAATCAGAGTTCAGAAATCACGGCTGACAGGCTGAATGAAATGTTGAATAATACGGAGGTGAATAGTAAAAGCTCCGGCCTTGGATTACAAATTGTAAAAGACCTTGCATCTGTTATCCATATTAAAATAAAATTCCTGCAGCAGGATAAAGACAGGATTCTTTCTGTGATAAACTGGACAGTTTAACCTGATTGATCATTCGCTTTTCTCCTTCCGACGATCCTAAATATAATTTCGTCGATTAAAAACCTCATTAAGGCTGAACTGATTCACTTTTGGTAACATCACTGAGTTACTTAGCAAAGCTAAATATATGGAACCAATGAATTTTAAATTCATCAAAGGCTTTTTCCTTATTCTATCTGTTATTCTTTTCTTAATAGCCATTATTTTATTGGTAAGTTTTTTATCCGGTTTAAAATGACCCGATAGTGAATATTAATTATTCGTCGATTTTCCCCTGATGTTCGTCGTTAATATTAAAGTTCTTTCTTTTAATCGCTCATTTTTACCATTCAGCACCGTTAACCATTAAACCTTCCTAATTACATTTTATGAGATACAATATTGCACTATGCATTCTTGCAGCATTATCTATCTTTTCTTACACAGCCACTTCAAATTCATTCAGGTCCGGCCCGGAAATACTGAATCCGGCCGACAGTTCCTATTCGGGCGACGCACAACTTTCCTATACAGTAGACGGCAGAAAGGTCAATATCAAAAGCTATGTTTCTGCAAATGGCAAAACTTCTATTGCGCTTTTTATCAATGAAGTGGCTAAAAAAGAAGGAGCTATGGTCAGGGTGAATCTCACCAACTACCTGACCCAGGAAGTAATCAATTTTTTAATTGCAGATAAAGGAACAACTCCCATTATACACTATATGCCCTCCTTTACAAACAGGATGACGGCGCAGGGCGAGTTTATGCTTAAATATGATAACTATTATGCTGATAATGCAACGGTTCAGATTACGGCCATTGATACTAAACATGTTGCCGGCATATTCTCAGGAAAATTTATTTCAGACAGCAAAAAAACAATTCAGATAACAGATGGCAGTTTTGATGTGCCATATAAGGATCACAAGATTAAATAGACCAGGTTAACCATTATAACAATTTTAAATTGATGATCATTGAAAATTGTCTTATTTTAATGTTTTCATAGGATAAGGTTTAATGGTTAACGGTATTTGACTAGTGCAGCCTCCCCTCAAAAAGGAGGCTTTTTACAGAATGACTTCCGTGATTTTGCATTAAATAAAAAGTAGTAAAAAATAACCGGGAGGCGATTGCGACCCACCACCGGCAAGTACAACTTACCAGCGGATGGGTCACTTGATACCTTATCAGGATAAGGTTAAATGGTTATGGTATGTTAGTGCAACCTATCCCAGAGCTCCGGATCAATAAAATCCCTGAACCGGAATATTTTTAGATAAGGCTTCGCCTTCGCCTGGCCTGCTAAACGACCGCCATAAACATCATTAATATTGCGCCTTTAAGCCAGCATTTTTGTATGGTTTTATAGCACGATTGTACTAAATTATTGTTTGAACCTTGACCAATAGCTATTTTTAATATTCAAATATAATTACTTGGGAAGAAGGAATTTGATTAACAGAATAGACCTGACCCCGCCAAAACAACTGCGGACATTAATTGAAAATCGTCGCGTTTTCAATCTCAATAACTGCGAGCTCAATATCTATGAAAGCTATCAAAAGGCTTTTGGGGTGCCACTGACCTTTAGCGATCTGGTGATCACCAGCATGGTCACAGGCAAAAAAGTGATGCACCTGGCCAATCAGCCGGACTTCGCATATCTGCCTGGCGAGACGGTGATATTGCCCGCCAATCAGCCCATGGTTATTGATTTCCCTGAATCCACCCACAGCAACCCGACTCAATGTATCGCGCTTATGGTGAACACGGCCTATGTACAGGCTACGATGGAATATCTCAATTCCTGTTACAATAGCGGAAGCGACGATAATCATGAATGGAATATTGATTTCAGTCAGTACCATTTTTCAAACGATGCGGAAATCGCCGAAACCATTAATAAGATCATTCGTAATTGCAGCAGCGGGGACAAGGCAAAAAATATCTATGCTGATCTGAGCCTGAAGGAACTGCTTATCCGTCTTGTTCAAAGCCAATATCTGAAGCGGGTGGAAATGGATAAAAGTGATAAGAAAAATTTCAGCCGTCAGCATTTTCTGCTTGATTATATCCATGAGCATCTGACAGAGAAATTAGGTGTTGACTCTCTTTCACGCAAAGCATACATGAGTCGCAACGAATTTTTCAAATGGTTCAGGCAGCAGTTCGGGATCTCACCACTGGAATATATAAATCGGGAGCGTATCAAACTTGCCAAACAACTTCTGGGCAATCATAATGCGACAGTCACCGAGACTGCCTATCAATGTGGATTCGCCGATGTCAATTATTTTGTACGTCTTTTCAAAAAATCAGAAGGAATTACCCCCGGTACTTTTAAGGATTTCGTTTTAAGGGATTCCCTGGCATTAAGCCCTTCTGTTCCGAAAGGGATTTTCTAAGCTAACCGGCATACGAAGACCTGGAAGTATTGTGGTCATGTTATCGAAGGATTTCCTGAAACTGGCATTGGTTTCTGTTTTCATTGCATTCCCAATGGCATGGTGGTTCATGCATCAATGGTTGCAGTCCTTTGCATACCATGTTGATATAGGTCCGAAAAAATAGCTGAGTCAAACATGCATGATCGCTTCAATTTCTGCGCGATAAAAAATTATTGCAGTATAAACTAAGCAGGATCGGATCAACCAATTATCCCTGCCAGCTTGCAAAAGCGAGAATCATTACACCCGTTAAAAGGACTGCTGCAATTAAATAGACAATGATTGATTCGCCAACCGGTAATGATGATTCATCTTTCATAGATTCGGACTTTGTCATAGTATATTATTTATGTGTTCAGTATATAAAAACAACTATGGTGCCAGATATTGATATTCCAAGTCATTCATTATGAATATGTTATAAGGGATCAAAACCCATTAATTATCGGCAATAAACCACGTGTAAAATACGTAGTATTATTATCGCTATAATCTGCTGAAAACACTATTAATTTACTTGT
Organism: uncultured Bacteroidota bacterium; assembly: GCA_963757975.1. Lineage (GTDB taxonomy): Bacteria > Bacteroidota > Bacteroidia > Chitinophagales > Chitinophagaceae > Puia. The sequence continues at coordinate 15,811 of CAVWUD010000033.1, forward strand.
CGATTCTACCCTTCAGCTTTAAATCCTCAGCCCATTTTTTTGCAGAAATAAAAAAGAGTGCGGTGGAGCCGACACTTACCAATATTATAATTGACATGGCCCATCGCAAAGATTCAGCACCCAGGGAAGGAGCAAGAAAATCGCTGATCATGCCCACAACCAGAGGGCCAAAACCGAGACCTATGAGGTTCAGCACCAGGAATAAAATGGCAGAAGAAAGTGCGCGCATTGATGCAGGCACAAGACTATGGACCACCGCAATGGATGGTCCCAGATACATACTGTGCAGAGAAGCACATAAACCTAAACAAACAACTGAACAAAAAGTATTCTGAAGAAAAAGGGCACCGGCTGCAAAGAAAATTGATGCGATAATTGCATAAGCAGGTATTTTCAGATACAAGCGTTTATCTATTTTTCCAAAATAATCTGTCAGCCATCCTCCTGCGAACGTACCTATTCCGCCGCCGATTCCAAAGATCAGTCCCAGTAAAACACCGATTTCGGAATTCTTCATTCCATGAAGTCTCGACAGGAAAGAAGGCGCCCAATTAACAAGACCGTAAATACAAAAGACATGCAGTCCCGTTGCCAATGCCAGGTAAACAAAGGTTTTGGTTGAATATAAAAACCTTAAAACTTCGCCCGGTGAATGAACCTTGTTAACCAGTGCACCACTTGCATCCGTTGCACCTCTTCGTGGTTCTTTTACCGTAGTATAGAACAACAAGGAGAAAATAATTCCCGGAATGCCCAATGCAAAAAATGCTGTTCGCCATCCCAGATGCTGGTTTAAATAACCACCCATTAAAAATCCCACCAATATTCCAATATAAATACCTGTTGAATAAATGGAAAGAGCCGTTGCCCTTTTTTCAGGCCGGAAATAATCGGAGATCATAGCGTGGGCCGGTGGACTACCTCCTGCTTCGCCAACTCCCACACCAATACGGGCAAGTAGCAATTGGATAAAATTCCGCGCCATGCCCGAGAAGGCTGTCATTACACTCCATAATCCTAAAGACATGGCTACAATATTTCTCCGGTTTCTTTTGTCTGCAAGGCTGGCAATGGGAATGCCCAGGGTAACGTAAAATATTGCAAACGTAAATCCTGACAACAAACCAAGCTGTGTATCGGAAAGCTGTAATTCCTTTTTTATAGATTCCTGTAGGATAACCAGGAGTTGACGGTCCACAAAGTTGAAAACGTAAACCAGTGTCAGCATCACCAGAACATAATTCCGGTAGAGATTATTTCTCCCCTCAGCGTTTATGGGTTCCTTGTTTTGCATAAGACCGTCTAGTCATTTATCGCCTGGTAAACCAAGGGCTTGAATGCTTTATCAGTATCAACAACATGCGGCCCCCACATTTGACGGTATATTATAGCAAACATATTCTCTTTAGGATCCACCCAGTAAGAAGTTGAAAATATACCGCCCCAGGAATAAGTACCTGCCTGACTCGGCCCTAACCTGCTTCCGTTTTCACTAATTATAGAAAAATTGAATCCAAATTTATTCTCAGATGTAATGCCATTGAGATTTACAAACAGATCGCCGATTTGATTCATGGTCATCATGCGCACTGTATTGTGCGATAATAGACGAACGCCATTATACGTTCCGCCATTTAATAACATTTGCAGCAGAATCGCATAGTCGTAAACGGTAGACACCAAACCACCTCCTCCTGAAAAATAATCAGTTTTTTGAAGCGGGTAATTCATATCAAGATAACCTCCAAAAGTCTTTCCCTGTTTCTTTATTGTTCCGGTGGAATCCTGATCAAAAAAATTTACCAGCCTCGATCCTTTTTCTGGCGGCAAATTAAAATATGTATCAGTCATCCCGAGTGGTTTAAAAATTCGTTTCGCAAAAAAGTCTTCCAGCGACATGCCAGACCATATTTCAATCAGATATCCCAACACGTCCGCATTCAGTCCATACATCCATTTTTCTCCCGGTTGAAAAAAGAGCGGCAGTGCGCCAAGCCGGTTCATCACATCGGAAAGTTTTTGATTTCTTACACCAACACCGCCCGTAATGGCATATTTGGCATAAATAGCATTTTCCCGGGGCGTACCAATAGCAGGATATCCAAGACCCGACACGTGCGTGAGCAAATCCCGAATGGTGACAGCCCGTTTCGCCGGAACGGTAGTGTATGTCGTGTCTTTGAAGTCGAAAGTATTTAGCACCTGTTGATTGGCGAAGGACGGAATGAATTTTGAAACGGGATCATCCAGCGAATATTTTCCTTCTTCCCACAATATCATGGCTGCTACCGTGGTGACGGCTTTTGTTTGGGAGGCAATACGAAAGATCCCGGTTTTATCGAGCGGAGCTTTCGTATCGGGATCATTATACCCATATGCCTTAAAGAAAACAATTTTGCCTTTGCGCGCTATCAAGGCAACAGAACCGTTTACCCATTTCTTTTTCACCCAATCGTTCATGTTTGAATCCAATCGTGCAAGTCGTGTCGAAGAAAATCCACCTGCCGCAGGATCTGCTACCATCAGGGTTTTTGATTGTGTTTGAGCATGTACAGCAAACGCAAACAGCATAATCAGGGAGAACATGAAACGATACATAGCTTTTTAGTTAGTGATCAAAAATAGACATTTAATAAATCCGGCCGTACTTATGTAAATTCATTGCGTGAATAAATTGAATATTTTGTAAGTTTTCATTCAAAATACCGCGAATCATAAACAGCATTAAAAATCCAGGAGAATGAGACTTAAAGAAAAAATTGCTCTCATCACGGGGGGAGCCAATGGAATTGGCCTTGCCACCGTTGAGCGATTCGCCAGAGAAGGCGCAAAAATTATTTTGTGGGATGTTTCCGGCCAGGGCAATGATGTCGTGGAGAAGTTAATAAAAGAAGGACATGAAGCCATCTTTAAAAAAATATCCGTCACTAATATGGACGAAGTGGAAAAAGCGGTTGCCGAAGCACGTGAACATTTTGGCCGAATAGATATTCTGATCAACAATGCCGGCATCACGCGCGACAGGACACTGCTTAAAATGTCGAAACAGGAATGGGATGATGTCATAGCCGTAAACCTTACGGGTGTTTTCAATTGTACGAAGGCGGTTGCTCCCATTATGAAAGCGCAAAATTATGGTCGTATTGTTTCGGCCTCTTCCAATGTAGCTATACGTGGAAACTATGGACAAACAAACTATGTTGCAACTAAATCAGCCATCATTGGTATGACGAAGGTATGGGCGATGGAACTCGGTCGCTTTGGTATCACTGCCAACTGCATCGCTCCCGGGTTTATTCAAACTGCCATGACAGGTGCCATGCCTGAAGAAGTGCGTAACCAGAGTATCCCTCAGATACCGCTTGGCAAATGGGGAGTTCCCGATGATATTGCAAATGGTTATCTCTACCTGGCTTCCGACGAAGCATCTTTCGTCAGCGGAATATGTTTAACGATTGATGGAGGCGCAGCGAGATAGGATAAAGTTTAAAATATTTATAATTCCTGGTTCAGCCATCCTCCGGTGAATCCGGCCTTACGGAGGCCATTTCTAATATAATCAGATTGCCTGAAAATATTCCAAATTAATTGAGTCCTGAAATTCTCAATCATGATAACCATTGGACCTTCATTCAATCCAAACTTCCATGGAGAAACCCAGCCATATTCCTCCTTACCGGGGATTTTGTATACAGGATTGAAGCTCGAATCAAAACCTTCATGGACAACATTCTTTTCCTTTAATCTTTTTATAGCGTGATGAAGGGTACTTAGTACGATATCTGGAGCGAAAGGTAAAGAAGCCACAACCGCCCATGGTGAAATAGTGCCGTCATCCGGGCCATAAGGTACTCCGCGGGCGACATAATCATAAAAGATTTTTTCCACTCCGTCAATCTTTAAAATGGCAGGTCCGGGACCGTCACTTGCCGTAAAGCCCCAGTTATTTTTATTATAATGCTTAAAATTGAGTGGATTTTCTATGGCATATTGTTGCTGGATATGGGTTGCACGACGACTATTTTCAAAATAATCAATCTTATATTTCCTGTTCAGCTCGTCCCTGATTCCATGAAAATCCAGCCACAGGTGCGACATCTGGTGAATAAAAAGTGGTCCGGCATGAATATACTCAAAACCGAGAATGTCCACCCATTTAAATGTGGACGTCCAGTTTTGATAACCTTTCGGATCAATTGGGAATGTTGGCGAACCCAATGCAAGCACGTACAAAATGATTGCTTCACAATAGCCGTCGCCCCAATAATTGTTAAGAAACCCAGACTCAGGTTTCCAACCATGACAAATGATCGTTCCGCCGTTTAAAGCCCATTGCCAGTCTACGCGTCTGTAAAGACTCTCCGCAAGGGATCGTATCTCCTTTTCTAACTTATTTTCACCTTTAAAATAAACCGCAGCTGTCAACACGCCGGCAATAAAAATGGCCGTATCAATGGTAGATAATTCACATTCCCAGGCCCTCTTGCCTGAATCCATATGGAGGAAATGATAATAAAATCCTTTATAACCCATTGCATCCACCTCCGGACCCTGATGACCGGCGAGAAAAAAATTCAGGATGGTATGAATTTTATTAATACCCTCTTCCTTTGAAAATAAATTTCTTTCAATACCCACCACATAACTACTGATTCCCAAACCTACAGCCGCAATGCTGGAATGTGAATCCGGGCTGGATTTATCAGCGATCAGGCCGTTTGCCGGATTTAAATATTTAAGAAAATAATTAAAAGTTTCTGCCTGCAGGGTCTCCAGCATCTCCATATCTGTATCTAAATTCTCCGCCATTTGAACTTAATTTATGAATTTTCCCGATATATTCAATGATGAAAAAGTTACTTTTCCTTTCTTGCTATTTTTGCAGTACAATAATGCAAAAAACTATATGAAAAAATATATGCTCACATTTTTCGGAGGGAATATGGCGCTCCGGTATAACAATCTCGATAAGGCGGATAAAGAGGCGCAGGAAAAACATAAAGCCGCATGGGGCAAGTGGATGTCGGATCTTGTGAAAGCAAAGCATCTGGAAGTCGGCTATCCGTTAGAGTCGGATGGAAGACGGATCGATTCTGATGGAACTAAAGCATATCATTTTCCCGATACTACGGAAGGTGGTTTTATAATAATAAAAGCAGAATCGCTCGATCAGGTTTCAGAAATTGCACGGTTATCACCTATCTTAAAAAATGGCGGATACATTCTTGTGCGCCCTTGTGGAGAATTGAATTAGGATCACATGTCGCCGTCATTAGTGAGTATCATTTCCATACGCTGCAAAAATTCCGCAAGAAGCGAAAAAATAAATCAGCGAAACGTTTTACTCAATAATTTTCCAATCGCCACAAACAAGAATGAGAGCAACAAAAATGCAAAAATCAATCCGGCATCATTTAGAAACACCTTAGAATATCCAAGCTCATTTACATCTATAAACGGATATGGATAAAATCCGGATAAAGTGCCCCTGATTAATACATACAATAAATAGATGAGTGGATAAATCATCCAGGGTAAAATACTTTTCCATTGCAATTCAGATTTGGGCACAAAAATCAACCAATATAAAATAGTTAAAAATGGAATAAAATAATGAAGGAATTCATCAACAATCAGCTGGAGTCCCGTAGGATTCCATAAGTGCCGTAAAAGTATATTATATGCTATCCAGACAAAAGTAATGTAGGCTGTGACAGCGCTTAGCACCCTGGGCTGCGAGAAGAATTCTCCCGGTCTGGATTTAGGCCTCAGTAAAATAATTGTAAAACACAAAGCAACAAGAATATTGGTAAGAATAGTAAAATAACTAAAAAACCGAATGGTTACTTCAGCTACAGGAACTGAGCTGTTAATAATATTGAGATAAAACTGGGTTATGACAGAGAACCATCCGATGATGGCACTCATACCTAAATAAATTTGTTTTGCTTTCATTGATTGTTCACCCGCTTTTTAAAGATTGTGTTTTTGAATAACCGTCGTTGCAGAATCGACTAGAAGCAAATGCTGATACCTGAACTAAAGACCCACCCAAATTCTTCTTCAGTACTCACATCCGTTGGCTTTCTCAGGTTTTTGAATGAATTGTCATTATGAGGATCATATCCGACACGCCAGCGACTGTTAAAATCCAGATCGTAGTAAATTCCTGCATAAATGCCCAGCTGAAACTTTTTCTTTATCAATGGATACCAGAAAATTTTTATCGCAGGTTCAGTAATAAACCCATTCCTCCGCAGTGACAATGTGGTGTTATATTTTTTTGCCAGACTATCGAGTGAAGGCGGCATATTACCTGTTAATACAATGCGGTCAAAATGTTCACCCAAAGCGAGACCCGCGAGAATCCACAATTTTTTAGTTTCGAAAAAACGACGGTATACACCCAATAGCAAATCGGCGGTACTGATATCTTGTTTTGATATAATAGTTCCTGCGTTAATACTATATATCATTTTACCTCCAAAGGGCATACCTGCCATTTCAATCCTCAGTCCCACAGGAATATTCAGTGGAGCTGCATAACCGTATTTATTGAGAAAATTATTTATTCTGGGATCTTTGGTAGTATAAAATGTAGTGCTCGCGTTAAACATGAATACAAAAGCATGATCGGCAAGTGATACAGTATCTGCTTTATTCTGAGAAAAAAGTAAAACAGGCAGTAGAATAATAACCAGGATGAATAATCCCTTATTCATAATACAAAATTATACGACAAATTACTTATAAAGCGCCTTAGAGAGAATATTACCGAACTTTGGGTTGTTAGATAATTAAATCTTTCTTCAAAAACAAAATCATGTCATTCCAGGCTTATATAGATAACATTAAAATAAAAACCGGTAAATCACCTTCCGAATTTAAGAAATTAGCTGAACAAAAAGGGTTTTTAGAAAAAGGGAATCTTAAATCAACAGTTAAAGCAGGAGAAATCGTAAAATGGCTGAAAGAAGAGTTCGATCTTGGTCATGGACATGCTATGGCTATTTACGCTGTATTCAAAGGGTTGAAATAACTATACGAAATCGGCCAGTATTTTTGGAGTGATAGAAGATTGATAAGGTTTATTTTAAAATTTAATTTAATTTTCAGAGATGATATCATGTTCTTCCATCAATGAATCATTAATCAATAAAATATATAAACATGAAAAAAAGGATTGGGACACTACTCCTCCAGAGTTTCAAAGCGTCAGCAGCCGCTGCATTGATCAGCCTTTTCAGCATAGTTAATTCGCAGGCGCAGGAGGTAAAAGGACAGACTGTAGTCTCTTCTCAGACGGTAACAGCAACGGTGGTTAGCGTGAACCAGAAAACAAGGGAGGTTACAATAAAAACAAAGGATGGTCAATTACACAGCTTCATTGCCGGAGATGACGTGAAAAACCTTGCTCAGGTAAAAAAAGGTGACATGATTACGGCAGTTTATACCGAAGCAATCGCCTATGAGGTCAGGGAACACGGCTCAACAGGAGTGACAACTACCACAGCTTCTGCATCTGCCACTCCCGGTTCTAAACCTGCCGGCGCGGTAGCACAACAAACTACCGTAACAGTTCTGATAACTGCGATCGACCCGAAAACACCCACGGTTACTTTTATGGGACCAAGAGGGAATAAGGAAACGATCAAAGTGAGAGACCCAAAGAATCTGGTTGGCGTGAAAGTCGGTGACAAGGTAGACATTACCTATACGGAAGCACTCGCAATTAAAGTGGACGAAGCACCGGCTAAATAAACTAAACGTAATTCACGGCTATTATAAAACACATACACGATCCGGGAAACCAATTCACAACGGTAGCCCGATACGTGATCAAATTCATGAACCCTACCTCAAAGCGCTTATTTCAATTTTTAACTTTCATTTTGATCAGTGGAAATTGTATTGCACAGGTAAAATTGAAATCTGCTGACATTTCATTCACCACACCTGCAAACACGGATGATAAGGATTGGAACACTCAAATAAAAGTATCGCTATTTTTAATGGACGGTACGCTTGTGGGTGTCGCTGGTTATAATTCCTGCGACGCGTCTACACCCAGTGCTGATATGCTGGGCTGCTTTTGTTGCATCAACCCTGTAACTAAGTTTAAAGACAACGGAGAACTAAGAGGACCCTTCCCCATTAAAATACTGAACAAGGTGTCACAACAAAACATCCAGCCAGGATATTTCATCGTTACCATGTACCCAAATGGCAACGACAGATGGGTATTTAATCCGAAACTTACATTGAATTTTGACGACGGCTCAACGGCTGGTTTTGCATCTTATTCGAATACGGTTATTGAGCAGGATGCTCCGTCAGCAACGTTTTTGATTCATTAAAATATCCTCAGCCCGATATATATCTGAACAGTTCTTGTCTTCCACGATTCAGGGTCTGAGGTGTTATTGATGTCGGAAAATCCGTATACATACCGGACGCCCCCTTTGAATTTTAAAAGGTTCAACTGGGCCCCTGCGACCATGGAGAAATCACCTGATGTAAAGGCGGTTTTACCTTCAGTTGTGAGATTGTCATTTTTATTCATGAGGGTGCTGAACTGCGGACCAATCAGAAGACTCAGGATGGGGATGGGTAGTTTAATGGTCAGCAGGATGGGAATATTTAAATATTGAAGTTTGATGCTTTGGTTGTTAGCACCCTGGGCATTGACCTGACTATATAAGACTTCCGGCTGGATACCCAAAATGACAAGATTAACTTCAGCAAAAGCACCAGCCATGAAACCGCCCTTGAGTCCGCTCTGAACAGAGTAACCGGTCACTTCGCTCAGGTCTGTACCGGCTTTGATACCCAGGTGTAATCCCTGGGCACCGGCAGACGAGCAACCCATTAAAACAAGGACAAACAAAAGAAGAAATCTGTTTTTCATGGCGGCAATTTTTGTTGTGCGTACCATGATCCATTAAAATATCATACCAGGAATTTCGATACCAGTTTATATAATCCTGCGACTGAAAGTTTTTTCAAAGAACCTGCTGTTCAATATCGGGTGGGCTCTCATCAATCCAGTTCTCTGCATATGCCGGATTCCAATTGTGCTTCCATCTCCGATGGCTCCATAACCACATTTCAGGATTCGCGCGTATTACTTTTTCCATATAACGGGCGTATTGTAAAGTCAGTTCTCCTTCTTTCAATAATGAAGGATCTTCACACGCAACTTCTAAAACGGCATGATAGTATCCACGTTTAGGTTTTACAATAGAGGTAAACACGACTGGTAATTTACCCGCTCTGGCCCCCTTTTCCGGACCCGATACAAACCCGGTAGGCCTTCCAAAAAAATTCAACCAATAAGCATTTTTGAGATTGCCCGGACTCTGGTCAGCAACAAGGCCAAGGAGATACCGGGTATCTTTAAAAGTTTCCATAGATTTTTTCATATTGCCGGCAGCAATAAATTTATTTCCATGGCGAACACGCAAATTATTCATCAATTTTTCTAACACAGCATTGCTTAAAGGCATATATACTACTAGCAACTGGTATTTTGTATGACTGCTCAGCACATGATGGCCCCATTCCCAGTTAAAGGTATGTCCGAGGTGAAGCTGGCAGCTTTTACCACTTTGATATAAAGGTTCAAGCAGTTCCCAGTTAGCAGTTATTCTTTTTTCAAGAAAATGCCTGGAAGCGCTTACTAATTTAATAGTTTCTATAAAGGAATCAAGAAGGTTATGATAAAACGCTTTGGCTATCTTAATCCGCTCTCATCCGATTTTTCCGGGAATGCTATTTCGAGATTTTGCATCACTTCTTTTTTCCGGTAGCCAATGATATAATAAACAACCAGGTATATCCCATCAGAAATGATATATAACATGCGCATCGGCAACAGGGAGAGCAAGTAAAAAAAACCAAACAGAATATAATACATGGGATTCGAATTTACCAAATTACTGTCTCTGATCTAAATACCAGTGGTCCCGTAAACATTATCTACCGTATTTTATGCAAACGTAAATTCCGCAGGGATTTTTTGCCGCTATTTTAATAATCGTGAGTATTTTTCTACATAAAATATCTCTTAATTAAATTTATCTGCGTTGAAGGAGTATTGCATGTTTTTTGCAACAGGAATGCAGAACCTCCACAATGCCCGACTTCAGCATCTTCGACCTTACGGAATTGTACGATCTACTTGCTGTGTATACAAAAATATACACGAGGATGCTGGCTTTAAATATACCGCCATCAGAGCAGTTTTTATATACAAAAGGAATTGTAGAACAACTTCAGGATCAGGTTCAATCACGAATAAAAAAAATGGAGCCGGAATCGGACGGATCTATCGACGGCCTGATTCCTGCAATTGCATGAAGTCTCTGTCTGGTGGCAGGACAATTGCATATTATAGGTACAAGTTTTTCAAATCAGCAATTTAGTGTCAAGTTTTAAAGTTCGCCCTTCATTTTTATGAGGGGCTTTTATTTATTACCGGACGACTTCCAAAGGCAATTACAAAAGCAATTCCGCTAAACCCAAATGATTGAATCACACTTGTCATTTCATTTCCCCTGTTGCTATAAGGGTCTGCGATTCCGCGGGGAATATGAAGAAAAATAAACCAAAGAAAAATCATTGTTCCCAGCAGGCTTGCAACTATTTTCAATTTAATCTTTGCAATGATAGCAACACCCCGAACCAATAAGTGCTGCACCGGCAAAATACGTGCAAAATATGGGATAGGATCCAGGCTGGTACTAAGGTTGCTACAAACTCAGTGTATAAAAAGTAATCAATGCCAAAGGCGATCATAGTAATAGAAAAGAAAATCGTGCCAAATGGAATAAATTTTTGCCTGCAGGGTCGATCCATAGTGATGCTGGTTGAATAGTCGTTAAGGGTAGAATCCTGCAACAACAAAAGCACTTCCGGAGAGTGCCAGTTCTTTCAAAGCATGCGTCCAGGAGCCCAACGCTTTTCCATTCAGATAAATGAACAGAAGATGTGGCACCTGGCAAAATAAAAATGATATTAGGAATATTCCTCCCAATACAAGCGATACATCTGTAGACTTTCCAGAATAATGGAAAGGCCTGATAATATAAGAATCAGACACCATACGTATTCCAATGCCGTGTGGAATGGAAGCCATGAAGAAGCGTCTGGCAAAAACACCGGGTCAAAATCACTATAAAACATTCCCTGAACACCCAGGCAAATGAGGCATATACCAAAATGTTTTGCGTCCGGCCTTAACGAGTATTTCCATTTTCTAAAGTTATATAAAACGAATTCGTATTATGGAGTGAATTGCCAGAGATCTGTAATTGCAATCTGGCGTATGTCGGAACCACTGCCAAAGTAACCAGTACTTCCGATAACAAAGCTTGCTCCACCTGTACGTTGCGTAAAGAATGGAACCTGCGTCCAGGCGTCAGTGCTGCTTTGATACATCCAATTTTGGTCGCCGCCACCCATGATATATCCATTTCCATTAATGATCATCGTACTTGCTTGGATCAAAGGTTTGCCGGGGCGCAGATGCTTCGGGTCCAGGTATCTGCAACAGGGTCATATTGATACAGGAAATTGATAAGCGCTCCATTTCCGTAGTAATTGGTACCCTCAACCAGGGCAGTCTTGTTATCCAGCAAAAGCCAACCAACCATTGGGGAATCTGTGTGCCGCTAAAGTTCGCTTTTTGTGTCCAGCTGTCCCATTGCCGATTATAAAGCCAGACCTCAGGAAATGCCATTTCCAAAATTGTCGACACCCATGCCAACCAGCCCAATATTTCCGATCGCAACTCCCAGTGCGAGATTCTGATTTTGACCCGGGTAGTCCGCCTTTCTGGTCCAGGTATTCGTTGCCGGATCGAAGGCAAACCATGCATTCGAATTCACACTTATGCTGGTTTGCCCCAAACCAACATAGGCGATATTGTTAATGACCATGCAAATTGCTCTGGCTAATGGAACAGGGCAGTCTTCATCCTGTGTCCAGGTATCCGACACGGGATCATATTGGAAGAGATCTGAATAGAAGACTTCATCGAGTCCAACTCCCAGACCCATGTATCCCTTATTTCCAACAGAAAAACCTATTCCCGTAAAACGGCCATTGGACGAATCAGGACCTGGAATACCACTTTTATGCAACCAGTCGTTTCCGCTAGAGCGCTGTAAATACGTAATTGCTGAATCCTGTCAATCCTGTTCGCTTAATAGAAATATTTCCTGTTGTCACGCCTTGTGGAACATATACATACATCATCTGATCATTGGTTGAAAAAATTGTTGCGGGGGTTCCATTGAATTCTACCAATAAATTATTGGTCAGTGTATCAAAATTCTGCCCCGGAGAATTTCACTATAGTTCCCGTGGCTCCGGTCTTCGGATTAAAGTCATTAATCCCCGGAGGCAGATTGACGACAGGTGGAGTGGAAGAAGTACTATTCTTCTTACAAGACATGATAAAAAATAGTGCAAGTGTAATCATAAACAGCCGGGATTTCATCATGCAGTTTTAAGACTATCAAATTACAATAAAATGTATCAAAACCGCCCATTCCCCGTATCGAAAATGATCTATTTTGATTTTTGTCTTTCTCTAATCCGGTATTAGTCAATGTATTTTAGATTTGGGTATTCCTGTTGAGACACTAATTGCAATTCAAATAAGAAATAATTGATTATGATTAAAAGCTATTTTAAATCAGCATGGCGAAGCTTATGGAAAAACAAGTCGACCAGCGGGATAAACATCATCGGCCTGTCCATCGGAATGACAGCAGCCGTTCTTTATTTTGCTTTGGGTCCGGAATGAATTGAGTTTTCGACAGGTTCCAGCCGGATGTCGATAGAATATACGGTTACGGAGAGTCAAAACAATAATCAATGGGTATGGGAAGGTACCCCTTTACCATTGGCTGATGCTGCGAAAAAAGCCGAATTCCTGAAATTGATAAAATTTCGAGAATACATTACAGGTATATGGCCGGTGTTCAATTTAAATAATAATCCTGTATATGAAAAAAAATGCGCTTATGTGGATGATGACTGGTTCAGCATATTTCACTATGATTTTAAAGAAGGCAGCGCTGCCAATTTTGGTTCGGGTTTGTTTAGTGTAATTCTGACGGAATAAATCTGAGGCAAAAAAATATTTTGGTAACCACGATGCACTGGAGAAACCATCCGCATAGACAGCTTGAACTACGAGGTTAAAGCAATTGTTGGAGACCCGCCCGTAACAAATTCCAGTTTTCAATTGCAAAGCTTTTATCCCACTCAGGGTATTACTGCTGGATAAAGACCGTCGTGAAAATGATGAGTCCTGGGAAAACAACAATTATATAACTTTTGTAAAATTAAAAAGGCGGTAAACCCCGCATTGGTCAATAAAAAGCTTACCAGTCTTGTTCCTGACAACAAGGATCAAAGTATTCAGATCAGTAGTATTCCTTTAAAAGAAATGCATTTTGAAACGGATCTGCAAGGCTCCAGTTTTATCCAGGGCAACCGGAATATGGTTTATTTATTTACTGCACTTGGCTTTTTACTTCTCCTGATTGCATGTATCAATTACGTTAACCTCACTCGCTAAAGCTTCCCTGCGGGCAAAGGAAGTGAGCATTAGAAAGATGATAGGAGCCCAACCGTTTCATCTGTTTAACCAGTTTATTACCGAATCATTATTGATCAGCTTCATGGCGCTGCTCACCACGATGATCCTGATTCAGATTTGCTTACCATTTTTTAATCTGATCACTTCCAAAACTTTTGTATTGCCATTAACCTACCTGACTTATGGAAAGTGATCGGCTTCACGCTTGCGAGTTCTTTTCTGCTCAACAGTATTTATCCGCATTATTATTATCCTCTTTTAAGCCACTAAATGTTTTCAGGGGGCTGACTGTGTTAAAAGTGAAGGATGTCAATTTCAGAAAAGGGCTTGTGATTTTACAATTCACGATTTCCGTTGTTCTGATTGCAGCGAGTATTATTATATATAAGCAAATGCAGTTTATACAAAAGTCAAACCCAGGGTATAACCGTGCCCAGGTTTTATCGTTTCGAATGGCTCCAACGCCAGCTGTGATGCAGGATAAGAATGTGAATTTGATGCAAAACATTAAACAGGAATTGCTAAGACAAAGCGGTATTAGAAATGTATGA
>CAVWUD010000034.1:0-30880 GCA_963757975.1 uncultured Bacteroidota bacterium
GCAAGTAAGGCCGTAGCTTCATTATACTTTGCATGAACAGTGGCCCTCCCTCTTCTCAGCGGAGCCTTATCCATAATGTCATCGTGAATAAGAGTGAAGTTGTGGAAGATCTCCAGCGCTGAAGCAGTTATCCATGCATCAGGCTGAATAGTTCCAAATAATTCGTTACCCAGGAGACAAAGCACCGGACGGATTCGCTTCCCTCCTTCAGCAATCATATAGGAAGCCGCGCCATAAAGGGTTTCCGGCGGTCGGAAAATGTTTTTTATTAAAAAAAGAATTAAACTCTTTGGATAATTGCTGAAAACGCAAAACTAATTGTTAATGGTTAATTGTTAATTGTTAACTGAGATCATTATAATTCGGATCTCACACTCCTATACTCTTATACTCTTATACTCCTATACTCCACTCTCACACTCTCACACTCTCACACTCTCACACTTTCAAGAACCCACTCATAATCAAGCTGTCTTTTTGCGAGATTAGCAGATATCACTTTAATACTCACTTTATCGCCCATGCGGAATCGCCGGCCACTCCGTTTTCCTACCAGTGCATATTCTCCCTCGATCAGACGGAAGTCATCATATTCCATAAGGCTGTTAAGACTTACGAGACCCTCGCATTTTTGTTCCAGGGTTTCAACCCAGAATCCAAAAGCAGCTACGCCGCTTATAACACCTTCGAAAATATCTCCCACAAAGTCTCTCATATATTCCACCTGCTTGTATTTATTGGCAGCGCGCTCACTATCCATCGCTGCTCTTTCCCTTTCACTGCAATGCCTGCATTGCTCTTCCAGTTTTTTATGAATATGTATTTCTTCATCAAGAACCTCCTGGAGTATCCTGTGTGCAATCACATCGGGGTAGCGGCGGATGGGAGAAGTAAAATGGCAGTAATTGGTAAATCCCAACCCATAGTGACCGATGTTCTCAGTTGTATAAACCGCTTTGGCCATGGTCCTGATACCTAACTGTTCCAGCACGTGCTGCTCAGGCTTACCCTTAACATCTTTGAGCATCAGGTTGAAAGATGCGGCAATACCTTCAGCTGATTTCGTATCAAAATGATGCCCGTATTTTTTTGCGAATTCTACAAATGGCGCAAGCTTTTCTTTATCGGGTGTATCATGTACCCTGTATGGAAAAGGAATGGGTTTCTTTTTGATTTTCACTTTAGCTACATGACTGGCCACGGTCCTGTTCGCCAGCAGCATGAATTCTTCAATCAGCTGGTGCGACTCCTTACTTTCTTTCACCAGGATTCCAACTGGCTTACCTTTTTCATCGAGTTTAAACCGGACTTCTGTGGAAGAAAAATTAATGGCACCTTTTTTTATACGCTGCTTTCTGAAACGCTGGGCTATTTCATGCAGAATGCCGATCTCTTCCGGATATACACCTTCCTTCTTTTCAATGATCTCCTGCACGTCTTCATAGGCAAAGCGATGATCGGAATGAATCACAGTTCTCCCAAGCCAGTATTCACTGATGATTCCTTTATGTGTAATATGAAAAACAGCTGAAAAACAAAGTTTGTCTTCGTCAGGTCTGAGAGAACAGAGTTCATTCGAAATTCGTTCGGGTAACATAGGATTTACCCGGTCGGGCAAATAAACTGAAGTGGCTCTTTCATATGCCTCTTCATCCAGTGCAGTACCAGGCTTAACATAATGGCTCACATCGGCAATATGAACACCGATCTCGTACATCTCATCTTTTAATTTCCTGAAAGATATCGCATCGTCAAAATCCCTTGCATCAGCCGGATCAATCGTAAAAGTTAATACTTTCCTGAAATCCTTTCTACCCTCCAGGTCCTGTGCTGGAATGGTTTCCGGTAAACCGGCAGATGCTGCCAGCACATTTTCCGGGAATACAATCGTAAATCCGTTTTCAAGAAGTATCTCTTTCATCACCCGGTCATTTTCATCCGCTTCGTCAAGGACCTGCAATACTTCTCCCTGAGGTTTTTTATTTTTACCCCAGTCTGTTATTCGAATGATCACACGGTCACTGTCTTTCGCAGCATTCAATTTGTCTAAAGGAATATATACATCCGTCATGGGCCTGGCCGTTTCAGCAATAAAAAATGCGAATCCTTCACCCATTTGAATGTGGCCCGGGAAATCAGTTTGTTTTCTTTCAATCACTGACTCCACAATTCCCTGTATCCTGCTGTTGTCACGTTTCGACTGGGTAATTTTCACGAGAACAGAATCTCCATGCATGGCTGTATTGAAATCATTGGACGAACCAGCACATCGCGGTCCAAACCTTTTGCAATGACAAATCCCATTCCTGAACGGGTTACTTCGAGCACGCCTTTATGCAGGTGTATATTTGTTTTTTTCTTTTTCTTATCTAAATGTTTATGACCCATAATATGTCAGGCTTGATCAGGAAATTCCTGGATGAATGTAGTAATTAAGCGTGTAAACTGATTTTCTTCATGAAATAAAAACACCGGCTGTATGGGTATTACATAAAAAGGCAGCTCACGAATCTGTTGTGAAAATTTCTGGAGACGAACGGCATCTTTTTCTGTCGTAAGTAAGATCTTGTCGGGCGACTGGATCTGGTCAAATTTTTTGAGAATATATTTCAGGTCGTCAATCGTAAATATATGATGATCACTATATGCCAGTTCATCATACCCATTAAATTTTTCTTCCAGATGTTTTTTCAAAGGTCCCGGATTGGCAATACCCGTCACGAGTAATATTTCCGCAGTTTTAATTTCCGGCCAGGATTTGCGGGTAATCAACTGGTAAGGTTTACCGTAAGAGATCGCAGTGAAAAAAATCTGTTGCTCAGTTCTTGGTTTGATTTCTTTAATCAGCTGATTTTTTTCTGCCAGGGAAAGATCCGGAGGACATTTTGTAACCACAATAATATCTGCCCTTCCCGCACTTTTCTGCTGGTCGCGCAAATCACCTGTTGGCAGGAACCAGTCGCGCGTAAACAAGTTGTTATAGTCAGTAAGCAGAATATTGAATCCTGCTTTGACCGACCGATGCTGGAATGCATCATCGAGAATGATGACACGGGTATCTGGTTTGTCGTGCAAAAGCTGTGGAATGGCCACCACCCTTTCTTCTCCAACGGCCACAGTCACATCTGGAAACTTGTTGTAAAACTGCATGGGCTCATCACCGATTTCCAGGGCCGTGCTTTGTTCTGTAGCCAGTGTATATCCTGAAGTCTTTCTCTTATACCCCCGGCTCAAAATCGCGATCATGTATCTGTTTTTAAGTTTCGCTATCAGGAATTCAACCATCGGTGATTTGCCTGTTCCGCCAACAGCAAGATTTCCAATACAGATCAATGGCAGGTTGAAAGTTGCCGAACGTAAAATATTCCTGTCAAACAACCAGTTCCGGATATAAATAATCAATCCATATACCAGCGAAAAAGGAAGCAGGAGCATCCTTACCGGTTTTAATAATGGATAGTTGAGATTGATCATAACAGGGAATAAAGATAATTCAAATCGATGCGCCCGGCTGCTTCTGAAATGGACTTGGGATTTATGGATTGCATTAAAGGAAGAGAAAACAATGCAGGATAACCCGACCATGCAACGATTTCATGTTCGTAATCAAGATAATTATCATTAAAAACCCAGCCGGCCGGATTCAGTCCATAAGACCTGCAAAGCTTCGCAGTCATCAGAGAATGATTAATACTGCCCAGGTAATTTCTGCTCACGAGGATCAGTCTCGCATCCAGTGATTTAATAAGATCAATAACAAATTCGCTTTCATTTAAAGGAACCATCAAACCACCAGCCCCTTCTATGATCAGCGGACGATCAGATTTCAGGTGATTAAAATCCTGCATGATCCTGTTGAGATCAATATGAATTTTTTCATCAGCTGCTGCAATATGTGGTGAGGCTGCTATTGATAATTTATATGTTTCCGGATGAATGATGGTTTTCTGATTACTGACCATCGAAGCCAGCCAGCTGCTGTCTGTTCCATTTTCAAATCCTGCCTGCACAGGTTTCCAGTAATCAGCCTGCATGGCTTCAGTAAGAACAGCAGCGACAACCGTTTTACCGATGCCGGTACCAATACCACTTATAAAAAAAGGCTTCATCCCGTTTTATTAATAAAGATGGAAAAAAGGGTAGTCCCGTAATTTCTTTCCGAAACAAAAAGTGGAAAATCCTTGTACCGGTTGCGGGGTGTGTGTTCGAGAACAAACCACCCGTTTTTCTTCAGGAAATTTCCATCCACAATATGCGATGGAATCAGGTCGATGGTCTCCAGTGCATACGGTGGACCAGCAAAAATGAAATCGTATTGTTCTTTATTATTTTTCAGGAATCTGAAAACATCAGATGGAACTATTTTCAAATGTTTCAGCTGCAGGGTTTCTGCAGTTTTTCGGATGAAGTCTAGCATCTGACCGTCTTTCTCCACAATGGTCAGATCGATTGCACCGCGGGATGCCAGTTCAAAACTGATGCTGCCGGTTCCTCCAAAAAGATCGAGGGTTTTCAGACCTTCAATTTCACGGTTGGACTGCAGTATATTGAACAATCCTTCTTTAGCTATATCTGTCGTCGGTCTTGTATAGGGCATTTTAGAAGGCGGATGAATTTTTCTGCCTCCCAACTCTCCCCCGATTATACGCATATCGTCATTTTCAAAAGAGAAGAGAAAAAATGATTGGGAAACTGCATGAGTTCATCCGTCATTTTTATACTGTCTTCCATACTGTCGAAGCGGATATTCAGAAAATATAATTCGAGGTCCTCGTATAATGCAGATTTTTTCTCAATCATACCGGAAAGTTCCAGTACCAGCTCTTCCCTGCTCATTTTTAGCTGGTGACAGCAATTCAACAGATGATATAATACATCTTTAGAATCCATGTATTCGAAATGCTGGATAAGCTGAAGTTGCCCGCTTTTGCAAACCATCAGCAGCATTTTATCAGGATAGAAGAACGCTTTCATATAAGAAGGATCTTCTTTCGCCGTGAACATTTTAAAACACTTGAGCTGAAGACTATAAAAATGCCAGAACCGTGCATTCTGAAATTTTTCCTGCATCAAAAAATGAATTCTTGCAGGAACACGGTAAACATTATGAAATTCAAACCAGGGAATTTTTTCATCCAGCACAAGGTCACTGCTCAGATCTCCATAAATCAGGTCAGTTACCGGTCTTTTCATGTCGGCTCCAAAAAATTTTTCAGGAATCAGGTTACTCTCCGGGAAATTATAAACAAGGAAGGTTTCGCTCGCATCGAACCTGCTTAAAATTGGATCTGTTTCCAGGATTCCACGTACAATTGTTTCGGGTTCATTGGTTTTAAGTTGTGGCCATTGAAAAACCTTGATGGCAACGGGACGCATACCGCGGACATTCAATAAAACAAATATCAGCGAGCAGGCACCTACCTCGATCAGCAGGCGACATTGCGTGGGATCCTCGGCATGGGGATTTTCATTATGTATATCAAAATCGGGTCTGATGTTCATAAAACGGATCGCAATAATACTACAATTTAGCGGATGGATGGACGGATTATTGCCATTCAGTAAGCAGCTGTTGGGCAATTACTTTTATCCTGATATCATCATAAATCAGGTCCGGCATACCTAAAAGTGCCCGCAGGTATGCAATCGCTTTTTTATCCTGACCCATTCGGTGGTAGGAACGTGCCAGTTCATAATAATTCAGAATAAAACCCGGATATAAAGAACGGCTCTTTTCAAAGTCAGCGATGGCATCTTCCAGGCTCGCCTCCGGTAGTTTGCCATAAAACATCCTGGCGAATGATCTTTCAGCTATGTTGAGATCACTCACATCATAATTCCATCTGCCAAGGATATGGTAAGCCCTGAAGTTTGAAGGATCAAGACGAATGGCATTTTCCGCATAATGTTTTACATCCTTAGCCATTATAACGCGCTCCTTTGTTGATGATACCCTGGAAATCCTGCCCAGGGCAAATGCCATGGCACAATTTGCTTCGGATGAATTTTGATTAACGCTCAATGCTGCAGCTGCATAATTTTTAGCTGCAATAAAATAGGGACGCATTTTTTCTTTATCCGTCTGTCTCGCTCCTATCCTCGAACAAAGTTCACTGCATTTCCAAAGCGCCTGCAGGTTGCCTGGTTCGTACTTTAATATTTCAGCATATTTAAGAAAAGCTTCATTTTCATGTAAAGAAGACTCCTGTTGCTGTGCTTCTTTCAGGAGCCGATTAATATCCTGAGAAAATAACAGGCATGGAAAGCCTAAAAAAAATAAGGTCAGCAGTCGAAGCATATTGAATAATTACTTAAATGAACGATGCATCGTAACTCCTACCTTACCGACAAAATGTTCTATGGGTGCCTGCAATTTAAAAACGCTGATTCTGATTTCGGATACGGCCGGATATTGATGTTTGATGTTTAAGATAATACCCTGGCAGATTTTTTCCAAAAGAAATACAGGTTCCTTCATTTTTTCCTGCACAATCTTGTATAAATTAACATAACTGATAGTATCTGAGATCTTTTCGAAGACGTGATCAGAATCGGGATAAGATACACTGAGGTTTACTTCGAAGGAATTCATGACTTTTCTCTCTTCTTCATAAATTCCATGATGTTCATAAAAAATCAGGTGCTGAAGTTCAATTGTAATCATAAAATATTTTGATTTGCCGGCAGGGAGATCTTTTTTGATCCAATAAAATCTTGTCTATTTAATAACCAGCAGATCTATTGGCTGTTCTGCTAAAGTCGGATCTTTTTCCTGGAGAGAAAGCCAGCGCTCTGCATCCAGAGCAGCCATGCAACCACTGCCGGCCGCTGTTACAGCCTGCCTGTAAATTTTGTCCTGCACATCACCCGCTGCAAAAACGCCTTCAATATTTGTTTTAGAAGTTCCGGGAACTGTTTTAATATAACCTGTTTCATCCATCGTCAGCCATTCCCTGAAAATAGCTGAATTGGGTTCATGCCCGATAGCTACGAAAAATCCGCTGACAGGAATGGTTTCTGTTTTTCCATCTTTCGTATTTTTTATCCTGACGCCGTTTACTTTATTGTCGCCAATGATTTCTTCCACCTCCGTGTTCCAATATATTTTAATATTGGAAGCTTCCCGGATACGTTTCTGCATAATCTGTGATGCACGCATCTGATCCCTGCGAATCAGCATGTGTACATTCGTGCAAAGTTTGGAAAGATATAATGCCTCTTCGGCAGCAGTATCACCGGCTCCTACAATGGCTACTTCTTTTCCCCTGAAGAAAAATCCATCACATACAGCACATGCGCTGACACCGTATCCGTTAAGTTTTTCTTCGCTCGGAAGTCCAAGCCATTTTGCTGTTGCACCTGTTGCTATAATAACTGAGTCGGCTTCGATCAGTTTTTCATCATCAATCCAAACCTTGAAAGGTTGTTTTGAAAAATCTACCCTGGTAGCAATGCCATAGCGGAGATCTGCTCCCATGCGGGCAGCCTGTTTTTCAAAATCCACCATCATTTCCGGACCCTGAACACCGTTAGGATATCCGGGATAGTTCTCTACCTCCGTGGTGATCGTCAATTGGCCGCCAGGCTGGATACCCTGGTACAACAGGGGTTTGAGATTGGCGCGCGCAGTATAAATCGCCGCCGAATAACCTGCAGGACCCGATCCGATTATCAAACAATGAACCCGTTCTGTTGATTTGTTTTCCATAATAATTACTCTGTTGCCATATACCGTATATCGTGGATCGTGGATCGTAAATCGATAAACGATTCACAATCCACGATTCACTTTAAATAAGTTTCAAATTTAAATGTAAATCCTGATAAAGAAAGTCGCGCAGATGACTCTGGTAAAAAGGAAAAATAAAAAAACCGTCCCGCTTTAACGGGACGGCCATAATTAATAATCAATAATCAATAATTTATCCCAGATATGCTTTCAACGCACTGCTATACCTTGCTTTCTGGAGTCTCTTGATGGCTCTTTCCTTGATCTGACGGATTCTTTCTTTGGTCAGATCATATTTCTGCCCGATCTGTTCGATGGTAACGCCGTTTTCTCCATCCAGTCCGAAATAAGCATTTACAATTTCGGCCTCACGGGGACTCAATGATTTCAACACCCGGCGAATTTCTGCGCGGAGAGAATCTTTCATTACATCGTCATCGGTATCATCCCCACCTTCCAGTAAATCTCCCATCGCCACATCTTCGGCTTCGTGAACCGGGGCATCGAGCGAACTATGACGGGTATTACTCTGAAATATATTGTTAATTTCAGTTTCGCTCATTTCAAGCAATTCGGCCAGTTCTTCCGTACTGGGTTCACGTTCGTGTTCCTGTTCGAAAGCCATATAAGCTTTATTCGCTTTATTATATGTGCCGATCTTGTTCTGGGGAAGACGAACCAGACGACCCTGCTCAGCCAAAGCCTGCAGGATTGACTGACGGATCCACCATACGGCGTATGATATGAATTTGAAACCCTTGGTTTCATCAAAACGTTGGGCAGCTTTGATCAGTCCCAGGTTACCCTCATTGATCAGGTCACTCAGGGAAAGACCCTGGTGCTGGTACTGCTTTGCCACTGAAACCACAAAACGAAGGTTTGACTGGGCCAGTTTGTCCAATGCCTTCTGATCTCCCATCTTAATCCGCTGAGCGAGAATGGTTTCCTCTTCCGGCGTGATCATGGAGATCTTTGAAATTTCCTGTAAATACTTTTCTACCGCCTGCGAATCGCGGTTTGTAATCTGCGTAGCAATTTTAAGTTGCCTCATAATGGATAATAATAATTGTGGACAAATGTCTTTGTCGGATACAAATCAACGATATAACAATGCAAATCGCGGAATAGTTGATAAGGGTAGGATTAATTATGTTCCGCTCATGTACAGGCACGAAAGTAATACGCAATCGTGGAACTTCATAACCTTTCTCTAATTAAAAAACATAATATTTGGTAAAACTAATTGTTTAGTTATATATTTGTTGAATAACTATAAACTTAGTTGTCAATTATGCTACGCCCTTTAACAAAATCAGAAGAACAGGTCATGCAGGTCCTCTGGAAACTCGGCAAAGGGTTTCTGAAAGAAATTATTGAATCAACGCCCGAACCAAAACCTCATTCAAATACAATCGCTACCATCCTGAAGATTCTTGTTGAGAAGGGGTTCGTGGAATACACTGTTCATGGACGGAATAACCTGTACAAACCCCTGATATCCCAGGCAGAATACGGAAAAAAATCAATCAACCAGCTGATCAAAGGATATTTTGACGGTTCCCCTGCCCGGCTTGTTTCCCAGTTCATCAGTGACCATAAACTGAGCGAAGCCGAGCTTGAAACATTATTGCATCAAATCCAACAGGCAAAAAACAGTAAATCATGAGCATCCTGATCTATCTGATAAAAACAGTCCTGGTATCCGGACTACTGTCTGGATATTACTGGCTATTCCTTAGGAACCGTTTCTTCCATGGCTTCAACCGTTTTTATCTATTATCTATTCCAATCCTCAGCTTTCTGTTCCCGGCACTTCAATTTAGCCTGCCTCAATTCCTGAGCCATGCTTCATCCGGATCTCCGATCCTTTTACTGGGGGTCGGACAGGGAACCCTGGAAGAAGCAGTAACGATTTATGCAAGTCAGCAGGGAAAAGGACTTTCATTTGAATTCATATTATTCCTTCTGTGTTTTACGATAAGTATTTTTCTACTTATCCGATTTTATACATCGATCCGTTTTCTTTTTCAACTGCGAAAAGAAAAACCATTTATGATCCTGCCGGAAGCGACCGTTTATTTTGTATCCGAAAAGGGAACTCCCTTTTCTTTTTTCAAATCTATCTTCTGGGGAAAAGAAATGGAATTGGAAAGTGAAGCTGGCCGGCAAATTCTGCAGCACGAAATCTACCATGTCAGGAATAATCACTCACTGGATATCTTTTCGCTGGAAATACTATACATCGTTTATTGGTTTAACCCATTCCTGTTACTGATCCATAGGGAATTAAAAGCGATCCATGAATACACAGCTGATGCATGGGTGGCTGCAAAAACAGGCACTTACGCATATGCAAGCCTGTTATTAACCAAAGCCTCAGGCCCCACGCTGCCACTCACAAATCCATTTTTCAAAAGCCAGATCAAAAGAAGAATCTCTATGATTACGAAATCCAAAAAACAAAAAACAGGCCTCCTGGGCCGCTTCATGATCCTGCCCATGATCACGATTTTATTAGGGCTGTTCTCGTTTAAAATGCACAACATATTGCATACAGCGTCTGTAAAACCCATCAGAGTTGTGATTGATGCGGGACATGGGGGTAACTTCATCGGCACACAGTTCAATGGGATACAGGAAAAAAATATCAATCTGCTCATCGCTAAAAAAATTCAGAACTTTTCCCATGAATATAATGTGGACGTGATCATGTCGAGGGAAACAGATATTACCCCCGGCAGTAATGAATTGCGCGAATCACTGAAATTCATCGCAGATCTGCCAAAAAATAATAATGCCGACCTTTTTATTTCCATTCACACCAATGAAACTAAAGATGGAGAGAAAGGCAAAATGCAGACTTCCAGCTCCGGATTCCAGATTTATATACCCCGTAATTCTAGTCAGGTATATGAAGGGTCCCTGAAATTTGGATCTGCGTTGACAGAAGTCATCAAATCAGATTATTCGATTGAGCCCGAATTAAAACAGACGCCTGGTGATGGCGGCAACATCTACATTTTGAAAAATGCAACCGTGCCGGCCCTTTTAATCGAATGTGGTTATATGGATAATCCCGCAGACCTGAAATATCTCCAGGATGATAAAAATCAGGAAAAAATCGCGCGTGATATCCTGGAAGGAATCCGGAAATATTCCATGGAAACAACCAGGTTTGCTCCGCCGGTGGTCGTTTCACCGGATTCTATACCATCGGATACGATAACAATGGGAGCGATTAAAAATATTGATCAAAAAAATATTGCTTCCATAAGTGTAGACTCAAAAGCAAAACTGATAACGATAATCACCAGTGACGGGCGGAGATTATTTGTAAAAATAACTCCTGAAATGTCACGAGAAATGGACTCAGCACGCGATGCAAAAATAAATGCTGCGGGCGTGAGTCATGCGGTATTTACAAAAGTAGAAGTAGAAGCAGAATTTCCAGGAGGGCAACATGCCTGGTACGATTATTTATCAAAAAACCTGAAATATCCGGATGCAGCCGTAGAAAAAGAAATACAGGGACAGGTTATAATGGAATTCATAGTGAAAAAAAATGGGGATGTAACGAATATTCATGTTGTCAGCGGTCCGGAAGTATTAAAAGGAAGCTCGATCGATGTTATCAAAGCCAGTGGCAAGTGGATTCCCGCAAAACAAAATGGCAAAGTAGTGGATTCATACAAACTCCAACCCATCAATTACAAATTAGAACAGCAGTAAGCGTCAGGCTCCATTAACCCCATCACAAGACTATATGAAGAAACCTGGTTTTATCACTTTCATCATAGTATTTGTAACATGTGCAACTCATGCACAGGGCCCGGACAAAGAAAAAATTACCGATCTGTTCCAAAACCAGCAATACGAAGATGCTATAGATTACCTCAAACCATTTTATTCAAAAGATTCAGGCAATCTTCAGATTCTAAACTCTCTGGGTTATGCGCTCTACATGAATGATAACAGGGATGAAGCCAAAATATATTTTCACAAAATATTTGATATTGACTCAAATAATATTTCCGCCAATCAATACCTGGCAAATATTGATATAAGCAACCGGGACTACGATCTGGCCAAAACTTTTGTCTACCGGTTAATTCATATCAATCCCTCCAGGTCATCTTACTACAGAATACTGGCCGGCATTTTCAAGAAAAACAGGGAGGAAGATTCCGCCCGTTTTTATTATGAACATGCTTACTATTTAGCGCCAATGGATAATAAGAATATAATGGCTTATGGTGAAATATTGATCAACGACAGTAATTATCTGAAAGCCGATAGCATTTTGGAAGCCGGCTTAACCAGGGATCCTTTTAATATTAATTTTCTGAAATTACTTATTCAATCTTCGTACGATTCGAAAATCTACGAGGGAATGATCGATCCCGGCGAAAAATTAATCAGGATGGGTGAATTGCAGTTCCCTATTTTGTCCAAACTGGTTTTTGCATTTTATAGTTTAAAAAAATATGAGAACTGCATTCACTTATGCGAGTTGATGGATTCTAATTTTATAGCGGTCGAATCGACTTATTATTATGAATCCATGTCATGGTCAAAACTTAATAACCTTGTAAAAAGCAATGAACTGCTGGAAAAATGTCTCACTTATGCTGTTTCTAAAACCGCAGAACTATATTACTATGATCTGGCACGGAACAATGAAACCATGAAATATTATCAGAGAGCCATTTCCAACTACGATACTGCCTATTACCTTTTTAAAAACCCTTTCATGATTTATAATGAAGGAAGGATTTATGATCAGCACCTGAAGAATTACAAAAAGGCAAAAATTTATTATTTAAAATACCTCATGCTGGCAAAGCCGGAAACAGGAGAGGGAAAAAAATTGTACAGGTTTGTAAAAGGCAGGTACACTGAGATTCGATAAAAGCATTGGGTCGTATGTCGTGGTTGGTGGATGGTAGATGGTGGATCGTTTCTATCCCATATCCCATAGCCAAAATCAGTAACCTATCTGATTACTCCCCGTATCTATAAGCAATTCTTTTTTGTCAGAATCCTCCACCCTTCCGATAACCTGGGCATCCATCCCAAATTCCCTTATTATTTTAATAATATTGTCAGTCGCCGGAGGATCGGTATAAATTTCCAGGCGCTGCCCCATATTAAAAACCTGGTACATCTCACGGTCATCTGCACCCGAAGATTTTCTGATCAGGTCAAATATTATGGGCGGCGTAAACAGGTTGTCCTTAATAATCCTTAAAGGGCGTGGCAGGTACTTCAGACATTTGGTTTGTCCACCCCCGCTGCTGTGGATCATTCCATGAATATGATTGAATTGATTCTCGAGAATGGTCTTTACAACTGGTGCATAGGTGCGGGTAGGACTCAGTAATAATTTTCCCACCGGCATTTCTTCACCCGTTTCAATTTGGACCAGGTCGGTCATTTTATAAGTTCCCGTATAAATCACATCCTTATCCAGCACAGGTTCTACAGTCTCCGGGTAATAATGGCCGTAGCTGGATTCCAATACATCATGTCTTGCGCTGGTGAGCCCGTTACTTCCAATTCCGCTATTATATATTTTTTCATAGGCCGATTTTCCGCTGCTGGAAATACCTACGATCAAATCGCCCGCTCCTATTTTTTCATTGCTGATAATTCCTTTTTTGGGCCAGCGTGCCGTCATCGTGCCATTCACAGCAATAGTCCTGACCAGGTCTCCCACGTCGGCCGTTTCGCCTCCCAGGAAATGAATGACCACTCCATAACTCTTCAGTTCATCAAAGAATTCCTGTGTGCCTTCAATGATGGCCTGTAATACTTCACCTGGAATTCTTGATTTATTCCTGTCGATGGTGGAGGAAAATAAAAGGTTGTCATATATGCCTGCGCATAACAGATCGTCCAGGTTCATGGCAACTGCATCCCGGGCGATGTCTTTCCAAACAGAAATTTCACCGGTTTCCTTCCAATAGAGATAAGCCAATATGCTCTTGGTACCCGCCCCATCGGCATGCATGATATTCACCCAGTCAGCATCCTTTCCCAAATAATCCTCGTATACTTTACAAAAAGCAAAGGGGTAAAGCCCCTTGTCGAGACGGGCTGTTGCCTTATGCACATCTTCTTTCTGGGCTGAAACACCACGTCTGGAGTAAAGAGACATATAAAACCACGGTTTTATTAAGGCGCAAAGCTAATCGAATCACTACAGCCAGAAAACGAAAAACAGAAATTTTAATTCATAAGGTGTGTTTTTATAATTTCGCAGCAGATTTTACTTATGCTGGTTTACAGGAATATAGATCTCTTACCCCTTTTTCGCAATACCGTACTCACCATTGGAACCTTTGATGGCGTACATACGGGTCATCAGCAGGTGATTACCCAAATGAAGAAACGCGCGCTCGAAGTAAACGGGGAAACGGTCATTATAACTTTCGATCCCCATCCGCGAACGGTTATCAATGCGGCTTCAGGCATAAAACTTATTAACACCCTGGAAGAAAAAATTGAATTGCTTTCTGATAAAGGCATTGACCATCTCGTGATCGTTCCGTTTACTGAAAAATTCGCGCAACTTTCTGCAGAAGATTATATCAGCCAGTTTCTGATTCGTTATTTCCGGCCCCATACCCTCATCATCGGATATGATCATCATTTTGGAAAAGGAAGATCCGGAAATTATGACTTGCTGAAACTTCATACAACCACCTATCAATACCAGCTGATGGAAATTCCGGCACATGTGCTCGATTCAATTTCCGTAAGCTCTACACGCATACGTCAGGCCATAGGAATTGGAGAAATGGATATCGCCAATCAGCTTCTTGGATATATTTATTTTTTCAGTGGTTTGGTTGTTGAAGGAAATAAACTGGGCAGAACCATCGGATATCCAACTGCAAATCTCGACATCAAAGAAAAATCAAAACTGATTCCTGGTGACGGTGTTTATGCTGTGGACGTCGAATCATCTGATGAACCGGGCAGGCGATACCAGGCAATGATGAATATCGGCTTTCGGCCGACAGTCGACGGATCTAAGAGAATGATCGAAGTGAATATTTTCAATTTCGACAGATCGATCTACGGCGCCACACTCAAAGTATTTGTAAAGAAATTTCTGCGACCAGAAATAAAGTTTAGTGGACTGGATGCGCTGAAAACTCAACTTGCTTTGGACAAAGTAAATGCAAGTGTGGTAGTGAAATAAATAACTACCACACTACCACACTACCACACTACCACACTAGTTTAGTTGCCAGTTCTTTCAAAAGTGCACCATCCTCAGAATTGACAGTTCCCACCCCCACACTCTTCAAATTATACTGATGCAATAAAAGCAATGCATTTTCAGTTCCGGCGAATCCATAATTTTTTGCGGCCTGCAGATAGTCCCTCACATAAAAAGGCGAAACGCCAAGTGCGGCGGCAGTTGTTTTCTCATCTGGTCCCGCGATGCCGAAGATCATATAAACTTTGCTGAAGAAACTATAGAGTGCAGGCAATACCAATTGAATGGGTGCTGCTTTCGGATTGCTTTCAAAATATTGAATGATACGCAGTGCGCGGGATAAATCTTTTCTTCCAAGGGCCGACTGCAATTCAAATGCATTGTACTCTTTACTGATGCCTACAAAATTTTCAATGTCATCTTCATGAATAGTTTTTCTCGTACCCAGATTGATCTGAATTTTTTCTATCTCACTTTTAATGCGGGTAAGATCGTTGCCGATATGATCTATCAGTAGACTCAGCGCTTTCTCATTAATCGTAAGTCCCTTTGACTCTGTCAATCCGGTCACCCATTCAGGCAACTGGTTGTCGTACATTTTTTTTGTTGAAAGCAATTCACCCTTGTCCCTGAGAAGTTTTGCAAGTTTACTGCGACCGTCCACTTTTTTATCCTTATAAGAAACCACGAATACCGTGGAATCCAGTGGTTGCTGTATATAAGATTCAAGTTTGGTGATATCCCGCATCTGCTGTGCCTCCTTTAATAATACAACCTGCCGCTCAGCGAACATCGGATAACGGCGGCATGCATTGAAGACTTCAGTCCAGTCCGCGTCCTTTCCATAAAAAACGGAAAGGTTGAAAGCCTTTTCTTCTTCGGGTAAAAGATGCTCTTCAGCAAAATCCATTACTTCATTAATGAAGTAATCTTCTTCACCTTCCAGCCAGTAAACAGGCTTGAAAATTTTTCTTTTCCAGTCACGGATGATCTGTTCTGCAGACAAATTTTTTGATTTGAATGCAAGATATTTTCTAATTGTTAATGGTCAATTGTTAATTGTCAACTTGCATGCGTAGAATAAGTCATTAACCATTAACCATTGACAATTAACCATTTACGAGGTGTTTTATTCTGCACATGGAGTGCATAAATATAAAATTGGCACGGTTTTAGACTAAATGGACACTGGAAACCCTTCTAAACCGTTTCCCGTAAAAACAAATTTTTAAAATAAAAAGTACAAACCATGAGCACTACTAATTATCCATCTGCGTCTCCGCAAAGTCAGCCTCCGAAAAAAGATTTTAAGAATCTCGTTATCGGATTACTGGCTGCAGGATTCCTTGGAACCTGGGGTTATTTACTATGGAATAATAACAAACAGGAACAGGTTCAGCAGAGCCAGCAAACACAAATCGCTAAGGTAACAGACGAAAAAGGTGCATTACAGAAGAATTTCGATGATGCTCTTGTTCGCCTCGATTCTTTGACAGGTACCAACAATCGTTTGCAGACACAGCTTTCAGGAGCAAATTCTGATATCGCTAAGAAAAAAGCAGAAATCAGAAGCATCCTCGGAAAGAAAAATGCAACGGTTGCTGAATTAAATAAAGCAAAATCTCTGATCGCTGATCTGAATACAAAGATCACTGATCTGCAGACGCAGGTTGCAACGCTTACTGCAAGCAATCAACAGCTGACCGCTGATAAAACGGCGCTTACTGCTGATAAAGAAAAACTGACTTCTGATCTTTCTACTACAACTACACAGAAG
Organism: uncultured Bacteroidota bacterium; assembly: GCA_963757975.1. Classification (GTDB taxonomy): domain Bacteria; phylum Bacteroidota; class Bacteroidia; order Chitinophagales; family Chitinophagaceae; genus Puia. The sequence goes on from CAVWUD010000034.1 coordinate 16,735, forward strand.
GAAGATCTTGAAAAGAAAGTAGACATCGCTTCTACACTCAATGCTTCTAACATTTCTGTAACTCCGGTTAAGGACAAAAAGAACGGACAGGAAAAAGTTACAACCACAGCTAAGAGAGTAGACAAACTGATCATATCATTCGACGTAAACAACCGTATCGCCCAGACTGGCCAGACAGATGTTTATGTTTGTATCACTGGTCCTGATGGCAAACCGATTTCAGTTCCTGCACTTGGTTCCGGAACATTTGCCAGCCGTGATGAAGGAGATAAAATTTTCACTGCTAAAGTTCCGGTTGATATCGAAGCTGGTAAGACCAAATCAGTACAGTTCGCCTGGAAACAATCAGGAGCATTTGTACCAGGTGCTTACAAGATCGAAATCTATCACAACGGATTCAAGATCGGTGAAGACACTAAAGAATTAAAAAAAGGTGGATTATTTAGTTAAGGGTTAAGGTTTATTTATATATGGCCGTCCCGCTATAAGCGGGACGGCTTTTTTTTATTTATTCCAGAAATACCTACACACCAAATTGTTTCAATTTAATCGCTTTACGCCTTACGCCTTACCACCGGCGGACGTTATTTCGGATTTGTAATTGGTGGTTCAACACCGACAGCCATGATGGCTATACTTCTTGCAACCGTTGGGATCAGAATGCCGGATTATATATAGCGTCTCCTGGAAGCCCAGGGATTATTTCATGCACCGGAAATTACAATCATTACAGGAGATGAGGTGCACGTCAGTATGCTGCTGGCCTTCATGCTGAAAGTTGCCTATGGAGTTCTAAACAAATGAAACCTGAGTTTTAATCCAAATAAAACGTAAGAAAACCTCAATTTTTACGTTAATTGTATTCCGTCCCTTCCCGACCTTTCCTATTTCTAAAAAATCTGTTGATGCGTGCCTTCATATTAGCCTTCCTGGTAATCACCTGTAGTGCTGCCTATGCACAAAAACCCTGTTACCATCATTCCAGGCTCTATCTGTTCGACAAACACAATGAACCTAAATTATTTACGGACCCATTGGGTCGCCATCCCCAGTTTCCCTTTCTTCAAAGAAAAAATGGTATCACGTCCCCGGAACTTTTTATAAAATCCATCCAGGACTCCAATCAGCGAAAAAAATATAACCGGACCTTCCCCGCATTTGATCTCCTCCTTCGTAATTCAGGATTCTGGAACGGCTACAAGGATCTCAATACGAAAAACGTGAAAAAGGTTTATATAAAACCCGGCACGGTAGGCAACCTGGGGTTCTATAATAAAGATAATGGTATACTGAGCTATGACTATGTAATACTGAATCCGGGCGGAGAAGCGCCTGAAGGAATTGAAGCCTGGAAACTCATCAATAAAAAAGGGTGCTTTTTATTTATCCTGTTTACCTGTGGTAATGCCTGGTATCCAAATGGAGATGTGACGGGGACTCAGGGAGGTGGCGGAGTTGGTATCGGAATCAGCAACGGAAACTGCTGCAAAACAGTAACTGTGAAATCCTCTGTTACAGCGGTACCACAGGAAAAAGATTCAATAATAAGACCCGTTCAACTGAGGATGAATTTTTACAGAGCTCATCTTACTTCATCCAGAATCAAAGGCCGTACTTACGATACTACGGTTGAACTTGTCCGTTATAAGGATACACTGATTCATTTTAAAGATCGTTTGATCATTCCTGCAACGCTGGATTCCTCTAGCAGGTATAAAGTATATACTATTTGCAGAGACAGTCTCGTAAACATGCGGATCCCGCTCATTGGTGATTCCACCCTGCAAACAGACAGCGTGCACCCGGTCCATTATGTCATGGCCGATACAGTGTACGATAAAAAGGAACCGAAATATGAACCCGTTTGCGAAAATAAATGGGAAATTTCCCTTGAAGCGGGAAATTCATGGAACAGTATTCCGAGACTCAATGATCCTGTGCAACACACGCAAACCAACGGTGGACAATTAACCGCGACTTTTGAAATCTCGCGTTTCCTCGCCAGCTGGTTTCAACTCGGATTGTCTGGATCTTATATAATTCTATCTTACCAGGATGATATCGGCTACCCGGGACATGTGGCAGGAACCTACAATACGGTTTACCTGGGGAAACCCATCATACCGATCCAAATATTCGGAAAATTCAATTTCGGTAAACCAATCGGATGGCAGCTGAGTATATCACCAAGATTCGGATATTCACTTCCGATGAATGGTAAGATCGTTGATAATGGTACAACTCTCACAACGAGTCCGAATGTGAAAGGAGATTTCACAGCAGGATTAAAATTCGCAATAGCATATTATTTCTCCTGCCATATCGGTGTCGCCGCTTCTTTCACAGGTCAGTACTTCAATAACAAAAGCGATCTGATTGCATACAGTATTTGGGCTTTACCGGTGCAGGGAGGATTGCGTATCAGGTTTTGATCGTGTGTCGTGAATCGTAGATCGCGTATCGTTGATCGTTGACCGTTTATCTCCATCTCACACTCTCACACTCTCACACTCTCACACTCTCACACTAGTTTTAAGCTTTAAGCTCGATCAGAGATTTTGTCTTTTAAGTTCGGCCGCCGCGAAGTTCGCCGCTCTTGCTGCAAACGCCATATACAAAATAGACGGACTCTGAGTGCCCGTACTCGTCATGCAAGCCCCATCAGTCACAAAAACATTTTTACAATGATGCAGCTGATTCCATTTATTCAGTAATGAATCATTCGGATCATGGCCCATGCGACAGCCACCCATTTCATGAATATCCAGGCCGGGCGCCTGCTTCGTATCATGCGCATGTATATTTTTACATCCCGCTTTCTCCAGCATTTCCGAACTCTGCTTCATGAAATCAACCACCATTTTTTCCGCATTATCATCATAATCGATGGAAGTGACTAACTGCGGAATGCCCCAGGCATCTTTTAAATCACTGCTCAGTTTAACATGATTGGATTCTCTCGGAATGGTTTCACCCTGCATATACATGCCCGCATACCAGGGGCCCGGTTCCGTCAATTCGTTTTTAAAGTCTGAACCAATTCCATCGGGTGTGCGGTCAAATGCAGATGCACTGCGGTGCGACCAGACAAATGTCAGATAGCCTCCCAGATAATCCGTGTCTCTTTTATGCAGGTTTCTGTAATTTGCGATGATGGGATTCGTAGGATTTCTTCCGAATATATATTTGTCTTCATATCCCGGAAATTCTCCGGAAGCACTCGCACGATAATTATGAAATGCCATGAATTTTCCCAGCAGACCATTGTCATTTCCCAATCCGTTTGGAAAACGACTGGAAGTTGAGTTGAGTAAAATAAGATTCGAATTCAAACAGGCCGCATTCAGAAAAATCACTCTTGCAAAATATTCGGTTACTTCTTTTGTATTGGCATCAATCACACGAACGCCACTGGCCTTCCCCTTCCCTTCATCAAAAACAATAGAATGAACCACGGAAAAAGGACGGATCGTGAGGTTGCCCGTCTTCTTCGCCCAGGGTAATGTGGAAGACACAGAACTAAAATATCCTCCGTAAGGACAACCACGCGTACACAGGTCTCTCGCCTGACACTGACCGCGGCCCTGGTCAAAATGAATCTGATTGGGTTTGGTCAGATGCGCCCAGCGGCTATGCACCATAAACCGGTCGGGATAATTTTCTTTTATCTTCCGTTGAATTTCAGATTCAACACAACTCATTTCAAATGGCGGAAGATAATCTCCGTCGGGCATGGATTCCAGGCCATCCCTGGATCCGCAAATGCCCGCAAATCTTTCCACATGTCCATACCAGGGTGCAATATCATTATATCGTATCGGCCAGTCAATCGCATAGCCATAACGCTGCGGTGAGGTAAAATCAAATTCACTCCAGCGCTGACAGGCCCTTCCCCACATAATGGATTTTCCGCCGACCTGGTATCCCCTGATCCAGTCGAATGGTTTTTCCTGCACATAGGGATGTTCTGCATCTTTTATAAAAAACTGGTGCGTGTCTTCAGTGAATGCATAACATTTACTGATAACAGGATTCTGTTTTATTAATTCTTCTGTATTGGCGCCCCTGTGTTGAAAATCCCAGGGGTTCATCGTTGCAGTTGGATAATCTTTTATGTGCTCGATATTTCTTCCACGCTCAAGCACCAGGGTTTTTAATCCAAGATCACAAAGTTCCTTCGCGGCCCAGCCACCACTGATACCGGAACCGATTACAATAGCGTCATATGTATTTTTTCCTGGCATCGTTAGTGATTTACTACCCTAAAGCTAGGGAAAAAATACATCGGTCATCCGTTCCCGCACATGCGGGATCATCGATCAGAGTATAGCACGTAAAGAAGCACGTCCCGTATTAATCACCGCGCCTTCACCCGGCTTCCTTGCTTCGTAAGTGATATTGAGTTCGAGAAAACTTCCGAGCTTGCGCGTGAGATCGAGACCCCAGATATAATTCTTCCCGGGCAGCAAACCGTCGAGCAGTATATAACTCACCGTGGTATTCGTAGTTCCATTATACTGAATATTATTCATGGTAAATTTTGCCTGGATGGATGTTGTCTGAACAATATTATATTTCACCACAGTATTTATAGAACTCGAATAAGAAGTTTCACCTCCATATAGTGGATCGTTTTTTTGCGGGTTATAAATATAGCCCAGGCTGACGCGCAAATTCGCGTTCCTGGTATAACTCAGTTCAGGGGCAATGGAATATTCGTAAATATTATAATTGCTGTTATCGAAATTAATATTACTCGCATTCAGATAATTTGTTCCGCTTTTAAAAACTGCATTCAGCAAAAAAGCCCTGCTGATATTCCAACGCGTGCGCAGATTCCATTCTATCAGGGACTGGGTCTGGTAACCATAGGTAAGTAAAGATTTGGAAACATTCCGGTTATTGCTGATATCGAATCCCCAATGCGGATCCAGTTTATTGAACGAAAATGAATTCACGAATATGGTACTCCTGCTGATCAGGGAAGTGTCGTTCAGCGGTGATTTGAAAGGATTGAGCTGCACAAAGCCTGTCGCCAGTTCTTTCTGATTCAACTGCAGGGAAGTCTGGAAAATGATATTCGATAAAAACTTTTTAAACCCTACTGCCTTGTTTCCATACAACATGCGCGGATTTAAATTAAAACTATAATTGAACGTATTATAGTTTGCCTTTACGTAATCATTCGTCGGTGAAAATACTTTGATATAAGTTGCCTGATCCGCAAATTGCGCAATGACAAATTCATTCAGCTGCTGAATGCCGTCATTATTCAGATCGATCCAGGTATATTGTCCTGTTCCCGCAGGCACGGCAACATACGTGTAATTTTGTTTTTGCTCCTGTCCTGAACCTACTTCATACAAAATATTTCCTCCTAACATATTCTTCCATTCGTGCATGGAATATTCTACGCGTGTAAGCAGACTTTTATCAGCCTGTTGTGTACTTACGAGAGGGTTGACAACCTGCAAATCCCTGAACGTGGCACTGAACCTTACCTGTTCATTTTTATTTTTAGTGAGTTCGGTAGTGAGGGTCACATTCTGGCTTCGGTTAGCAAGCGCAAGGTTTGATCCATAAGGATAAGCATCCTGCCTGTAGAAATAACTGATGCCCCATTTGTTTGGAGATTTCTCCGGTGATTTCAGATAAGCCTGGAAAATACTGAATGAATAACTATCCGTCGAAACAGAATCCGTGGTTTTACTACGTTGAACATTCTGTTCAACAGAAAAATTTACTCCCGCTGTATAGTTGCCCAGGCTTTTGAGTGTTCGGGATATGTCAATCGTTGGAAGAAATAAATATCCGTTATTGATCGATCCCCTGTCGATGGTGAAAGCAACCTGATCATTGAAATGCCATCCCTTCACATTCAGGCTATGCCCCAGTATATTACGGATACCCGAGAAATCCTGATTCCTGTCGTAGCCCGACAGCTCATAATGGATTTCATTTTTCATCGTGTCCGTTAATTTGAATGCTGGCTTTGTAAAATGTTTCATTTGCCTTAGGCGATTGCAGGGGGAGTCCCCAGTCGCGCAGGAATTCAACCGGACGAATGGGTTCCAGGGGCGCAAAGCGGATATCATTGTATTCGTACGACAATAAGAACTCATCACCCATTTTGGTAAACCGCTTTTTATGATGTGCAGATTCTGCAGCGTAAATTTCAAGGCATTTCCATCATCATTTGCTTTATCAAGATTGGAAAGCGTATTTATATCATACCGGCTTCGAGCCACATCGGCGGTGACAAAGGTTTCTTTCGAAACTTTATAATCTAACACCTCCTGTGATCACCTGCTGGGTCTTGGGTGTTACAAGAAATTCCGCCGCTTCATATTGTCCCTGCTTTTCTCCGTTCACCGGAGCTACCCATGTATAAACATTTCCATTCAGGCCCGCCGTATTCAGAATATAATTTCCAAGCCCCTGTCCCACACTGGAGAATGCAAGATTGTATAGCGTATACTCGGCATTGTTGGATACAACAAAAATAGAATCATGGGTTACCAGGCCGTTGGTAGCCATATAGGTGGTATCAATTTTCCTGTAAAGGATGGCTCCTACATTCTGTCCCGTGTCGAGCGGCTCAACAGGATAATATGCATTCTGTATACTGTCACCCAGAGCATTCAGAAATTTAAGTCTGCCTGCATCGAGCGTCTGGCTGATGGGAGAATTTCTGCATCACTGTTGCTAAAAACAGCAAACCGCAGTTTAAGATTTTTATTAATCTGAGCTTCGTCTGCCAGGTACAAATTTGCGTTGAGATAATATTGATTAGAATATTCAAACTCCACCTGTATACGGCTGTCTTTTGTGATCATATGTTTAGGTGTGAATGTGACTTCAGCCGTATTGTAATTGATGGTATAATCCTGGTCCTCCCCTCTTTGTAATAATCCACCGTCGAGATAAACTTTTTCTGTACCGGCGAGAACGATAAAATAGATTTCATTGTTGGAACCTGTTAACCGGTAAGGGCCCTGGTTTCCTTCTTCCCCCTAATAATATTTTTATTGAATGAACCTTTGGCGATGGCGCCGCTGACTATTGCTTTATTCGTGCCCTGGTCTGAAATCCTGGAAGTAGTTTCAAATGTTCCGCCGCGTAATCTTTTATAAAAAGAAAGAAAATAATCATCTGTTTGTCGCAGGTCTATACCTCCCATCCGAAGCATCCAGTTCTTTTTTCTGAACTGGATATAGATCTGATCAAAATCACTGAGTGTGGCCGTGGTACCGTCGGGCTGGATAGGAATATTATTATCTGTGATCGCTGCGGCAATTTCGATGGAGTCTGCCAGCCATCCGCTGATCTGCAGGTTCAGGTTGGAAGTAACAACCGCATCCTGGGCATTACCAAATGAAATGGCCCTTCCGAAACTTCCGTTCGTTGTAATGCTTCCAAAATTGAAAAAATTATCCTGGTTGTATTTACTGTCTTTGGTATAGACTGAAGGCTGGATGATGAACTTGTCCATCACTTTGGAATAATCCAGTCTTTGCACAACGCCATTGTATTGATATGGAAAAAGACGATACTGAACATATACACTGTCGAGGTTGGGCCTGCGTATCCATGTAATGGTTGAATGAACATAATCCACTTTGTAGAGACTGTCCGGAATTCCTGAAACGACCATACTACCCGGAACCATGCTCAGGGAATCGAGTTTGAGGGGAAAATTCGTGACGGGTAAATATCTTCTGTGAAGGTTGGAAGTGATTTTGGACGTTGCCGGAGTTTTGAGGCCTGGCTGCTGGGCATGTACTTCATTCACCAACCCACAGAAAATCAATCCTATAAGCAGCCACTTGGTCAATCAACAGGGTTTTTCTTAAAATGCGGAAACGGGTCGTTTATTGTGTGTCAGTCAATTCATGTGGTAACGAGATATGAGATCCCGCAGGTGCGATGGATCAAGTCTTATATCTCATATCTCATATCTCATATCTAAGTTAAGCATTCACCAATTGTGACGATACGTACATCGTCTCCCTGAGTTGCTTCACCCGTTCGTCTGCCAGGTATTCGTCGAAACTGCAGAGGCGGTCAATGGCTCCTGCCGGGTGTGATCTCGATGACGCGGTTGGCGACAGTTTGCAGGAAGGTATGGTCATGAGAAGTCAACATGACAACCCCTTTAAAATTCATCATGCTTTCATTGAATGCCTGGATGGATTCCAGGTCGAGGTGGTTGGTCGGTTCATCCAGTAAAACCACATTGGGATCCTGGAGCATCATGCGACTGATCATACAACGTACTTTCTCTCCGCCACTTAGAACCCCTACCTTCTTCATTACTTCATCTCCGCTGAATAACATTTTTCCCAGGAAACCACGAAGGAAGGGCTCATCCACATCGGTGACATGGGGCGGAACGAACTGGCGGAGCCAGTCCATCAGGTTGAGGTTTTTATCCTGAAAGAACTTATGATTATCGTTGGGGAGGTATGCGTTAGTAACCGTGGTTCCCCATTCAAAACTGCCCTTGTCCGCCTTTAAATTACCGGTAACGATTTCATAAAAATCGGTGAGGGCCAGTGGATTCTTACTCACCAGGGCCACCCTGTCTCCCTTATTCAGGCTGAATGTAATATCTGCGAAAAGTCTCGTGCCGTCATCGGCCGTCTTGGCCAGTTTATTTACGTTGAGGATCTGGTTTCCTACTTCTCTCTGCTGCTTGAAAATAATGCCCGGGTAACGACGGTTGGAAGGTTGAATCTCTTCGATGGTCAGTTTTTCCAATGCTTTTTTACGGGAAGTGGCCTGCTTGGATTTCGATGCGTTTGCCGAGAAACGGGCGATGAACTCCAGCAGGGCTGCGCGTTTATCTTCTGTTTTCTTATTCTTATCACTCAGCTGGCGGGCCATGAGCTGGGAAGATTCATACCAGAAAGTGTAGTTGCCGGTATAAGCCTTGATTTTTGCGCGATCCACGTCGGCCACATGCGTACAGACTGCATCGAGGAAGTGACGGTCATGCGAAACGACGATCACGATATTTTCATAATCGGCGAGGAAATTCTCCAGCCAGCTGATGGTTTCCACGTCGAGGTCATTGGTCGGTTCATCCAATAAGAGAATATCAGGATTGCCGAAAATTGCCTGTGCCAGGAGAACCCGCACTTTCATGGCGCCGGAAAGTTCTTTCATTAATTGTGCATGCATGGATTCCTTTACACCCAGGTCGCTCAGCAGGGAAGCCGCATCACTCTCTGCGGTATAACCGCCCATTTCACCAAATTCAGCTTCGAGGTGACCGGCCTTTATCCCGTCTTCTTCCGTAAAATCCTCCTTCATATAGATGGCGTCTTTCTCCTGCATCGTGTCCCAGAGTTTTTTATAACCCATAAGCACGGTATTGAGAACGGTCTGGTCATCAAACTTGCGGTGGTTCTGTTCAAGCACGGCCATACGCAGTCCAGGGGAAATTTCGATATTACCTTTTGTCGGTTCGATTTCGCCGGCCAGTATTTTGAGAAAAGTGGATTTCCCCGCGCCGTTGGCACCGATTACGCCATAGCAATTTCCCTTGGTGAAGGAGACATTTACCTCATCAAACAGGACACGTTTACCAAAAAGGAGGGTCACATTATTCGCGCGGATCATGCAGTAAAATTTGAATGTGCAAAGGTACGCCAGAAGCACTAAATTTCAAGGTCCATACCCACGTCAGGGGCGGAATAAGCAACCTTTTATGATGGTTTCCTGTCAGTCAGGTAAATAAAGTCAGAAATGAGAAAGGTCCTTGGATTTGCGATATTGGTTTGGTGGATTTCATCCTGCAATAAAAACAATGTTCAATCCTTATCCCTTGTCCGGAACCTATGCGGGTACTTTTCATAGAAGTCGGAGATACATCCGGACCTTCTCATATTCTGATTACGTTTTACGAAGACAGTTTCAGTGGCAGCAGCGACCGTACTTTTTATCCCGCCATATGCAATGGAACTTATAGGGTTTTTGGAGACTCTATTGCGATTCAGAACCTCTGTGCCTTCCCCGCTGATTTCGACTGGACGCTTATTTTCAATCGCCATTATGCATACAGTATGAGGGCGATAGTATTTATTTCACCCGCAATTACGGCGACTTTGCTTATATGCCGGATATTTATGCATTGAAGAAACAATAAGTTGCCTTAAGCCTTACGCTTTATGCCTTGCGCTTTACGCCTTAAAAACATTATTTTTGCGCCTTTCCGGACCGGTAGCTCAGTTGGATAGAGCAGCTGCCTTCTAAGCAGCAGGTCATTGGTTCGAATCCAATCCGGTTCACGTAATGCAGGCAAAGGTTTCAGAGCTTTCTGGGACCTTTTTCTTTTCCAATTTCGTACTGAATTAGTACTATTAGCACTAAAACTAACCAAATACAAGCTGCTTACGAATTTATCAACCAAATTTTTATGTTTTTGACCCTATTAAAATAGGTTATAATACCGTCCACAAGTATGGTACATTCTTTGCTAAATTATTTAGTAAGGCCATATATTTGTTTTCACATCGTGGGGATAAATTAAAATTTTTTCACAAACACATAGGATAACTTGGGCGATCGAAATCTACGCTCTAAAACTAATATGAAAGCAATTGAAATCTGTGCAGGTGCCGGAGGGCAAGCTATCGGCCTGGAGCAAGCCGTTTTAGTCACTTAGCTTTAATAGAAATAGAGACTCTCGCCTGCCAAACGCTCAAAAAGAATAGACCAGGGTGGAATATCATTGAGACTGATTTAAGAAAATTTTCAGCAGAATCTTATAAGAACGTAGATTTATTGGCTGGCGGTGTTCCCTGTCCCCCTTTCTCAATTGCAGGTAAACAATTGGGGCACCTGGATGATAGAGATTTGTTTCCTGAGGCTTTAAGGCTTGCAAAGCAGTGCAACCCTAAAGCAATCATGCTAGAAAATGTAAGAGGATTGTTGGGGGAGTAAATTTTCCGGTTACCGGAAGGAAATAATATCCCAATTAAATGAAATGGGTTATGTGTGTGAATGGCAAATTTTCAATGCATCAGATTATGGCGTTTCACAGTTAAGACCAAGGGCAGTCTTAATCGCTTTGAAAAAAAGATATTTCAAATATTTCAAGTGGCCTTCGAAGTTTAAAAAAGTTCCTAAATCGGTGGGCGAGTTACTTTATGAAGAAATGAGTTCACTGGGCTGGGAAAATGCAGATAATTGGAAATTGCAAGCGAATAAAATTGCTCCTACTATTGTTGGTGGCTGAAAAAACACGGTGGCGCAGACCTTTGACGAACAAGAGCAAAACAAGCTTGGGCAATGCTTGGTGTAAATGGAAAAGGCTTGGCTCATTTTCCGCCCGTCAATGGATCTAAAGAAATGCCTAAGCTGACTTTAAAAATGGCAGCTTTAATCCAAGGATTTCCAAAAGACTGGGAGTTTGTCGGTAAAAAAACGCCTGCATACAGGCAAGTTGGAAATGCATTTCCACCTCCTGTTGCCAGGGCGATTGGCTTATCAATAAATAAGGCTATTAAAGATTACGATGGTGAGAGCAAAAAAGGCAAAGGTTCAAGAGCCAAACTGCGTGAATATTTTCAAAGAAACGTAGGTGTTATTCTAAATTCTGACGAATTGTTTGAAGCCTCTGGTGGAAAACATGAATTTGGAAGGAGGATAAGAGATTTAAGGAACCTGGAAGGAATGACCATTCTAACACACAAAGATCGAAGTGATTTAAAAGTTGGTCAGTATATTTTTCTCAATATAAAATCCTTACCCATCCATGACAAAACAATATCGAAAGGAACGAGAGCTAAAGTATTAGATCGAGATGGTCATACCTGTCAAAGCTGTGGGGTTTCAGCTGGTGAAATTCACCCTTTTAACGGAAGAAAGGTCACACTTCAAATAGGACACATAATTGATAAATCGATGGCGGCGGGAGTGATGACATGAATAATTTGCAAGCCCTTTGTCAGTTTGTAATGAAGGCTCTTCAAACGTCACTAATAACAACCTGATTTTATAAAACTCAAAGCCCAAATAAAAAGAACTCCCAAAGATGTACAATTAGAATTATTGGAATGGTTTATTGCAAAATTTCCAAAACAGGCTACTGATAATTTAAGTAAAAACATTTCTTAGGCATATTTATATTCGAACATCTTTATAATGACTATCAAGGAGGCAATTGATATACATCTCATGTTGACTTCTCAAAGACAGCCTGATGGATATATTTATGAATCAAGTTTAGTACTGGCGTTAAAAAAATCTAGAATTATTACGGCAAGAGATGAAAATACGGGAATTCCAGATCCAAATGCAAAATGTGGGAGTACAGGAAACTGGATTGGAGCAATGGGTTATATTACAATTTTGGATCAGATTGGAGATTGTTATCATCCTTCTACCAAAACAAAAATTACGAGTAATATTTCTGGTATAAAAAAAGCATTATCTTATTATACCTCATTTACATCTCAAGAGATAAATGCAATTTATGCATTGCGTAATGCATTTTTCCATGATTTTAGTTTATTGAATATGTATCCTGGATATTTTCACAGATTTAAAGTCGATGACCACCCGACAAAACCCGTTGTAATTTTACCTGCACAACCTTGGAATGGTCAAATAAATAGTTTTAATAATAATAATGAAACTTATATTAATTTGAAAAAATTAGGAGATTTAGGGGAGGAAATTTATAAAAATTTAATTTCCTTTAATTCACAAGGTCAATTAATTTTGGATCTCCCAGGTGGAACGGCTGAATTATTAGCTAGGTATATAATAATACACAAATAAAAGACGGGCGAACTTAAAGTCTACTTTCTTAAGACGAATTTCACTTGTGATTAATTCTCTTATAGCAACGGTAGCTATATCAAGAGAAGTTAATTTGACACTCGAGTTCTTTTTATCTCTGAAAATAGGAGTGAATTCCTTATTAAAGTCAAGAATAAAGTCTTTTGAATATATCTCGATAGATGGTAAGGAATTTAGATACGCGATTTCGTCAAATCCTACAATTCCCTGATAGAGATTCATTTTTAACAAACCTTCTTTTCTCCTCTTGTATAATGCTGCGTAGTAGCAATGTGTACTGTATAATTTCCTGTTGTCATGGCAATGCATATAGGGTTCTTTCTTATAATTTATAGTATTTCCAAAATTCTTTCTATAATTTTCTATTGACTTTTCTATCTGTTCAAATATTTTATTTACCTCTTCGTTAAATATTTGACTGCCATTATCACTATTTATTATTGCCTGCTTATCCAATTTGAATTTCTCTTTTTCTTTATAATCCAATATTGTCTTTTCTAAATCTGGAATTTTATTTTCACTAAAATCAGGTAATTTACCGAGTGGAGGTTTAGCAATAAGCGGTCTATCCAATATAAGTTTTATGAGTTCATAAAATTTTATACTAAATTTCATGTCATCCTTCATATCATGATAAACCTTACTCTTCATAAAAGTTGGGCTACTTAAATCCTTATTTCCAACTCTTAAAATGGGTAATATTTTTGTTTTATTAGGTTCACTTTTAAAATAAGATTCCGTCAACATTGAATATTCAAATCCAACGCCACCTTCCCTTTTATCAGCTTTAAGTTTATAATTAGGAGTAAGAATAACCAAGATTTTATCAGCTGCTATTCCTTGTTCCATGAAATAATTCAAATCTTTACCTGCACTTAGTTCATATTGATCCAAAATTGCATCCACACCATTTTCACGTAATTGATTAGCAAGATTAAGAACCCATTCTCCATGTTCTAGTGAGTCCCACGAATATGATATAAAAACAACAGGAGTCAATTTCAATTCTTCCAAAAGTTAGATTTAACATTGAAGATATTAATTTAAACTTGCCTCCTTGTTTACTAATATAATTAGTATTAGTTTCGCTCCACCATATATGGGCGGCAAGTATAGAAGAGGGCAACCCGAATACATAAGGCCAACCCTGGCTGAACAGGTTTTTAGTAAACCTGATTCTATTTCCATTGAGATTGAAGTCCAAGGTAAAAAGTACTGGGGTTTCCTCAATCCATCACATGAGAAGCCATTCCCATCTTCATTCGATTTATATTTTTGGGGAGACTATTATGGCCTAATAAAGTACACACCCGAAGGTTGGGAAAGTTCTAACCTG
>CAVWUD010000035.1:0-75476 GCA_963757975.1 uncultured Bacteroidota bacterium
GAGCACATAAACACGGAGCTGGCGCAAAATAATGCTGAATTAACTTCATTTACCTATATCGCTTCCCATGATCTTCAGGAACCCCTGAGAAAAATTCAAGACATATTTGTGATTCTGATCTTAAACAATACCAAACGAGCAATTACCAGGCAAGACCCAGGATTATCTTCAGCGCGTTATGAAAGCGACAAAGAGGATGAAGAACCTTAATCAGTTCATTGTTGAAACTATAAAAAATGAGAATGAATTACCCTTGGAATGGAATTTCGAACTGTGTTGATTTAAATAGTCTTATCATGGACGAAGCCTGGTAATTTAATATCCATGAACAGTCAGATTGAGAAAAGCACACAATTATTCAGCGTGAGCAACTGCCGGTGATTTCCTGTCTTGTTCCCCTGCAGATGAACAAGCTATTTACAAACCTGATCATGAAATTTCGATTAAAGTATAGAGAGGGAGGGGGGAATTGCCCCGGTCATTTCAGATTAGCTCCCGGTGGGTTCAGCCGGTTAATGAAATTAAAACTTCAGATAATTTTATTAAAGCGAAAATGGATATTGGAAAATATCCATTTGTTTGACAATTGGTATCGGATTCGAACAAAAGTATGCCGATAAAATATTTTGAGCTTTTTCAGCGCCTGCATTCACGGGTAGATATATGAAAGGGACGGGTATTGGTCTGATCCATTTGTAAAAAAGTAGTCCAGAATCACAAGGGGTTCTATTTTGTGCTACTGGCAAACCCGAACTGGGTGCCAGTTTACCTGAAATTTATTACCTGCAAACCTTTAACGAGCTACTTCCGAATGTCTTCTGCATCTTACAATGTGGTAAGTTATTGGTAAAAAATTCCCCATGAATTAGAGAACCCCGGCAAAACATATTTTTTCTTCAACAGGTTCATCCTCATATAATTAAAAAAATATGAGAAAAGCCCGAATGAAGGCATGATTTAAGTTATAAAGTATCTGAAATATTTGTTATGGCTGAATTACATGTTCAAACGCAAACGAAGCAATTTTATATGGGCTGTGGGCTATTAATAATTTATTATAGTCGCTTGCCCGGAATTTATTATTATACGCATTATTACCGGAAAGATAATGTGGTAATCAACAACAAACCCAGCAGTAGTTCATACAGGAAGGATAATAACACAGTTGCCCATTTCAATAAAAACATGATTTAAAAATTAAAAAATTTAAGAAATGTCAACCAAAGAATATGTGTACAACGATCATCTGAAAGAATTACATGCAAGTGAATTGAAATGAGAGAGGGGGAGCCTGATATCAGGAGTTGGAAAGTAACTGCTCTTCACAATCAGGAAATTGGCCGGGTAACTGAACTTTTATTTGACGATGTTTCCCACCGTATCAGATATATTATCGTTGAATTAAATGGTAAGCCGTTAAACCTTGTATCCAGGACTGTAATCATTCCATCGGGCCTGGCAGTAATACATGAAAAAGAAAAACTGGTAGCTTTTCCAGGTTTGACTGTGGGACATTTAGCTTCACTGCCTGGTTATGAAAAGGGGAAAATAACTATTGAAACAGAACGCGAGATACGGACGTTTTGTCCTCTAAAGGAATCATTTATCATGATGAAGATTACAATAATCCGGAAAGATTATACAGCCGCGAACAAAATCATGGGGACAATACTTTTCTTTATGATACCGAAGTTGTTGAAAAAGCTTCTTTAAAAGATGATATAAAAGAAAATATTGAGAGAGTCAAACAATCTGTAAGAAAAATGGAGCACGATGTGGACAATTTAGGAAAATATGAAAGGCCGTGAGACTTCTATTACCATTGGCAGAATAATTGGCATTTACTTTTTTTCAGATACAATCAACCGCACCCAGTAATTCTTTTTAGGGTAAGGTTTAGTGAAGACCCTGACAATCTTGCCAGGGTTTCTTTTACCTTATTTTTGCTTCTCAAATACAAATATTATGATCAACAGGAACCGGTATAAGCAAAATATGGATATCAAATATGAGGATCTTGAATTGATAGACGTGCCATCCATCATTGCAGAAAACAAAGAGCAGTGGTTCAACCAAACGCTGACAAAGGTGAATGAAAGTGCCATCAGGCTTGGAATCGTTCAAGGTGAATATCACTGGCATAAACACGATGAGGATGATGAATTCTTTTTTGTGCTTTCAGGAAAGTTATTTATCGATTTGGAAGGAAGAACGATTGAGCTTGAACCGATGACCGGTACTACCATACCTAAAGGAATCATGCACAAGACAAGAGCAATCGAAAAGACGGTCATGCTCATGGTAGAAACGATCAATATAAATCCGCTGGGAAATTAGTATTTTACTTCGGTGCTATCCGGCATTCATTCGACACTGGTGCTGGAATAAATTAAGCAGGTAATACATTCATAATGGTTAGATAATGTAATCTTAATGTTACAATAAACATTCTGATTAAGAGATTTCATAAATTGTTATAAAGATTTAAACCATAACCAATGATCCGCATGGTAGTTTTTGACATGGCTGGTACCACATTGAATGAAGATAACGTGGTATACAAAACACTTCAGCAATCCATTAATAAAAGGGGATACGATTTTTCACTGGATCAGGTTCTTGCAGAAGGTGCAGGCAAAGAGAAATTGGAAGCTATAAAAAGCATTTTGAAAGTTTATGCCTTTAATAATAACAACAATCTGGTTGAAGAAATCTATCGGGATTTTATAATGCTGCTGTCGAAAGCCTACGAGCAAACCCGGGTCATTCCTCAGCCAAATGCATTAGAACTGTTTAAAATTTTGAGAAATAAGAGATATCAAAATAGTATTGAATACCGGTTACAATGACGAAACAGCAGAATTATTAATTCAGAAACTTGGATGGAATAAAGGAATTGAATTTGACAGCCTCATCAGTTCCAGTGATGTTGAAAATAACCGGCCCGATCCGGAAATGATAGATCTTGCAATGGATATTTATGGAATTCATGATGCCGGGGAAGTTATAAAAGTGGGCGACTCCATCATTGACATTGAAGAAGGTCAAAATGCGGGATGTGCT
This sequence comes from uncultured Bacteroidota bacterium, assembly GCA_963757975.1. Lineage (GTDB taxonomy): Bacteria > Bacteroidota > Bacteroidia > Chitinophagales > Chitinophagaceae > Puia. The sequence continues at coordinate 3,064 of CAVWUD010000035.1, forward strand.
TTGAATATTGGTATCACAACAGGTGCTCATACATTTTTGCAGCTCCAGACTGCAAATCCTGACTTTATCATTAATGATCTTCTTGAACTTCTACCTATTATTGACAAGGTTAACTCAAAGAAACAGGTACATTAATTGAGTCACCGTGAAGTAATGCTTCGTTCTGGTCTCTTTCAGCGGGCCAATGATTGTATTCAGTAACTTAGTATCCATGCTGATTAAATCGGAAATAAGGCTTCAGGAAGAGATTTTTTTGGAGATTGAAAAAATCGGAAATAACCGGAATCTTTACCAGGAAAAGAATTTCAATGCAAGACTTGAAGCAATTGATTATTTGGAATTTCATATAATCGACCGGCTGCATGCGCTTATGGAAAACACAGATTCAATAATTCAGTTGAATATACTGAAGGAATATGCTCAAAAACTCAGGGGTGATCTGGAAGAAATAAATAGTGAAATATTTCTGAGTTTTCGCAGGAAAATATCTGAAGAGGGTTATACGGGGAAAGTTCTGATGAACCTGATAAATGAATATTTTGACAATAATATAAGAGCGTTTATTTATCAGGATATTACCTGCTATGATAATCTTGATCTGTTTTTTAATGGAATTTTGACGGATCAAATTCCGCCTGTTGAAACGAATAAGAGAATACCAGGAATGGTGTACTATCAGAAATCACCTTTGAAATTAATATTAGCATTAATAAAAAGGGCTGAGTTCAAACCGACGGATGTTTTTTTTGATCTGGGATCCGGCCTGGGTCAGGTTACCATATTGGCGAATCTATTGGGTTCTGTGATATCAAAAGGCGTGGAATTTGAGCCTGCTTTTTGCAGCTATGCAAAAATCTCGGCTGGCACTCTTCATTTAAATGATGTTGAATTCATTCAATCGGATGCCCGTTATGCCGATTACTCCTCCGGAACTGTATTTTTTATGTATACTCCTTTTGAAGGAAAAATGCTTCTGGAGGTATTGCAAAATTTGCAAAGCGAAGCAAAAAAAAGGAGAATAAGGATTTTTACCTATGGCCCCTGTTCAGCGGTAGTTGCCACAAAAAACTGGCTCATAAAAGAATATGGCGTTAGATATAGTTCGGGTGAATTCTGTGAATTTCATAGTGTATGAGTTAATTTATGTAATTTAAGTATACAGTAAGCTGACACTATGATAAAAGCCTCTGAACGATTCATTGTTTTTCTGTTTTGTTTAAGTCAATTCTCCGGCTGTCATAATGCTCTAAAGAAAAATAATTTACATTTCCAGGTATTGGATGCAGGGATGATAAATGATAGCCTGTCCACTTACTATGCCAGCTATAAAGACGACTACAACAAGTGGAAAACTGTTTACGAAGATTGCCTGCATGATACCCTTTATCATAACGCAATTTACCTGGGGCTGCAGAACAAAATTGGTTTAAGCAGTATCTGCAGTCGTGCAGAATTGAATTTAAATAAACAGATAACTGTATTAGACACTTCAGCTAATGGGAATATTTTTGACTTGCTCTCAGTGAACAATTCGGCCAATTGTTTTAGTAAAATTAATTTGAATAAAAACCTGCAGGATAGTTTTTATATTGAATTGATAAGGAATCTTAAAATGGCAGGGAGTTACTCTTATTTATCTGACCTGATAGATACAAATCAAATTGTCTTTAAGATAAGTACCCTGATCGATTATTCCTTCAGGCCCGACAGTTTAGTTAGTTTACTGCAAAGAACCAAAGATTCTTCATTGATATACTTCAGGGAAATATTAACTACTCCGGGCAATGGATTGATAGCCCGGGTAGCTATGATATTTGGGTTTGAGTCCCGGTTTCATTTGAAAAGAAAATTATCAGAAGAGGAAAAGAGTAAATTAAAAAACGAGGTTTTCTTAAAATTGGGTGATCATGGGGAGAATGGTAATATTCAACTAATGACGGATCGTGATATAAAATTCGTTATCAACAAGAATTATATAGTATTTGGTGAATTTTATGTATTTAGTGAAGACAATCCCGAAGTTTCGGTGAAATAGTAAAATAAATGGATAAGCTTTATAAGGAATTTATTGAGCAGTCGCTCAGCTTTATCAATCAATGTACAGTTTAAATAAAAAGCTGTTTGAAGGAACTGGATGAGAAGGATGTCTGGTATTCTCCGAATGAGAACTTAAACAGCATTGGAAATTTAATTCTTCATCTGAGTGGAAATATCCGCGAATATATTATTTCTTCACTGGGATCTGAGCCCGATATCCGCGAAAGAGATTTGGAATTTTCCACGAGAGACGGATTTACAAATGCAGAACTGATCAGGAAACTGGAGGACACGGTTGAAAAGGCAAAAATTGTTATAGCAGGCATCAGCATGGAGGGTTTAATACAGGTAAGAATAGTACAGGGATTTTCTTACTCCGGAGTCGGGAATATCATTCATGTAACGGAGCATTATTCATATCATACCGGTCAGATCATTTTCTTAACAAAGCTGATGAAGAATAAGGATATGGGGTTTTACGCCGGTGTGGATCTTAATAAAAAGAATTCAAAGTAACTTCGTTCATTGATGATGCAAATCGATAAGAAAACATATCACTTACCCAAAGGATTCTCTCAATTTCAGACTATTGCCAGGTCGTTCCGTTCATCCAGGCATCCCATTCATTCGATTTCAGAAAATATGGAACGGTTTTCGGGAACATATTCCGCAGCATTGCCCGGGAATCTGAAATTTATTCTCACCCAGGATCCGGGACTGATCAATTATGTTCTTCGTGAAAATCACAGCAATTACCAGAAGTCGCCGTTGACATCTGTGAGGGGAAGAAGGCTTTTCGGGAATGGACTGCTGTTTTCAAACGGGGATTACTGGTTGAGGCAGAGACGGATGGTTCAGCCGAGTTTTCATCATAAAAAATTGCAGGGGCTGTATGAAATTATTGTGAAAACCATTGAAGAATTTCTGCATTCATTCCCGGAAGCTGAGCAGGTGGATGTGTATCCTTTAATGCATCAGCTTGCTTTCAACATTGTGGTCAGGTCGCTTTTCGATATTGAACTATCTGTTTCGCAGATGAGTGACTTAAACAGTGTTTTCAATGATTTGCAGAAATTCTACATGAGTGATATTAATCTGCCCGTCAGAAGATTACTTTATCCGATTACGAGAGAAGATCGTGTTCATTACAGAAAATCGGCAAAATTGAGGGCAGTCATTCAGGACATCATCCGTGAAAGAAGGTCAGATTCGAAAGAATATAATGATTTGCTCGATCTCCTGCTGAATGCGCGTTATGAAGATACGGGGCAGCCGATGAAAGAGGATCAGATCATTGACGAGGCACTCATCCTGCTGTTTGCAGGTCATGAAACAACTGCCACTACACTGTCCTGGCTCTTGTACCAGGTTGCATCACAAAAAATAATTCAGGAAAAGATAAGTAAATCTGTTCAGGAACCGGATATTTATGACAGTATAAAAAATGTGTATCTGCAGGCTGTGATCAATGAATCCATGCGATTGCGGCCTGCAGCCTGGATAACCGACAGAATCGCTTTGGAGGACGATTCATTCGGTGAAGTTGCATTTCCGAAGAATACTATTATCATGCCCTTCTTTTATGGTGTGCACCGGAATAAGGAGTATTGGAATAATCCAAATGCTTTTATTCCGGAACGTTTCATCGATGAGCAGGGGAAAATAAAAAAACATCCTTCTTTTTTTCCATTCGGCGCCGGGCCGAGGATGTGTATCGGCAACAATTTTGCTATTGCTGAAATCAGTATGTTTCTCCATGCATTTTTTAAGAAATACACGGTTTTGTCTACTGAACAGGTCCCTGAAATGAAAGCTCTTCTCACATTGCGGCCTGATAAAGTTATTCTGTGTATTGAAAAATTAAAATAATCGCCACCTTTTTTCGTTGCGATATTATGAAATACCTGATCCTGCTGTTTCTGCTAACGATGACTTTCTTTTCATGCAGCAAGTCTGCTTCAAACACTGGACAGCCCATACAGGAAACTAATCCGAATTCTATTAGCATATATCTTCCTCAGACACATGCAAAAAGCATCGAAGTATTTGGCTATAATTCAAAAGCTCAGCTTGAGACCATTAATATATATAGTTATGACAGTTCAAGTGGTTCACCGATCATCGATAGTATTGTCGTAAGCTTCAACATGACCCAGGGTATTTACCCGGCTCCGGGATATAATATTCGTTATCATTACCAGGGTGATCCACCGGTGGGAGAAACCAATTACCATGAACTATTTTATGATGCACAAAGCCGGGTGACGATCGATTCAGTTACAATTTCCAACATTAATGGCTTCCCGGTGCAGTATTACTTATATGATAACAGTGGCAACACAACGGTTCAATGGCTTTCAGGCTCTCCACAAATACCAGGCAACTATACTATTATTGAGATCGATACCATGTTCATTCAGAATGAAAACATAACGACCGATATCAACTATACAACAGCTACCGGTACTCTTAACCACTTGTTTACCCGTTCTTATTCAACACATATTAATCCTCTCTATAATAAAACCCTGGCCAATAGCCTCGGCTGCCTCATGGTGTTCAACAATTTTTTTGACTTCCGCTCAAATCATCTGCCTGCCCAATTTATAGACCAGGGAAATGGCATTCCCACAGTTACGATAAACTATCTGTGGTCAACGGACGCGACAGGCAGTGTGGTGAGCGGCGTGGGAACCGATGCAGGGAACGGATCGGTTCTTCAGATTATCAATTATAGTTATTGATCACGGCTCTACTTTATATCGGCTGCAGCACTCCGAAAATATTCCCTTCGGGATCCTTGCGATACGCCAATGTGCCTATACCCGGAACTTCCATTTTATCTGTGGCAAAACTGCCTCCCGCAGTTTCAATTTTCTTCAATGTCTCATCGATATCTGCGACGGTGATCGTACAAACAAATGCATTGACAGGTTCACCGCCCTTGGGACCGTCGCCACGACGTGGTGTAATGCCACCGTTGATACCAGTCCACCTTGTAACGGTTTCGTCTTTACCAGTATCGATGGTGCGATAATTTCCCATGGCAGGCCCCAGGTCTTTAATATCCCAGCCAAAAACGGATTGATAGAATTCCTGCATGCGGTCACCATTGATCGCATGGATTTCAAAATGGACTACGCGGTTCATATAGTTTAATTTTTAAGTTTAGAATGGGAAGGTAAGGGAAAATATTGTAAATACTAAATTATTTAGTATTATTTTTTAACCATTTAATATTACTTATAATCCATATAGAATTAAGGATAGGTATAATGCAACAATTTTAATTTTACATTGTCTTTGCTGACGGGGAACATCTTACCATCCATTTTCTCCCCCCACTCAAATTATATATATGTTTCGCACAACACTTAAAGCAGGGATCCGTAATTTTTGGAAAAACAGAAGCTATAGTTTTCTGAACATAGTGGGACTCGCAATTGGGATCGCCTGCGCGGGTCTTATATTTTTATGGGTGGAAGATGAGACTTCCTTTGACAGTGTGCACGTAAAAAAGGACAGGCTTTATATGGTGATGAACAACTGGCCCTTTTCCGAGCATTATAGTACTTATGAAAATACGCCGGGACTGATGGGGCCCGCCATGAAAAAGGAGATCCCCGGTATCGCCAATACCTGCCGTACAACCGAAGGTCAATCTACCCAGCTGGTTGTTATAGGTAATAAATCTGTCTATGCAGGTGGGGTGTATGCTGATTCCTCCCTGTTCAGTATGTTCACGATTCAATTTGTGCATGGAACTGCTGCGAATGCATTCACACAAACCCATTCCATGGTGATTACTGAAAAAGCCGCGAGGAAATTTTTTGGCGATGATAAAAATGTACTGGGCAAAACCGTGCGACTCGATAATAAACAGGATTTCCAGATCACAGGCGTTGTAAAAGATCTTCCTGAAAACAATTCCATCCAGTTTGAGTGGCTGGTACCATTCGATATTTTTTTAAAGAAAACAACTGGTTGTCCAACTGGGATTCCAATGGAATTCTTACGATGACAGAACTTCAGGAATCTGCACATCCTGAATTGATCGACCGGCAACTGCATGACTATATAAAGAAGAGAGTACCGAAAACGATTGTAAGCAGTTTTCTTTTTCCCATGAAAGACTGGCACCTGCGCTCGGATTTTGAAAATGGTAAACCTACCGGTAAAGGCAGAATACAGTATGTTCATATGTTCAGCCTGATCGCCTGGATCATACTGTTTCTTGCATGCATCAATTTCATGAACCTGGCAACTGCCCGCAGTGAAAAACGTGCAAAAGAAGTAGGCGTAAGAAAAGTACTCGGATCAGGCAGGGGAAAACTCATCACCCAATTCATTTCTGAAGCGTTGTTCCTCGCGTTCCTTTCTGTTATCGTCGGAATTCTGATTATGATGATCGCACTGCCTTTCTTCAATACACTGGCTCAAAAACATCTCTCACTGAATCTGACGGATCCTTTCCATCTGCTGAGCCTTTTTGGAATTACAGTGATTTGCGGAATCGTGGCGGGCAGTTACCCTTCCTTATACTTGTCATCCTTTAACCCTGTATTTGTACTTAAAGGAATTAAGATGAAGAGCGGCAGCGCAGCGCTGATCAGAAGAGGTCTTGTAGTGATGCAGTTTTCTGTTTCCATTGTTCTTATTATCTGTACCATCATTATTTTCCAACAGATCGAACATGTCAGGAATCGAAAGCTCGGATATGATATAAACAACCAGATCGTAATGGATCTTCAGGGAAATATGGGAAAGCAATTCAACGCCATCAAACAGGATCTGCTGAATACTGGTGTGGTGGAAAATGCGGCCCTCTCGGATCACGAAACTATTTACGGAGGTGATAATAGCGATCATTATAGCTGGGAAGGAAAGGATCCTAATATGACATATATTATTTCCTGGAGAAATATAAGTCCGGAACTGCTTTCCACCAATGGAATAAAGGTTGTGCTGGGAAGGGATTTTTATCCCGATCCGGTACTTGACAGTAATAATATTATCATTACGGAATCACTTGCAAAACTTATGAAAAAAGCAAATCCGATCGGCGCTGTTATTGATAATAAATACACGATTGTCGGTATGGTGAAGGATTTTGTGTATGGCAATATGTTTGGAAACACACCCGATCCGCTGATCTTTTTTTGCAATCCAAACTATCAGGATGAGAGTCTGATGTATGTACGAATTAAAAAACAAGAGAATACGGAAAAAGCCGTTGCACAAATTGAATCTGTGATAAAGAAAGACAATCCTCTATATCCCTTCCAGTACCGTTTTGTGGATGAACAGTTCAATCAGATGTTTCTGAGTGAAATGCTGGTCAGTAAATTGTCGCGCGTATTTGCCGTACTGGCCATTTGTATTTCCTGCCTTGGCTTGTTTGGATTAGCCACATTTACTGCGGAACGAAGAACAAAAGAAATCGGAATACGGAAAGTGCTGGGTGCGGGTGTAATGCGTCTTGCAGGAATGTTGTCCGGTGAATTCATGAAACTGATTGCTATCTCTTCCCTGATTGCATTTCCTGTTGCATGGTATGCAATGCATTCCTGGCTGCAGAATTATGCATACCATATTACGATCAGCTGGTGGGTTTTTCTTGCAGCTGGTGCAGCCTCGATCTTAATTGCACTGATCACCATCAGTTTTCAGACGATCCGTGCGGCGATTGTAAATCCGATCACCAGCCTTCGCTCTGAATGATCCCGCACGTACGGGACTGGCGAAGACAGCTTACGCTCAGAAAAATTATCGTTGTACCAACCCTGCAATGATACCAACACTCAGTGCCAGAATAACGGTATTGAATACAAAGGATAGGATTGCGTGAAAGAGTGTCAGATGCCTTATCTGACGTGAGCTGATCGTGACATCAGATACCTGGAAAGTCATGCCGATTACAAATGAAAAATAAGTAAAATCCATGTAGTCCGGCTCGCGGTCACCCGGAAATTGCAAGCCTCCGCGTGTTTCCTTTTGTATTCCTTTCTCTTCCTTATGGCAGGTATAATACAGGTGTGCATAACGAAAAGCAAAGACTGTGTGAATCAGGGTCCACGATAAAACAACAGAAACGATTGAAAATCCGATATGATACCAGTACCCTGCCACTTTGTTATCCGGCAGAATTTTTAAAAGAATAATAACCGCGAACAAACTTATAAAAGAAGCGAACAATACGAATATAAAAACTAAAGTACGGCTGGAATCCTGTCTTTTGGCAATATCCTTTACTTCATGGACAGCGGCTGTCAGGATGGTTACCCAGAATAATACGAGACCCGTAAATGCAAAACTGCTCCATACGAGAATAAAATGGATAGCAGGAGGTGTTCTTCCGGTTATCATAAACGTTATGAAAGAAACAAACAAAGCGATCAGGAGCCGCGTACGGGCTGGAATTTTATAAATATGCTGAACGAAAGTTATTGGCATAAATAATATGAGTTAGCAGTTCAAAAATAGACTCTTCTTTTACAACGGCTGGTTAATAACGCGGATCCATAATTATTATCGTGCAATGGCTGTTTCAAAACCGGACATTCCTAAAGAAATCCAAAAGTTAAAAGACTGGTTATCAATAAAAATAATGCTGGTATAATATATGATCAGCTTTTCAGATAATAATTCATTTATAATTATTTAATCCCGGACCATGTTCAAAAATTATTTCAAAACCATACTGCGCAGCCTTTCCAGGAATAAAGGGTATAGTCTTCTGAATTTTTTCGGACTCGCCATCGGTATCGCATGTGCAGGAATTATTTTTTTATGGGTAGAAGATGAAATGAACTATGACAAAACTTTCGTAAACAGGAACCGGATTTTTCAGGTCATGACAAACCAGACTTATGACGGAGTAACCCGCACATTCCCTTCAACGCCAGGACCCCTTGCGCCAGCCCTGGTAAAAGAAATGCCTGGCATTACAAGTGCCTGCAGAATGGGCCGTAATAAATCCTTGTTTTCAATCGGCGACAAAGCCGTATATGAAACAGGTTACTATTCCGATTCTTCCATATTTCCTATGTTCACACTGGAGTTTAGGGAAGGAAATCAAGCCGGTGCCCTGACAGAAATACATTCTGTTGTGATCTCGGAAAAAATGGCAATGCAGTTCTTTGGAAACAGTACAAATATCGTAGGCAGGAATATAAAAGTAGATAACAAAGAAAATTACAGAATCACAGGCGTCTTTAAGAATCTTCCAGCGAATTCGACATTACAATTTGACTGGATTTCTCCCTTCGCAATCTATGCCAGTACGCGTGACTGGTTAAAATACTGGGGTGCCTTTGCACCAAGAACCTTTGTTCAACTCTCGCCCTCTTCAGATTCTTAATTCGGTGAACAAGCAGCTCGCGGGATTTTTACATGCTAAAGACAACAGTGTAACCACCGTACCTATACTCTTTGCCATGAAGGACTGGCATTTGCGGAACAATTTTATAAGCGGAAAACAATCCGGAGGACGGGCAGAGTTTGTGCGGCTGTTTGCTGTCATTGCCTGGATCATTTTGATCATTGCCTGTATAAATTTCATGAATCTGGCTACGGCGCAGAGTGGAAAAAGAGCAAGAGAAGTGGGTGTCCGTAAGGTGCTGGGTGCCGCAAGAGGAAGTTTAGTCCGACAGTTTATCGGAGAAGCAATGATGATGTCGGTATTTTCTGTACTGCTCGGGCTGCTTCTGATGGTATTTCTTTTACCATTTTTCAATGAGATCGTTGAAAAGCAAATGGGGCTTGGTTTGAAAAACCCATTGCATGTAGTTGCCCTGATTTTTTTAGTCTTATTCTGTGGTCTGATGGCAGGAAGTTATCCCTCACTCTATCTTTCTTCCTTTAATCCTGTGTTTGTCTTTAAAGGGATCAAAATGAAAAGTGGGAGCGCTGCGACGATCCGGAAAAGCCTGGTAGTATTTCAGTTTACCATCTCCATTGCTCTGATCATCTGCACAATCCTGGTTTTTCAGCAGGTGCAGCATATCAAAACCAGGGACCTGGGATATGATAAAGATAATCTGTTGGATTTGGAAGTTGTTGGTAACATGCAGAAAGATTTTTCAGCCATCAGACAGGATTTGATGAATACAGGAGTTGTAAAAAACGCAGCACTTTGTAACGATGAGTCGCTCTTCACATCAGATAACGGAACAGATTACAACTGGGAAGGCAAGGATCCGAAAAGCGTAGTACTTATTTCTTACAGGGCGATAAGTCCTGATTATATTTCTACCATGAGCATGCGCATTCTGGAAGGAAGGGATTTTCGGCCGGATGTAAAATCTGATAGTTCAAATGTATTGATAACGGAATCCCTGGCCAGATTAATGGGTAAAGGTTCAGCAGTCGGCAAAATTATACGGTCAGGTAAACAGCCATGCACAATTATCGGGGTGGTAAAAGATTATGTATATGGTGATATGTACGGTAAACCAGATCCGGTTATATTCTTTTCGAATACCGAAGAAGCAGGTTACCTGTATATCAGGCTTAAACAGAATGCACGACCCGAAGATGCGCTTGCAAGGATAGCCGCCGTTTTCAAGAAGGATAATCCGGCATATCCTTTTGGATATAGTTTTGTTGACGAGGATTTTGACAAATTATTTAAGAGTGAAACCCTGGTTGGGAGTCTGTCGAAAATCTTTGCAGGCCTCGCAATTCTCATATCATGCATGGGCTTATTTGGCTTGTCCGCCTTTACTGCTGAACAGAGAACCCGTGAAATCGGGATCCGCAAAGTGCTGGGTGCGAATACCAGTGGAATTGTCTCGATGTTGTCGAAAGATTTCTTAAAAATTGTTTTTATTTCCATTGTTCTGGGCTCACCCGTTGCGTTTTATTTTATGAGCAAGTGGTTGCAGGATTTTGCATACCGGATAAATATACAATGGTGGGTATTTGTGCTTGCAGGTTTTGCAGCCATCCTCATTGCATTCTTTACAGTGAGTTTTCAGGCAATCAAAGCAGCTGTTACCAACCCGGTAAATAGCTTACGCTCGGAATGAAAGGGGGAAAGCAGATTTTGAAAAAGTAAAAACCAAAACGATGGCAGCTTATGTAATCTTCATGCGGGAAAAAATCATCGATTCTGAAGAGATGGACAACTATATAAAAAAAGCAGCATCAGGATTTGTTGGTCATCCTGTGAAAATTTTAGTTTCACACGCACGCTTTGAAGTAATAGAAGGCCCCGCGATTGAAAGCGTGGTGATTTTGGAATTTCCTTCTCTGGAAGAAGCAAAATATTGGTATGAAAGTCCTGCCTACCGTGAAGCACTTCAGCATCGTTTAAAAGGCGGTCAGTACCGTTGTGTGATGGCAGAGGGTGTTAAGTAAGGATTTGATCCTGAAATTAAACTTTATTGCAGTTTCAAAAGCTTTAGGGGCATACCTTTGTTGCAGTGACAATTTAACCCTAAACTGCAATTATGAAAGCTTTACTCTTCATTTCTGGTATTAACCACCAGGCGAAATGTTGTTTTAGCTGAAAGTTGAACCGCGGATTACCAGTCAATCTCATTCTTTTTATCAAATCATTCCGTTTTGCAAATATCTGCAATATTGCATAATATTGCAAAGGGGGCGTCATGCCGTAATTAAATAATAATTCATTTATGAAAAGGCAGGTAAACATTTTTAGCATCTCTATAGTTGTGTTTTGTACATTCTTTATATCGGCATGCTCAAGTCGTTCTGAACAGCACAATACAATTTCTGATGAGGAAAAAAAAGATGGATGGGTCCTCCTATTTGACGGGAAGACCATGAATGGATGGCATCTGTTTAACAGGGGCAACATCTCTTCAGCCTGGTCAGTGGACAGCGGGAACCTTGTATGCAACCCGCACGCTAAGAATGTAAAACATGGAGATCTGGTAACAGATAATGAATATGAAAACTTTGATTTTACATTCGAGTGGAAAATTTCACATGCCGGTAACAGCGGTGTATTTATAAACGTACAGGAAAGACCGGACCTGGGGACTACTTTTTCCACCGGCCCGGAATATCAGTTACTGGATGATAGAAATGTAGAACCTGACTATCTCAGGGATTCCTCACATAAGGCCGCTGCCATCTTCGGAGTAATCCGAAATACAAGCGGGACCATCCCAAATTCCGGTGAATGGAACCGGTCACGTATTCAACAGCAGAATGGTAAGCTCACTTTTTGGCTGAATGGAGTGCAAACCGTTCAGGTGGATATGAATAGCGATGAATGGAAAAAATCAGTAGCTGCAAGTTATATGAGTCATTACCCTGAATTTGGAAAATATTTCAAAGGACATATTGCCGTTCAGGACTGGACAAATGGCGTTTCATTCAGGGATATGAAAATCAAAAGGCTTTGATCCGCATTTGTGGGATTAATTATTAATTGTTAATTATGATCTGAATTAATACAGTCCATGTTCAAATACAAAATAGTAATATACGCATTTGTGCTGGCTGCAACAATGCTCTTATTATCCTGTGGACCGGGTGCAGAAAATAAAAATAATTCCAAAGAAAGTTCACCAGCTGAAAACGCAGAAACATCTGTTCCCGGCATTGAGAAGCTTGCATTTACAGACAGCGTTCAATTGAAGGCAAATGAGAATATGCGCTTTGATAAAGAATTGTTCAGGGTCAGGGCCGGAAAAAAAATCATTCTCATTTTCAAAAATACAGCTGCAAAATCCCCTGCATCAATGACCCACAATGTTGTGATCCTTAAGAACGGTGTTGATATTGCTGATTTTGCAGATGTAGCACACAATGCAAAAGCCGAACAATACGTTCCATCCTCTTTAGATTCGTTAATTATCGCACATACAAGATTGGTGGCTGGTGGAGATTCTGATCAGGTGGAGTTTATAATACCAAACCAGGTGTTTACGATTTTATATGCAGTTTTCCCGGTCATTGGGGAACGATGCAGGGAAAAATCGTCGCACAATAGGATTTACATTTTAATGCAATTAATATCATGAAAATTGAACATCTCGGTATCTGGGTACAGGATTTGGAACTCATGAGAAGTTTTTACCTGAAATATTTCGATACGCGTTCAGGAGAGAAATATATTAATCCGAAAACAAAGTTCCAGGCTTATTTTATTTTATTCGGAGATGGTAAAACAAGATTGGAGTTAATGATGCGTCCGGATATCAGACCTGATAACAGTAAGCGCGGATTTAATATGGGGATTGCCCATTTCGCAATATCTGTAGGAGGAAAGGATAAAGTGAATGAAATGACAGAATGTTTAAGAAATGACCACTTCAGCCATTTTTAGTGAACCGAGAACAACAGGAGACGGTTATTATGAATCGGTTGTCCTGGATCCTGAGGGAAATTATCTGGAAATTTCAGCCTGATCAATGAATAATATCAACGCAATCATATTTGACTTCGGGGGCGTTTTGATCGACTGGAATCCGAGATATATGTATCGGGATGAATTTGAAGAAAGTTCAGAAATGGAATATTTTCTCAACGAGATTTGTACAGATGATTGGAATCTTCAACAGGATAAAGGACGGTCACTGGAAGAGGGAACCAGAATTTTACAGGACAGGTTCCCGGAGCATGCTGTGAAAATCCGGTTATATTATGATCAATGGGAGAAAATGATAAAAGGAGATATTCCCCAAAATGTAACCCTTTTACGAAGACTGAAAGAGAAATATAAACTGTATGGATTGACGAACTGGTCGGCTGAAACTTTTCCGATCGTGTTCAAACGATATTCATTCTTTGAATTATTTGATGGGATTGTCATTTCAGGAGAAGAAAAACTGATAAAGCCGGATAAGAAGAATTTTTGAACTCATGCTGGAACGCTATCATTTGAAAGCTAAAGACTCATTGTTTATTGACGATAATATAAATAATATTCAGGCTGCAAAAGAAATGGGATTCGCAACAATTCATGTACAGGAAAAAACAGATTTGAAAACTGAACTACATGCATTAGGCCTGATATAAAAACCAGTAATTAGATTTTTTAACTCAAGCAGGATGTTAAAAGAAGAGCGGTTTAATCATATTCTTAAAGTTATAAAGAAAAGAGGCAAGGTCTTTTTTGAAACCTTGTCAGAAGATTTAAATATTTCTGAAGATACGGTGAGGAGGGATATTGAATCTCTCCACAACAATGGTTTGTTATTAAAAGTTCGCGGGGGCGCAATTTCCATTTCAAAGAACCCACTTAGTTTCCAGGATCGCACCCGCTATTTAGCTGAAGAAAAAGAATTGATTGCATTAAAGGCGCAACAGCTGATTAAGAAAGGGCAAACGATTTTTATGGATGGAGGTTCTACCATTTGTGCAATCGCCTCTCATCTTCCTTCCAACTCCAGTTTCAGACTGGTTACGAATAATATGGCGCTGGTTCCGATCATTTCAAAATTCAGGGATATAGAACTTATCATACTGGGTGGTATTCACGATCGTGAAACGGCTACAAATACAGGCGGCCAGACCTGTAATGAGGTGAAGCAATATATCGCCAGCCTTTATTTTATGGGTACATGTGCTATTCAAAAGGACTTTGGCATCAGCGCCGTTTTTCAAAATGATGGAGAAGTAAAACAAAGTATGCTAAGAAATGCAAATAAAACATTTGCCCTGGTAAATAGTTCCAATCTGAATACTACTGAACATTATAAGGTATGTGATATTAAAGATATCAGCGGAATGATCACTGATCTTGCAACCGATGACAGTAAACTCGATGATTTCAGGCATTTGGGTATTCGGCTTATCTGAAGTCTATTTCTGCAAAACAGAATGATGGTAGTTATTGCATGACTGTCTTCGCCAGTCTGCCCAGGACTTTCAATCCATTTTCCGTTTTTTCATTCCATTCCAAACCATAACTCAAGCGCATGCAATTGTTGAATTGTTTTTGAAGCGTAAACATGCTACCGGGAGAAAAAGTAATTTTTTTGCTTACCGCTGAATTATACAAATCAATAGTATCTGTGGATTTGGGCAACTCAACCCACAAAGATAACCCGCCCTGTGGCCTGCTTATTTTTGTTTCCTGGGGAAAGCATTCTCCGATTAACCTCACATACTGCAGGTAGTTGGTATATAATGTTTTTCTTAATTTTCTCAGGTGTGCTTCGTACCTGCCCGTTTCTAAAAAACTACCAAGCGCTTCATGTGTGATGGGTGTGCTGCTCAGGCTATGAAATAATTTTATTTTCATGACTTCATTCATAAACTTTCCTCCCGCGACCCAGCCAACCCGGTATGCCGGCGCCAATGTCTTTGAAAATGAATTGCACAGGAGTACCATGCCGGTTTCATCAAATGACTTGCAACAGGTGGGTCTCTTTTCGCCGAAATAAAGATCACCATAGATATCATCTTCAATCAACGGAATATTATATTTCCCCAGGAGTTTTACCGCTTCCTTTTTATGTTCTTCCGGCATCAGACTACCAAAAGGGTTATTGAAATTGCTTACAAAAATGCAGGCAGCGAGTTTGGTTTTCTGAACAATTTTCTTCAGTGATTCCATGTCCACACCCGTCTGCGGATCGGTAGGCAGTTCCAGAATTTTCAAACCCAGACTTTGTGCCAGTTGCAATATGCCGTAAAAACTAGGGCTCTCGACCGCAATGGTATCCCCGCGCTTTGTCAATGCCATGAGGCAATAGGAAACGGCGGACATACAACCGGCAGTAGTAAGAATATCTTTTTCGGAAAGATTCCCTTTCCAGCTGAACGACCATCTGGCAACCTGTGTACGCAGTTTTTCATTTCCCTGCAAGGGTTCATAGGTTGTTCCTCCGCCTGGCAGGGATCTGATCGCCTGCAGTGCGCCTTTGTTCAATTTAGCAACAGGTAATAATTTCATGGCCGGAACTCCTCTGGAGAAAACTGTAAAATTATTTTCACTGGAGGGATGAAATGAATTTTCTATGATATCCGTTACAGTTTTTAACGCCGGTTTGTTTTCGGGCTTGCTTACTGCCGGCATGGCCAGTTTTTTTCTGAAAGAATTACTGACATAAAAACCTGATTGCGGTCTTGGTTCTATCAGTGATTTTGCCTCTAATTCATAATAAGCAAACTGTGCCGTGCTCATACTTACACCGTGCTGACGGCATATCATGCGTATGGATGGGAGTTTGTCCCCCACTTTCAGCGTATCATTATTGATCTGCTGTTCCAGGCTCCGTGCAATTTTTAAATAGAGTAACTCCCTGTTTTGTGTTTTTTTCTTCATGGTAAACTGTACTGGTCAAAAATACTAAAAATGTATCTGTGCTGGTATTTTATTTTGAAGGAAATTTGTCTTATCTGATGATAGGATAAATTAAAACAGAAATTATGAAAACATATATTGTTGATTCATTTACCAATGAACAGTTTAAAGGTAATCCTGCCGGCGTATGCTTTCCTGAACATGAAATCAGTGACGACAAAATGCAGCATATCGCCAATGAACTGGGTCTTTCTGAAACTGCATTTTTGAAAGGAAATGGGAAATCAGACAATTATTCCATTCGCTATTTTTCGCCAAAAATGGAGATTCCCTTATGCGGACATGCTACGCTTGCATCTGCCAAAGTATTGTTTAAAGAGACGGATGCAGAAAAAATTCATTTTAATACTATAGAAAATTTAGATCTGACAGTGACAAAGCATGGTGACGAGATTACGATGGAATTCCCGGTATACAATACTGAAACCGCCGATGCACCGGCTGCTATGTTGAAAGCACTGGGTCTTAACTCTGTCATCAACACGGTATTCAGTCCGCATAATAAAGTTATCATGCTGGAAATTGACAGTCCCCGGATGTTAGCCAATCTGCGTCCGGATTTTAATGCCCTGATTCCCTCTCATGATGGGATCAATGGCGTATTGGTTACTGCCCCTTCCACAGATAACGGGTACGACTATCATTACCGGTTTTTCTGGCCCTGGGCAGGGACAAATGAAGATCCTGTAACAGGCGGAGTGCAGACATTTCTGGCAAAATACTGGAGTGAAAAATTGAACAAGAAAAAATTGAAAGCATTTCAGTCATCCAGCCGGACGGGATATATGGATTTGGCAATATGCGGCGATAAAGTTTTATTGACCAGCCGGGCAGTAATTATACTGGAAGGAAAATTAGTAGTTGAATAAAATAAATTGAAGTGAGTTACCGGGCATTTTACAAAGATGGTTTTTGCATCTCTACGGAGAAAGCAAGACTGGATTTAAAGGCAATCCATCATTTTCTTTCAACAGAAGCATATTGGTGTTTGAATATTCCTTTTAGCAGGGTGGAAGGGGCAATCGAACATTCGTTAAACTTCGGTCTTTACTTCAGGGAAAAGCAGATCGGATTTGCAAGAGTCATTTCTGACTTCTCTTCTATTGCTTACGTCGGCGATGTGTATGTATTACCAGAATATCGCGGGAAGGGTCTCTCCAAGTGGCTGATGCAAACCATTATGGCTTACCCCGAGTTGCAGGGATTAAGAAGATGGATTTTATCAACTGCAGATGCCCACGGATTATATAAACAATTTGGCTGGGAGCCTGTTGCAAATCCTGAAAGATGGATGGAAGTGCATCGCAGGGAGGTTTACAAATGAACGACGCCTGTATCAATTTGAATAACTGGCTGCAGAATTATGCATACAGAACGAATATTAGTTGGTGGATTTTCCTGTTATCCGGCGCTGCCGCTTTAATAATCGCTTTATTCACCATCAGTTTCCAGGCGATAAAAGCTGCAAGGGCAAATCCGGTAATCAACCTGCGTTCAGAATGATCTTTTGCTAGTAGTTTTTTGTTTTATTTTTTCCGCCTCCGATGAGAATTCCGATGGTAAGGCCAAGATAATTGCCTTTGTACATAGTAGTAACAGTTGGCTCGCCGATATAACTGTCACTTTCATACAAATCCGGTGCGAAATGATATGCCAACCTTACATACAAATGATGCCACTCAAATCCTATTCTGATATTTCCTCCCATGTTACCGGTATTCCGGTAACCCTGTGACATTTCTGGTGGTTCGTTTCCCGGGAGGAAATAGGAAAAGGTATAATACCCATAACCTCCTCCTGCGGAGATTCGAAATCCCGGATTATTTACTAAATAATAATCCAGGGTAAGAATAGAGGAATTCATATATGTCTCATCGTAACCAGCCACTCCAAACTGAATTCCAGCCCGAAATCTTCCGCCAATCGTATACCCGGGATTGAAATATATAGTTCCTCCGGGTGATCCGGATTGTTGAAAAGTATAGCCTGCACCAATATCTATCGAAAAAGGTTTATACATGGGTTCATTTTGCGCATATGTACTTATGAAGATTGTATTGAAGATTAATAGCAGCAGGGAAAAATATCTCATATTGGTCTTCGGTCAATTCAGAAGACAAACAAACCAAGTCGATCTGTTGCATTCGATTTGTTAAAGGTCATTCTTAGTTTGGCAGGTCAATTGTCGGATTTCCATGTAGGGTCTGATTGTATATTTGTATTATGATAAACAATCTTATCGTCCGTCGGATTAATGAACTGGATTATGATCAGTGGCTTCCGCTCTGGGAGGGATACAATGCATTCTATAAACGTTCCGGACCAACAGCTTTGAGCCCGGATATTACGCAGACTACCTGGAATCGTTTTTTTGATGAAAGCGAACCTGTGTTAGCATTGGTAGCCGAATATCAAGAGAAACTGGTTGGACTTGCACATTATCTTTTTCACCGGAGTACATCTGCAATTCAACCGGTATGTTATTTACAGGATTTATTTACTACTGATGAATTACGTGGAAAGGGGATTGGTCGTGCTCTGATAGAAGGCGTTCATTTGAAAGCAAAGGATGCCGGGGCATCCAGATATTACTGGCTAACGCATGAAACGAATGAGACAGCGAGGAAATTATATGATAAGGTTGCAGAACGTTCTGGGTTTATAGTTTATCGGAAGACGATATAGTTTAAAATATTGATTTCACATAAAAAATTTTAACGTAGTGTTACTTCAGAATAAAAATGCGGTTATATATGGTGCCGGTGGATCTTTAGGCAGCACAGTTGCCAAAGCACTTGCCCGTGAAGGTGCCAGGCTATTTTTAACCGGACATAATATCAGCTCTGTTCAAAAAGTCGCGAAAGAAATCCTCGCTGCCGGAGGGAGTGCTGAGGCAGACCAGGTGGATGCATTGGATCAAAAAGCAATAGACAGCCACCTGAAAAAGGTCATTCGTCAGTCGGGGAAAATTGATATATCTTTTAATGCTGCTGGGGAAGATCTGGTTCAGGGAATATCGCTTATTGATATGAATGAGGATGATTTCATAAAGCCGATCACATTTATCATGCAAACAAGATTTTTAACAGCAACTGCTGCGGGAAGGATAATGGCAAGGCAGGGATCAGGTGTTATTCTATCCCTTACCGCTACGCCGGGCGGCATCGGTTACCCATATACGGGAGGTTTTTCTGCAGCCTGTGCTGCAGTTGAAACTTTCTCTAAAAATCTGGCTGCTGAACTGGGGGTATATGGTGTTCGGGTTTTAAATATGCGTTCGGGTGGCTCTCCGGATTCAAGGGTTTTTAAAGAAGCGATTAACAGCAAGCCTGAAATAATGAAATCCGTTATCCAAAAAATGGAAGATGATACCATGCTGAAAAAACTTCCACTCATGGAAGATATCGCGAATCTTGCTGTGTTCCTGTCCTCCGATTTGGCTTCGAAGATAACCGGCGTAACTGTAGATATAACTGCCGGCACGACTGCCGGATTGAATTACAGGGCTGCTGCCAATGAAAAAAATTGGGGACCTGCTTTTCTTAATCAATCTGACAACAGTTAGGAGCCTCTGGGTATTCCATTTTTAATATCCTTTTTCAAGATTACTCTGCGTTCTTATAATTATGGGTATGACAATAATTGAAATAAAGAAAGCGCTAATTAAAGACGCAATCACATTTCCATATTGAAATAAGGATAATCCAAAAATCAATCTGAGTATCATTATACCAGAAACAATACAAACTATATAAATCCGGTAAGGGCTTTTAAAATGATTCATGCCGGCCTTTGTTTTTGGCATACGGTGAACAAAAATGATAACCAATGCAAGCCCAAAAATGGAGCTTAGCTGTTGTAATAAATTGTATATAATTATTTTAATACCGAATGAATGAATGCTGGTATTCAGAAAATGTATTTTTAATACGAAATAACCGTTGGAATGTGTAAAAGAATCCCACAGAATATGAGAAACTGCACCGATGACAATCGACAATAAAACTACCGGCCATTTTTTTCTATAATATGTATTCCAGTCAAAATTCTTTAAAGCATAAAACCGTTCGTATAAACCTACTGGCAGGTTATTTATCAGGTCATCTCTAACAAGATCATGAAAAACAAAACAAAGAACCAATCCAATTGGAAGGTCAAAATAGAATAATCCATGCAGGGTATGACTAAATATGCTTCCGAGATTCATCCGGATAAAATATTCGAAGTCGGGCGTCATGCTTCCAATAACCAAACCCGTCATGGAATATAATTGACTGGACATCCGATTAGCTGGTAAAACAATAGCAGGATGTGAAAAAGTAAAAGGCATGGACAATTCTTTATTGTAACACAACCGTTTCTGTTTGTCCATACCAGTTTACTTTCTTGCTGGCGTACATGGTGAGTGCAAGGATAATAAACAAACCAATACTTCCAACCAATAGGGCCGTGTCTTCCAGCCTGATCAGCACGAATATGAATCCATAAAGCAGCGTGAGCACGCCTGAAAATATTCCCGAAGATTTCCAGCTTTTGAAATGACTTTTTGCATACAGGCCTATCAATAAAATGGTACCCACAGAGGCAATCAGGTAGGCATAGTCAAAATCAAGAAACTCGCTGATAGCTAATAATAAACTATAAAAAATGACCAGCCCAAGTCCGATCAATACATACTGCACCGGATGAATGGGCTTACGTTGCATGAGTTCAATGATGAAGAAAAGAGAAAAAGTCAATCCAATAATGAGAATTGCATATTTGATTGAACGGTTGGTTTTGGCATATTGGTCTGCGGGCTGTATCATGGTTACGCCAAATGCAAGGGCGGACTGGTCAAACTTGAAATCGTTTAAAACGGTTCCAAAAGGAAGGTTCGCCTTATTAAAATTCCAGGCAGCTGTGAATCCTTTTTCACTTACGGTTCTTTCGGAAGGAAGATTGTTGCCATCAAAACTGGGACTGGGCCAGGTTGATTCCAGCGTATAATGACTATTGCCACCAAGCGGAACGAAATGCAGCATTTCACTTCCTTTGATTTTAAGATGAATCTGATAATTTAACGGCTTACCCAAATCTGAAACAGATATAGTAATGGGAGCAGAGAGACCCTTTTCATCCGCATCATCTGTCGGGAGTCCTGGTGATAATTCATTATCACTGCCATTGAACCGAATGACAAGCCTTTCTTCGATGCCTTTGAAATCGGAGATTCCAAAACAAATTCTTGCGTCAGCCCATTGTACCTGGTCGGAAGCGATATCTTTTGGAAGATGTAAAATAAAATTGCCCAGGTCAGATATGGATGCCTTGTACAAAAGAACTTTATAAATGGATCTTTCCCTTAACTCATGTTCGATTCTTCCATCAACCTGCTTATTATCAGGCAGCATCAATAAATGACTGGTGACTAATGCAGGTTTATTGGAAGCATCCATCACTATTTTTTTATAGGGCAGATAAATATAAGGGCCTGTTAAAGTCTGAGCCATGGCCCAGCGGCTATCTACCTCTTTGACAACGGATTCGTTTCTGACCTGTCTCTCACGAACCAGATCACTGATAAATATGGTTGGTATCATCATGATTCCTATCAGTCCGGCCGTAATTGCTCCTTTGATCAGAATTTTATTGGAACGACTTGTTTTGTTCTCCATGGGATTGCTTTCAGCATAATTTAATGTTTCCATATTCCTGTTTTTATTTGTTAATAATAAAGATTTACCGTATTCAAAATATTTCGATAGTTGTTTTTTCGACAGAGATAAAGAGATCAGTGATATGCAAAACAGAATTCCTGTAACGGCCAGCAAAATTTTAAGACCATCAGTGGTCCAGTAATCTGAAGTATGGAATTTTGTAGCACCCAGGAGATATCCAAAAGAACCATATATAAATGCACAAATACCGCATATCAGTATCGTCAGGTATATCTTATTGTTAAATGAATCGAATAATCTTTTGAGGATGGGCAACAAAATGGCCAGGATAATAAATACTGGAAAACTTCCTGCTAATATTGCAGGAAAAGCCGGCAAGAAGAAGTACCAGCCCACCGGATTTTGAATGAGAATAAAAATCAAAACGCCTGTATCTAAAATAATGGAGGATAGAAACCAGATTCTTGCAGATAATGTGGTGCCGGCCATTTTTAATTAATTTAAAAGTACTTTGAAATACAAAGTATAAGCATAAAAAAAATCAATCTATCGATCGTATCATTTTTTCTAAAGCATCCAAATGAGATTTAAATGCTTTCTTTCCAAGAGTAGTAATCGCATAAGTGGTATTTGTTTTTCTGCCAATAAATCCTTTTTCAACCTGAACATATCCTGCTTCTTCCAGAGTTTTCATGTGACTAGCCAGGTTGCCGTCCGTAACCTGCATAAGTTCTTTGAGGTCATTGAAATTGGTACGGTGGTTCACAATGAGCGAACTCATAATGCCTAGTTTTATCCGGCTGTCAAAAACCTTATTCAGCTGTTCAATCGGATTCTTCATGATTTATTCTGCTTTAATATCACCCGCATTCTTTGCCTCAATACTTACTCTTTCATATTTCCACCACATGGCGAATCCATATATAATATGAAGTACTCCAAAACCGAGCGACCAGAAAATAATACCTCTGCCGGGAAACCAGAGATTCACAATACCAAGAATAATTTCACCATACCCAAGCCAACGAACCTCGCCCATGGTGTATTTGCTTCCATTAACCAATGCCAGTCCGTAAAATATCAGCGAGGCAGGGGCAACCATTCCATAACCGTCATTCTCAATTAAATGCCATATTAAAAATCCTCCACAGGCGAGGGGAAGAAAGGTATTCCACATCAACCTTCTGGCTGTAGCGCCCCAGATTGCAACACCTTCCTTTCTGCTTTTCAAATAAGTAAAAAAAATGGCGAGAATTAAAGCAGCTGCGAAAGTCAGAATGGCTATAGTGATCAAATCATATTTCAGTTTCGTAATGGCACCGGTAAATTGACGATATTCGGATTGATAATAATGGTTGATTCGCTGACTTGCGAAAGCTGCTCCTGCCAAAGCACATATACCTGCAGTAATACCGCTCCAACCACTTAGGCTGATAAAGCGGCTGCTTCGCTCCATCATGCGCTTTATGTCGTGTAATGTTTCAAGGCTTTGTGTTGGATTGGTCATAAGAAAGTACTTTGAAATACAAAGTAAATAAAGATTTTTGTGATTTGCAAATATTTCAGCATGTAATTTTTGCAGAATGTCTAAATTAGTGTTGTCCTAAAGTCGGGTAGGATTCATGAAATATTCAATCATCCTTTTTTTTCTGTTGATGGGCCGGGTGCCACTGCACCCGGTATTAACAACTGAACCTGTACTTCCTGCATTCAAAGAAATTGCTGATTATAACACTATTCAAAATTATCAGTCAATATCCGAAACTTATTTTCAATTATACAATCTGCTGGATAGCTTTCCTAAATCACGCGGAGGAGAAATAAGTGTAATGGATTTCGGTGCAAAATGTGATGGCATTACCGATGATATCATTGCTGATTCAACAGCTTGTGCATACTGTATTGCCCATCCATTTATGTGCTCGACGGTTATTTTCCCGGTAGGACATACGAGAATAACAAGACCGCTTTTACTTCAGAATAAAGGCAATTATTTTACCATTCATTTGCGCGGTATGCTTCCCGCGAAAGAAGCTTCGGATCAATATCTTTCGGAAATTATTTTTGATTCCAGATCGGGCTTTGGTATTGGTATTCAAAGCGGCCGTGGGATTATTATTGAAAACCTTGCTATACTTGGTAAATACAGTTTCCCCTACTCTGTAAACGATCATAATATAGGCACGCTCAGATTTTCGCAATGGGTGGATCCCACAATTTCGGATTCAAGATATTCTCCTTATGCCGGAATTGTCGTGGATCCATACCCGAATGCAGGCGGAAAATCTGTAGGAACTTCCGGCGTTGAGATAAGAAATTGTTCCATGAAGCAATTCATGGTAGGCGCCTGCCTCACACCAAACGGTTCAACGTTGAACAATGAAATGGTGAATTTCATTGACGATGATATCGAGGCATGCAGGGTAGCCATTGCAATTGGTCAGGATCAATCCAAAGAAATACACATTGTCAGACTTAAATGCTGGGCTGGTTGTCACACGATCTTGGATGGCCTTACTTACGGCCGTGGAGACGGCGGTGGTTCTGTAGATATTGAAGGAGGAAATATTGCGGGTGCAGTCAATGAACTCTTTAATCTTAATACCGATAGATTTTCACTTTCAGTCAGGGATATTTATTCCGAAAGCCTTTTCAGGCTTGGAACGGTTGGTAAATGGGCCGGAGCGAATTTCATAAATCTTCAGGTTGATTTTATCACCGGGGCAGGGTTGCCTGAGCCGGATTTTATAGTATCTGGAATAGCCAATTTCTATGGTGGAATGATCAGGTATTATGATAATGATCAAACGCACAGGTTAAACTTCACGAATATGAATTCCATGTTCAGAGATTTGACACTTAATGGTCCACCGATCACAATTGGATTGATAGGTTATCCAGCCCAGGTTTATCCGACAGCGATCTTTGATCATGTAAATCTTTATAATTTTGGTAAACTATTGAAGCCGGTATTCGATACGCTGATTCGCATACCAAAAGTTACTTATCTAAATATAGATTCAGTAAAATGGGTTTCAAGAATTGCAGGCCCGGGTCTTGGCACACTGGCCAAAACCGGTGATTATGTTTTAGGCGGATCATCCAGGGATTATGGTAGATATTATGATCGGTATCTGAACCCCAATAGCTGTCCCACTATCGTAATTGGCAGGGTTTTAAAGATTTCGCATGACAGCCTTTATATGGGCAACGTAGCGGTAAATGCGCCTGAAAATCTTGGATTTGATGGCATTTATTTAAGCAGGTTAAAATGACGTTTTTTCTTTCTTCAATTAAATGACTGCCTGAATTCCAAAGGCGAAAGACTGGTTTTTGTTTTGAATAATTTGCTGAAAGATTGTGGATGTTCAAAGCCTAATTCATAAGCAATTTCACTTACCGATAAATCAGTTGCAGATAGTTTTTCTTTTGCTTTTTCAATCAATTTTTCGTGTATATGCTGCTGGGTGCTTTGTCCTGTGAGTACTTTAAGCAATTCGCTTAAATAATTGGGTGATACGTTTAATTTACCTGCAACATATTGAACTGAGGGCAATCCTTTCCTGGATAAACCATTATCGTTGAAATATTCTGTAAGAATATCTTCCAGGCGATCCAGGATTTTATGGTTGGTGATTTTTCGGGTTATAAACTGACGATGATAAAATCTGTTCAGCATACGTAAGCAATAATTCCAGTTGGGCAATAATTAAATTCTGGCTGAATTTATCAATATTTGTATGATATTCCTGTTCAATGTTCTGCAACATGCCAGTTATGGTTATTTCTTCTTTTTCCGAAAGAAACAGAGCTTCATGTACTGAGTAATTAAAGTATTCGTATTTCTTTATTGTTTTGGCTGACTGGGTATTCCATAAAAAATCGGGATGGATGAGAAGAAGCCATCCCGATCTTTTTAATACGGCATCTTTGTTCACTTCAATTCCAAAAACCTGTCCGGGTGAAATAAAAAACATGATGCCTTCATCAAAATCATATTCCTGCTGACCGTATTTTATTTTGGCATTGAAATCCCTTTTAAGCGAGATGGAATAAAAATCAAATACCAGGCTTATCGGATTGTCGCCAGGCATATGCTTAACGGACTCTAAATTGATCACACTGATTAAGGGATGTTCCGGTTTGGGAAGTCCCATAACCCGATGATATTCTGTAATCGTTTTAATCCGGAGAAGTTGTCTGGTTGCCATTTTACAATTTAATTATTTTTGATTATACACGGCCGCAAATTCTTTCGCAAAATCTTTCATTTTAACTTTGCCCAGAACCGGTTTGTTCCTGTAATAATCTTCCATCAATAAACCATTGTGCTGGGCTGCAAACATTTCAATTAAACCGCCGGCGATTGCATGGTTCATACCGGCCGATTCTAAGCCGGATTGCCATTCTTCATTGGAAAGAAGTATCCATTTCAAATCAGGCTTGCCTATCGCGGCACCTAAGATGGTTGCTGTTTGATTTCCCGTGAGTTCGTCACTCGCCACATAAATTATTTTTCTATGAGCAGCCGGCGTTCCGATCTCTTTAGCAATTGCAGCAGCAATATCTATGGGAGATACCCAAACCAGATTGTCACCTGCACCATAGTTTGCAGCAATGAAACCCTGATTCTTAATCACGGGAAGAAAGCTGAACAAATTGTAATAGAAACCAACTGGTCGCATGAACGTGATATCCACATCTGACAGTTTATTCAGGATATCTTCAGCGGCACGATGATAAAGAATAAGGCCTGAGCCTCTTTCTAAATGAGCGCCAATACTGCTGAGATGGATTACCCGCTTAACGCCTGACTGCTGAATAGCTTTTGCATAATTGTTAGCAACGCCAATGGAATATTTCATCAGGTCAAATTCAGGATCGAAATAAGAGTTGGATGGCGGCAACATGGTGTACGTCAGATCAGCCCCGGTAAAACTGGTTGTAAGAAAATCAACATCTTCAACTGAGCCAATGGCTGCGATGGCGCCAAAGGCTTCAATCTCATTTTGTTTTTCAGGCTTGCTGCTGATTACCGTAACCGAATGTCCTTTTTGCACTAACTCCTCAGTCAATGGCTTGCCTATATGTCCCAGGGAGCCTGTAACTATAATTTTCATAATTCTGTTTTTTGATCATACAAAGTTTTGTAACAATCAGGAAACAGGAGTAGCCGGATCTACTATTGTTGTAGTCAAAAGCCGGGATGAATGTTTTATTTTGTTTCAAGCAATTTAAAAAACTGGTCGAGTTGTGGCAGAATAACAATCCTTGTACGACGGTTCAGCGCCCGGCCTTCTTCTGTAGCATTTGTAGCCACCGGCTGGTATTCACTGCGGCCGGCAGCAGTAATATGATAGGGAGATAATCCATATTCATTTTGAAGAACACGCACGACTGCAGTGGCCCGTTTTACGCTGAGATCCCAGTTATCAAGCAGGGGGGGTCTCTTATAGGGGATACTATCTGTATGTCCTTCTACCATGAATTCAAGATCCGGTTGATTTTTCAGGACAAGCGCTACTTTTCCGAGAACTTCCTTCGCCCTGTCAGTAATATCGTATTTTCCGCTCTTGAATAAGAGCTTATCCGAGATATCTATAAATACAACTCCTTTATCCACTTTGATATTAATATCCTCGTCAGCCATATTCCCTATGGCTCCTTTGAGGTTCATAACGAGTGCCATATTCAGGGAATCTTTTTTCGCCATTTCCCTCTGCAGATCCATGATGTACATATCCTTGACACCGATATTTTCCATTGACTTTTTAATGCTTTCAGCCTGTGTGCTGGTTATCACTGAAAGATCCTGCAACTGCTTTAAAGCCTGTGTATTATTTTCTTTCAGGAATGTATTTTGATACTGAAGATCAGAAAGTCTTTTATCTTTTGCGTTCGATGAATCTTTACAGGTATTTAATGCAGACAGCAAATTGGAATTCACACCCATCAGTGAATCGCGCGTTGACCTGGCGGCAGTTTGAGCCTGCTCAAATTTCTTATTACTGACACATGAAAGGAGAATGAGGGAGGAAAGTATTGTAGGAATTATAGCTTGATTTCTCATAATTAATTTTTTATATGATTCTTTAAAGGATCTCAAATGTAAAGAAATGGATTCCCGTTTCAAATTAAGCTGATCCTCTTAAATAGAATCCGCTTTGATTTTGACTGCAATTTTTTTGCCAGATGATTTAAATTCCCTGCATTCTTCCTGCAATTTTTTCTTGTGCATGATTCCCCAATTTTTTAGTGAATTGATGACGGGCCTGAGTGTTTTACTATGGGCTGTTAATGCATACGTTACTTTAACCGGATAGCTATCCTGTACGTTTCTCTTAACAAGACCATTTAACTCCAGGTCACGTAGTTCCTTTGACAGCATCCTGTCTGTTATTCCATGCACTTCCTGCGCTATTTCTGTAAACCGCTTTTCACCAAAGTCCAGGGCAATGATAATCGGCAATTTCCATTTGCCGCTCAGTATATCCAGGGAATCCCTGACCGGCTTTAAAATACTTGTGCAGGCTGAATGTTTCTCTTCGATTGTTTTCTTCATGATTTACAGTTTACTAAGCTACCATGAACTATACTAAAGTATAGTACTATCTTTTGTATAGCAAAACTAGTCTAATTTTGTATTTCAAAAAAATATTAAACATATGACTATTACAAAATGGAAGCTCGACCCGACACATAGTGAACTGGGATTTAAGATCAGACATCTGATGATCAGTAACGTATCCGGATTCTTCAACAGTTTTCAGATAGAAGGTGAAACTCAGAATGATGACTTCAATACAGCAAAGATTCAACTGAAGGCGGATATAAATTCGATTCACACGAATAATGAACAACGGGATGCACATCTGAGGAATTCCGATTTTTTCGCAGCAGACCAGCATCCGGAAATGGTATTTGAATCGACCGGGATTGAAAAGATTGAAAGCGATAATTTCCTTTTATCCGGTAATCTTACGCTGAAAAAAATAACCCGCCCTGTTCATCTGAATGTGGAGTATAGCGGAACCACAAAAGATCCATGGGGTGGTGAAAGGGCCGGATTTACAGTAACAGGTAAAATTAAGAGAAGCGATTGGGGCATCAATTTTGGACTCATGGAAGGAGGCGGTGCCATGCTGGCAGATGAAGTTAAAATTCACAGCGAGATTCAACTGGTAAAACAGGCCGTTGCAGAAGAAAAAAAACAAAAAGAATATGTTAGTTAAAAGAAAATTAGTCAGGCAATATGAGCCTGCCGCACATCCAGGATTTCTCGGAGCAGGCCACCTGGCCCGCCCGGTGATTCAGGGAGATTTTAATGATACAGATCCATTCATCCTGTTGATGGATGATATGCTGGATAAAAAAACAGATGAACCGGTCGGCGGACCGCATCCTCATGCGGGATTTGAGACAGTTACTCTTATGCTAGAAGGTGAAATGGGAGATGAAGCACATACAATGAAAGGTGGTGATCTGCAGATGATGACGGCAGGAAGCGGTGTAATTCATACAGAAACCATTGAAAAGAAAATGTCCATGAGACTTTTGCAATTGTGGCTAACACTTCCCAAAAATTACAGGTGGACAAAACCTCGTGTGCAGGACATATCATTAAATCATGTGCCAAAAACTTCCGTGCAGGGTGCTGAAATAAAATTATACAGCGGATCCATGGCGGGTATTTCTTCTCCGTTGCAAAATTATACGCCGGTCATTATCGCAGACATACAGATTAAACCAAAGGCATCAACAGTTTTGAATCTGCCTTCATCGAATACTACATTCCTGTATATGATTGAAGGTTCATTAAAAGTTGGTGATGAGAAAAAATTACTTGATCAGGGCCAGGTAGGGTGGCTCGACAGATCAAAAGAAGAAATGGAAAGCGAATTGAACCTGGAGGCTGGTGAGGTCGGCGCAAGATTTATCATGTATTCCGGTCAGCCGCAGGGCGTTCAGATTGTTTCGCATGGTCCCTTCATTGGCGACACACAGGAGGATATCAGCAGGCTCTATCATGAATTCCGTGCCGGCAGAATGAAACATATTTCCAAAGTACCCGAATCGCAGAAAATGATTTGGTAAATGCAAAGACAGGGATTGGGTTAATCTGAGTTTTCAGAAATTTCTTAACTTGTAGAAAATCGATTTATATGAGTGAAGAAAAAGCTATACTTGCCGGGGGTTGTTTTTGGGGTGTGGAAGAACTCATTCGCGAACTCCCCGGTGTTACCTCCACCATTGTGGGATACACGGGCGGGGATGTGCCGAACGCAACTTACCGGAATCATGGTACACATGCTGAAGCGATTGAAATTGTATTTGATCCTGCGCAGTTACCATATCGTAAACTGCTTGAATTTTTCTTTCAGATTCACGATCCGACCACCAAAAACAGGCAGGGAAATGACAGGGGTACATCGTATCGCTCGGCTATATTCTATCTGAATGAAAAGCAGAAAGAAACAGCAAAGAAATTAATTGAAGAGATGACTGCATCGCATAAATGGCCCGGACCCATCGTGACAGAAGTCGTTCCGGCTTCCGATTTCTGGAGTGCCGAAGAGGAACACCAGAATTATCTGCAGAAACATCCTTACGGATATACCTGCCATTATATAAGGCCTGAATGGAAAGTAGATGAACGTTCGTTAGCTTAGGATACAGGATTTTCAAATATCCGAAACGGGGTTTTAAAAATTCTTATTCAGCCAAATCACCACCTGCTCCCAACTTTCGCGGGGTATCTTAGCATGCGTAGTATTTTTCATAATTAAAAATTCTTTTTTATTACCCGGGATTGAATCGTAGAAATCTCTTACTTTATCTGCCTCAAATAATTCATCCTGATCTCCTACACCAACGAGCACGGGAATATTCAGATCTTTTGGAAGCCGGAGTTGTTTTACATCCATCATGGTAAGATACCGAAGGGTATAACTGTAATTGAACAAAGAGTCTTTTGATACCGTCATGCCTTTTCGGTAGTATTCAACAGAAGGATAAGAAGGACGGAATATGGCACTCGAAAATATTTTAATTTTTTCAAATAACGTTGGCGGCGTGGATAAACCTTTTCTTCCTTCATAGGC
Organism: uncultured Bacteroidota bacterium; assembly: GCA_963757975.1. GTDB lineage: Bacteria > Bacteroidota > Bacteroidia > Chitinophagales > Chitinophagaceae > Puia. Next base: position 34,149 of record CAVWUD010000035.1, read on the forward strand.
GCCTGATAACAATACCAATCCTGCAATCTCATCCGGAATAACATCAGCAGCACAAATAGCAGAAGCCACGCCCAGGCTATGGCCCAGAACAATGACTTTTGAAAATCCCAGGCTCCTTACATATTTTACCGACTCGGCTAAATCAGCAATCCATCTGTCTTTACCAGGAGAATCACCCCTGATTCCATCGGATAAACCATGACCCCTGTAATCCAAGCCAAAAGTCGTATATCCGGCAGCCGATATGGGTACGCCGGCCATATCATATGCACCACTATACGCAGTGAAGCCATGAAATATCAGTACGGCAATTCCTTTTTTTGAAGGCGCAAGACTATCAGGATTCCATCGCCGCAAAAAAAGTGTAACACCGTCACTTGTTGTGAACTGATCATGCGGTCCCACAAAATTCTTTCTTAGAACTGCCGCTTCTTCAGGAGTAATGCCGGCATGATTTGTTTTTGATTTGGTTGGAAGATAAGCAAGTGTCAGTCCGAAAATGATAAAGGCTATAATAAAGGAAATAATAGTAAAAAGAATTCTTTTAAGAATTTTTTTCATTTACTTGTGTTTGCAGCAGGATGTTAATATACGAAATTCCATTTACAGACTGAGAACCGGTTGTGTATTTCAGCCTGTGAAGGACCGTTTGGTGTTCTGAATTTCCCCTGCCAAATGCATAAAAATAAACAACCCTGTTCGTTGAAGAGATAGTATCAAAAACGCGGTAACCAATATGAGTTCCGCCAACGCCTTAAAACTTATTTGTGTTCGCTGTCTTGACGAAGCTTTATTACATTACATAGGAAAACATATATATGCACAATGGTGGTTTTATGCGGGTGCTGTACCTGTTCTGCGCGGTAAGTCTTTTGCTCGACCTATATGCATACAGTGGTGTAAAAACATGGGTCAGGGGATGGAAATCTGCCCGTTACCAGAAGATTGCGCTGTACACTTACCTGGTGGCATTCGTCGGTGTAACGCTGCTGTTCCTCATCGGTATCGCTGTCACAACCCATAAATATCTCACGCGGTTTCAGGAATGGATACTGACGCTGTTTCTGACTTTTTTGATCACCAAGATCTTTTTCATTATCGTGTTGTTGCTGGGCGACATCGTCCGATTTTTTTGGGGCATATTCCGGGGACTGTTCAAAAAGAAAGCAATGAAAAGCGAACCGTTTTTTCCTTCGCGTCGCCGTTTCATCGCCGAATTGGGAATATTGCTGGCGTCGCTTCCCTTTACAGGATTTTTTTATGCCATGTTCAAAGGCAAATATGATTATCGTTTGCACGAAATCACTTTGTATTTTGATGATCTTCAGACATCCTTTGATGGGTTTACCATTACACAGCTGTCGGATTTTCATTCGGGTAGTTTTGATAATATGTCGGAAGTTACCCGTGGCATCCAGATAGCAAAGGCACTCCAAAGTGATTTGTTTGTTTTCACCGGAGATCTGGTAAATAATATGGCATGGGAAGTAGAACCTTATCTTTCTTTGTTCAGTCAGCTTAAATCCCCTTACGGACAATTTTCCATTCTTGGTAACCATGATTATGGTGACTATGCCCGTTGGGACAATCCTGAACAGAAAGTGGCGAATCACCAAAAACTCAAAGAGTATCATAAGATATTGGGCTATCGGTTAATGCTGAACGAAAACACAGTGATCCGGAAGGGCTCCGATCAACTGGCGCTGATTGGTGTTGAAAACTGGGGACGTGGATTTATCCAAGTGGGAGATATCGATAAGGCCTTGGAAGGAGTGGATGAAAATGCGTTTAAGATATTATTGTCGCACGATCCCACACATTGGGAAGAAAAAATTCGCTATCACCCCACCACCATTCATCTCACCTTATCCGGACATACACATGGTGCGCAGTTTGGAATTGAAACAGACAAATTGCGATGGAGTCCGGTGCAGTACAGGTATCTTGACTGGGCGGGACTTGCCAATGAAAAAGACCGCTATCTGTATGTGAATCGCGGCTTTGGTTTTCTGGCTTTTTCAGGCCGGCTGGGCATATGGCCTGAGATCACAAAAATCACCTTAAAGAAAAAGACTTCCTGATGACATTCATACACCGGATCATTCTTTCCGTATTCCTGGTCTGCCTTGGAATGAATGGTTATTCGCAGAAACTCCCGTCCAGTGTGGATCAGCAGACAAATGTCAACCCCGTAGATCTCATTGGTGTCATCAGTGAGATGTTCAACAAAAAAGGCCCGGCAAGAAACGACATCATTATTCCAGGTGTCAGAAATGTGTCATTGTTACCGATTGTGGGCTACGGACCGGCGAATGGTTTTGTGATCGGTACTGCCATTAGTGCCACGAATTTACTGGGCAATCAAAAAAATACGCAACTGTCTTCGGCCCTGCTTTCAATCTCCCTGACAACAAAAAAACAGATTTTATTATGTGCAAGGTCAGATATCTATCTGCCCGGAAATACCTGGTACATTCCGGGTGATGTAAGATTGTTATTTTTTGCCCAGCCTACTTATGGTTTGGGAATTTATGGGCTGAATTCGACTTTGAATTTCAATATCGATGGAACGGATCTTAGCAATTCAGTCCTTGAACAACCCATGCGTTATAACTATATCCGTTTTTATGAAACAGCCCTGAAAGAAATCTTTCCGCACTGGTATGCCGGTTTGGGTATCAATATCGACGATCATTTTGATATTCAGGATCAGTCTTTGAAACTCGATACACCCAACCAAATGATTACTGCCAATTATTTCTATTCCACCAAATATGGATTTAATCCGGATCATTATTCTACCAATGGTTTATTATTCAGGGTCATTCAGGACAGCCGGGACAATACCATAAATTCTTATAGGGGAATTTATGCCAGCCTGGGTTTCCGGGTGAATGAAAAGATATTTGGTGGCTCGCAGAATAGTACAATGCTCTATGCTGAATGGCGGAATTACATTCCACTTCAAAAAAACAAACCCGGTCTTGTACTTGCCTTCTGGACATGGGGCCAATTCGTTACCAGTGGAAATGTTCCTTACCTGGCGCTGCCATCCATCGGTTGGGATACTTACGGAAGGTCGGGGAGGGGGTATGTTCAGGGCCGTTTTCGAGGCACAAACATGGTGTATGGGGAAACAGAATTCAGAATGCCGATTTCCCGGAACGGTTTATTTGGGGCTGTAGCTTTTATCAATGCAACAACAGCGAGCAACCCAAACACCGGTCAGGATTTATTTAATTCACTGGCGCCAGGTTATGGCCTCGGTCTGCGTATCAAAATGAATATGAAAGATAGAACCAATATCTGCATAGACTATGGAAGAGGCCTGGGATCACATGGTCTATATTTTAATATTCAGGAAACGTTTTAATGATTTTTTAAATAAGTGTAAACGTGCTTATAATATGCGTTTGAACATAAGTTGTTGTGAAGAAATGGGCATTGAAGTACCTTTAGAATATGAAAAAATTATTAACGGCTGTTATTTTACTCATTACTTATGGTATTGCCGGTAGCCAGTCACTGAATAAAGTCACAATCATAAAAGATACAAGCATAAGAGTACCATCCAGGGACTGGCCACATTATGCTGACAATAAAACCCTGGCTATTATATTATCCGACGGAGTAATATTGTGTGATACTTCAAAAATCAGAATTGGGAAAGGATCACTGCCCAATGGGGATTTCAAATATGTCGCCAGATTTACTACCATATCATCAGATGTATATGAAGTCAGACTAAAAGGATCCACAAGTTCAAAAATGATGGAAGTGGAGAGTATTACAAAACGGGTATCTGGTAAAAGCGATATTCAATATGATGTCTTTTGTATTGGGGGCTATCACATACAATTGGCCAATGCGTTATCCTCCGGTGAAATTATTTTATAAAAAATATCGTTCGGAAAACATGCCCCCATTTAACCGCTGCACATGAAGAAGTACATTATTATTTCCCCCATATTGATGGTGAGTGTTTGTTTCTCACAGCAGATACCTATTGACTCCGGTATTCTCAAACAAACCTTTGTATATGCCGTCAAAAACGACAGCTCCCTGGCACTGGATGTCTATAGGATGAAAGATGCGGACCAGACCGAAAAGAAACCAGCTATCCTTTTCGTATTTGGCGGAGCATTTGTAACAGGCCGGAGAGATGACACGATTTACAATGCCTATTTTAATTACCTGACAAAAAATAATTACATAGTCATTTCTATTTCCTACCGTCTCGGACTAAAGGGTGTTCAGCATGTTTCGAAATTCAACATCAAACCGTTGAGGAATGCTGTTGATATGGCGGTTGCAGATGTATATGATGCAACGAAATGGGTGATCGGGCACGCAGATAGCCTGGGTGTCGATACTTCGACAATCATTCTTTCCGGATCAAGTTCCGGTGCCATCACGACACTGACGGCTGAATTCGAAAGGAAAAATGAATATGCAGCTGCAGCCACACTGCCGGCGGGATTTGAGTATGCAGGACTGATTACATTTTCCGGTGCGATCCTGAGTTTTAAAGGCAAACTCTCTTATAAAGATCCTCCTGCACCACGGCTTATGTTCCATGGAACAGCTGATAAAATAGTTCCTTATCAGAAAATACGCTTTTTCAATAAGGGTTTTTATGGATCTGCCTGGATCGCGAAATATATGAAGGAGCATACGGTCCCTTATTACCTGTACAGCGAAGAGGGAATGGGACATGAGATTGCGGTGTTGCCGATGGTGGACAAGCTGCCGGTCATACTTGATTTTCTTGATCTGTATATCCGGCAGCACAAGCCATATGAAATTGATTTACTTTTCAAAAACCCTGATCAAAAACCACTGATGCTGCAGACATCTGCCGAACTCATGAAAAAATTAAATCCCTGAATCATCAAAGTTATCCGAGTGTAATCCCTTTTTCCAATGCTTTATTATACTTTTTGGCATTAAAGCTGTACAGAAATGGTGCTCTGTGCGGACCTATATTCCGTTTTTCATTTAACCGGTTGAGGAGTCCCAGAAAGATGAGTTTCTTTGGGAAATTTCTCATGTCAAGGGTTTTACCGAGAATCGTTTCATAAACGGCATGTATTTCGGTCAGTGAGAATTTCTTCGGAAGCAATTTTACTGCAATGGGATAATAATATAATTGCTGCCTCAAAGCCCTGAGCGATTCCTTTACCATACTGTTATGATCAAAAAGCAAATCAGGTACTTTGTCAATATCTGACCATTCGCAGGTATCCGACATAATATCAGGTTGTGGTTTCACCAGCGAGAAATCCGTTATCGCATAATATCCAACGGAAATGGTATCATCCATCAGCCAGCTCTTTCTGATTTTTTCATATCCATCCAGTTTCATCAATTTTACCATGTCGGGATCATTCCATTTGATGCGCTGTGGTCCACCGAATGTCTTGTACTGCTGCAGGTACAAACCGGTTATGCCTGTTTTTTCTTCCACAATTCTGCCCGCTGCATCATCCAGATTTTCCGTGCGTTTGATATACCCGCCTGGTAAACAAAATCTGTCAAATCCCTTCAGTCTTGAGATAAGCAGTTTTAACTGATGGTCATGATAACCGAAGATTGCACAGTCAATCGATACGTGAGGAACATATGTCTTGTACCCATTCTCAATAAAATCTTCCAGTTCTACGGGTGTATTCATAGTCGCCGTAAATATAGTACAAATTTCTATTTGGTAAATTTTGTCAAATAGAAATTTTGCACCTATCTTTATTTAGTAGATTTCACCAAATAGAAAAATGAAACTGTATGAACCATAACAGAAGGAATTTTCTTGCCATGACCTCCATGGGTATTGCCGGGGTCGGACTCACAGCCATGATGCCGGATATTGTCCAAGCCGGGACTGCCCGGAAAGCCCAGCCTTACAAGCTGGCTCTTTCCCAGTTTTCTCTGGCCAGTCAGTTCTGGACAAAACAACTATCTCCGCTTGATTTTCCTGCCAAATCCATGAAGTCCTTTCAGATTGAAGGACTCGATTACTGTTCCATGTTTTTTGCTGATAAAGCAAAAGACGATCAGTTTTTGAATGAACTGAAAAAGCGCGCCCTGGATAATGGTTGTTATAATCTGCGGATCATGGTAGATGGTGAAGGCGTATTGGGAGACCTGAATCCGGATACCAGAAAAAAAGCTGTGGAGAACCATTATAAATGGATTGATGCCGCAGCCGTGCTCGGATGTCCCATGATACGGGTAAATGTGGAAGGAGAAGGAAATCCTGTAGATGTTGCAAAAGCATCTGAAGATAGCCTCCATATGTTATTGGAATATGGCAGTAAGTCGAAAATAGATGTCATCGTTGAAAACCATATAGGTATTTCCTGCAATGGGGGATGGCTAGCCGGGGTTATGAAAAATGTCGATAGCTCTCATTGTGGCACGCTGGCAGACTTTGGAAATTTTTGTATTAACAGAACAAAACCTCCAACCAATGATATAGCTGGATATATGCAAACAAAATGTCTGGATGAATACGATCGCTACAAAGGTATCCGCGAGTTAATGCCTTATGCAAAAGGCGTGCATGCAAAAACACATGTGTTTGATGCAAACGGAAATGATACTGAAACTGATTTTGCAAAGATGTTTTCCATTATCAGGGATTCAGGATATACAGGATGGGTGAGTGTTGAATACGAAGGCGGCCTGATTAAGATGTACACCAAAGACAACAAATACTTAGATGATGATGCAGGTGTACTTGCTACAAAAAAATTGATTGAAAAAGTTGCAATTGTTTAAACTTCTTGATATGAAAAAATTTAATGAGCGCACGATTTACCGTGTTCCGGTATTACTTTCTTTATTACTTTCTATTGTTTCAACCGCCCAGAATGTACACGACACTACGAGTTATATTCAAACAGTTGATATAAAAACAGGGAAAATTGATACCGTGTTAAGTGTCAAAGGCCGTTATGAAGCCCCTAACTGGCATCCTGACAATTTCCTCATGGTCAATTTCAATGGCAAAATTTACAGGATTGACCTGGCCGATAAAAAGTTAACTGAAATTAATACAGGGTCAGTCAATCAAATTATGGACGATCACGGACTTTCACCTGATGGAAAGTGGATAGCAATAACCAGTTTCGATGTTAACAATCCTTCGCAAAAAATGTATAAATTTTCTATGTATATCCTGCCGTCTACAGGAGGAGAACCAAAGAAAATAATCTCACAGGATCTTTCTTTCTGGCACGGATGGAGCCCTGATGGCAAAACGATTGCATATTGCGGCGGAGACTTTTCCAACCTGGATGTTTATACAATACCAGTGGAAGGTGGAACACCTAAAAGACTGACAGACACACCGGGACTGGACGATGGTCCGGATTATTCCAGCGACGGCAGGTATATATATTTCCATTCGTACCGCTCCGGACGTATGCAGATCTGGAGGATGGGCGTGGATGGCTCGCAACAGGAACAAATGACTTTTGATGAAAATGCAAACTGGTTTCCACATCCCTCACCAAATAATAAATGGGTTGCTTACATCGCATATACAACTGATGAGAAACAAAACCACCCTTTTGGTAAAAGTGTAAAACTGCGCCTGATGGATCTGAAATCAAAGGTTGTTAAAGATATAACACCCGTTTTTTATGGCGGAGCGGGAACTATTAACACTCCTTCCTGGAGTCCTGACAGCCGGAAGCTTGCGTTTATAAGCTATTCGGTCAATTGATATTTAGCTGGCAAAATTATTTAGTGAAGCAAGGATGCTAATAATCAGGGAGCAGGAATTTCATTTTGTTTTCCCATAAATATTTGCCTGGCATTAAAGATGATCAAAGCAATAAAAATGATTGCGTATCCAATGATTTGTAAAAAACTGATAGGCTCGTGAAAAAACATAATAGCCAATACAAAAGCGATGATGGGATTTATGTTCAGCAGCATGCCGGCAGTGGACGAATTCATACCCAGGAGCGCATATAAATTCAGGAATAATGGTATGATGGTAAAGAACACAGCAATGATCAAAATATAAATGTAAAACTTCTGTTCGGTGGGCAGCGGTCCACTGAATGCAGGAAAGAAAGGAAGCAGAATAAGTGACGACAATAGAATGTGAAAACTAAGTATGATGAATTTGTCAAAACCGGTATTCTCACGCTGGCTGATCAGGTAACAGGCATAGCTGAATCCTATGATCATGCTGAATAGCATGTCGGTTAAATCAGCATATGAAAGCAACAAGCAACCGGAAATACTCAACAAAACAGCAGACCATTGAAGTTTACTCAATTTTTCATGCAGCAGGAAAAAGGCGAGCAGGGTAGTTAAAATAGGACAAACCATATAGGCCAGTGAAGTAGCCTTGATGCTGACATGGTTCATTACATATATAAAAGAGAACCAGTTGCCGGTCAAAAAAATGCTGCCTCCAACGTTTAACAGAATAGCCCTGCGTTTTTTCTGAAAGGGCATCCGCTTAAATAATTTTAGCGTTTCCCTGCACTTATCCCGCCTGAAAAGAAAGTTTATGAGCAGCATCAGCAATGCGCAACAAAATACCCGATAAAATAAAATATCCACAGAAGAATATGCATGTAAGGGTTTTAACACAAGGCTGAAAAACCCCCAGACTGAGTAAGCGGTTATGGCTGCCAGGTAATATTTCGCTGTATTCATTTTTTATCAACCGCCATATAAACGATGCTGCGTGCGGGACAATACAATGCAATATTGTTCCCGGTCCTGGTTGTAGAGCTGGCCGGTATCGAGGCATAATTCAAAGGCCCCCCGATCGTCTGGGAAGCTGCAACCCCATTCACAGATACCTTTGCAGAGAACTCCCCGTTGTCGGTACCGCCTTTCAAAGTATAAAAATAAACATTCTCACCCATCGGGAAGTGGTTGATGTTTACATCCACAATTTTATCCACCGTACCCGTATTTACAATCACGGAAGCAATATTGTTGGACGCTGCAAAAGTTGAAGAATATACCGACAAACTGGAATTGGTTGAGGTTGAATTCACCAGACGGTCACCCATAAATCTTTGGAAATAATAAAGAGTATAAAAAGATGCACGTGGATTCCAATTCGTTTCGGAAGGGTTGGGATCGCCGGTATTTGCAGAGTTGTAAAACATTCCCTGGTCGTTTCCATTACTCCAGCCATTGGCCAGATCCCGATCTTGATCCCTGACCAAAATGATTTTTCATCAGTTCACCATCAGTTAATACGCCGGCCATCGCATTTACAAACGAAATTTGCTGCTGACTTCCCTGAGACGAAATGTTGAATTCAGTCATGGCGACGGGCTTCAGTGAAACACCGCTTCCCGGAATATTGGAATTTAAATAATTCATATCGGTTGCCGGTACTGAAATTGCATCGCTTAAAATCTGGGAACCGGGAGCATTTGTTGCATAAGATTCATCGGGATAATAATCATGAATGATAAAAAAATCGGCATTATTGCCGATGGCTGTCAATGCCGTTGAATTCCAGTCGCCGACCTGATTGGATCCATTAACAGGACCACCTAACAGAAGGGCTCCGATTTTGATATTGACCCCGACGCTTTGCGCGGCATTCCGCATACTGTCGGCATATACTAAAAAGTTCTGGCCATAATCTGTTCCGGTTATGATACGTGGTTGTTTGAAAGAACTCAATGTTGTGTCAATTAGGTAACCGGATTCCCAGTTGCCGTAGTTCTCATTTCCGATCTCCCAGAATTTTGTTCGCCCGTTATCATATCGAACCCAGTCTGCTGCAAGGTGTGCAGCTGCTGCAACCGGATTGGCGCTGGTACCATACCGTGAGTAACCGAAGTTTACCGTTTGCAGACCCACACTTTTTGTTTGCTGCAAGAGTGCATAATAATTATCCAGGGCCAATGTCCACGACTGTGTGTTTTGCCCGTACCAATAGGTTGTTGAAGTTACAGCTCCGTTTGCATCCAGCAGGCTGGAGGGAACATCGGCGGGTGTTGTGGTGGCGTTCCAGAAATATACATCGCTGACACTTCCCGCCGGCCCGCGGATCACATTGGGCGAAAGATCCGTAATGTATTGCATCAGGTTAGGAACCGTCACTACCTGGCCCATCCACAGATTGGAATTTGCACCAAAGAGATACCTGGAAACTTTGGTAAGAACCATATCCGCATCGATTTTAATTGTATCGGTTGCTGGCGTGAGTACCGGAGGTGCTGGTGTGAATGAAGGCACAATAAATGACTTTGCTGACCAGTCGTCCAGAAAAAACCCCTGGCTTGTGGTTACAGCAGGATCAACAGGGTTATACGAAGAGTCGTAAGGAGTCGTATTGGTATTATTGCCTCCTCCGTTGTTCAGGTTATTCCCCATTTCAGTTTTCTTACTGCAGCAGTATAACGCCAACGCAATAAATAGAATCAATAATCTTACTGAAGTTTTCATAGCTCAACATTAAAATCAGCCGGGCAGGTATTACCCGGCTGATGCATTACTTTACTAAAACAACATCGTCAAAATAAACCTGTTCAGTCACGCTATTGCTATTCATAAAAAAAGCTACCGTGTTTAGATTCTGGGAGCTGTTAGCTGCCCAGTTGGTAGTGCCGGTATTCCATAGTAATGAGCTGATCGGTACTTTAATATAGTTCCATTGATTGGGTTGTATAATCTGGGCATTGATTTCGTTAGCTCCGCTATTATTAAAGCCTTCATTCCCCCATTCGATGTACAGCGTTTCTTTTGCTGAGCCGCCATATACCCAGAACACAAGGTAAGTGTAGTCGGGTGAATATGCCAGTCCATCGGTAGCATTACCACCGCCATTCCGGAAGCCATCGATTTTCCATCCACCGCCGCTAAATTGCGCATTCCAGGAATTCGCCGAGGTTATGGCGTGCACATTACTTATCTGGGCATTGTCCCATGACCAGCTGCCCCAACCCGGAGCAATTTTGCCATATGCGAAGACCTGATATGCATTATCAACGTCAACCAGCTCCTGCGTTCCTTTTGCTGAATCGGTTTGTCCGCCTGAGTTATACATAAATGTCAGATTACCCCTGGTTACACTCGTGGAATCGAACTGTAAAACCATCACGGTATCATTCTGGCTTACAATGGAAGCATTACCAGAACCTCCAAGCGTTCCACTGACTTTAACTGAAGTCACAGAAGCAAAGCCGACTCCATTCAGCGTGATCTGCGATCCTGCTGTGAAATCATAGTCTGAATAACTGGCAACGGTCGGAGCAGGTGGAAGGATCACTAATTTATATCCTACTTTACCATGCTCAGTTGTAATAACCAGCGAGTCATTGGCTGCAGGTCCTAAATAAGGGGTCTTCGAAGGCACCTGAACAATAATCGAATTATCTGTGATCAATGCACGGTTAAAATAAGCGGTATACCCGTTGAAAGTCACCAATGTGGCACTCCCCAGATTAGTACCCTGGATCTGATAAAGATTTCCCAGACTTGCTGCCGTTACTACAGAATCGAAGGGATATATCCTTGGCGGATTTGTCTGTAACGTTTGTACTGGTTGCCCTGCAGCGTTGTAAGTTATGATGGTATCATATGTTGTAGTCGTATCGGTTTTATAATAGGTATGAACCGATGAAATGGTTGGAGCGCCGGTTCCAGGAGTAAAACCAAGATAACCATTATCCTTTTTGCAGGAGACGACCACCAATATTGCAATGATGGGCAATAACCAGGAGGTCTTATTTTTTAGGTTTAATATTCCACTTTTCATATGCTTGCGCTTTATTATTTTTTTTAAAATTTATAAGGAACGGGTGGTTGTATTAATAACGGATCCGCGGCGGACTCAGTTGCGGGAGGTGGTATCAAAAACTGTGCATCTGTAGGGGTGACATTATAGGTTCCACGGGTATAATCGAGATACAACGGAGCCGTTCCTGTTCCATTCGAGCTTCCACGATTCTGATTCGAAATAATATTGATCGCAACCGGATGGTGAGCAGAATTAAATCCATCGATACGTTGCAGATCATACCAGTAATCGCCTTCAAGTGCAAATTCCAATCTTCGTTCATTCAGCAATTGCTGATATGTAAAACTGGCCAAAGGAGCCAGACCCGCTCGCAGACGAACCAGGTTAAGATACTTCAAAGCAGTAGCGTCTGTTGAAGAATAAGTTAATGAAATACCTGTTCCGGGAGGAACTCCTGAAGCCTTACCCATGATGGCTTCCGCTTCTATCAGATACACATCAGCATATCTTAAAAGATAAGTATTGTTGGAAGTTGCCTGTTTTGCAGATAAACCGCCATTGTCATCGGGTGTGCCTACAACATATTTTTTTATAGCCGAGTGCATACCCTGCGCATCAATGTTGTATGGAACTAAATATCCACCGGTACTTTTGAGGATCTCGGGATAAAGATCACCACCCAGCATGATGCATCCATAACGACGTACTGAATCGCCCTCCGCTGTAAACGCATCCTGCAAATCCCAGCTGGGACCTAGTTCACCATACCCGTCACCTGTTCCTGTAATGGTCGAGTTTGCTGCTACAACAGACTGAAGCTGATTTCCATAACCATATCCTGCATTGGATGTCCACTGCAAAGCAATCATGGATTCCTTACAGTTATTTCCGGAGAGTTCAAACATTGAGGTATAAGTTCCCGGAGCATCCAGACCAACCAGCCCGAACTCACCGCTGTTGATCGCTTTTTCTGCTTCGATCCTTGCACTGTCATATTGTTGTTCGTACAGATAAACTTTCGCCAGAATACCTGAAGCAGAATTGCTGGAAGCATGTCCTGTGTTGGCCACACCGGGTGTGCAGTTGGCTTCTGCGAATGCGAGGTCCATCGTTATGAACTTATATACATCCGTTACAGGATTGGTCGGAACGGTAGAAAAAGTACCTGCATCTGCAGTCGGGTTGGTAATGATCGGAACATTGCCAAACTGCCGGACGAGATAGAAATAAGCAAGGCCCCTCATCAGGTGCGCTTCACCAAGCGCATTGTTGACAACGGAAGCAGGAACTGCTGTCGCAGCTCCGGGTAAATTGATCAGCAATTCATTGGCCTGAGCGATCACTGTGAACAAAGCATTCCAGGAACTTTGAACAGTTTGTGTGGCATTGCCTTCAGACATGCTGCGGAATGCATCGAATGCACCGTCGGTACCGGCATAGCATGCTGCATTGCCACTTTGTAAATCGCCCATGGCAAGGAAAGCCTTTCCATTTAATCCAAACCAGGGAGCCGCATAAAGGATATCTGAGCTGGCCTGAACCTGCGCGACCGTTTGATAATAGGTGCCGACAGTCAATTGATTTTCTGGCGGTCGGTTAAAAAAATCTTTATTACAACCGGCAGAGATGGTGGCAATCAAAGCGCCAAATCCAATCAGTAGTTTTATATTCTTTTTCATCTTTTATATTGATAAGTTTAATATTAAAATTCTACGTTTAATCCGAATGTGATAACGCGTGGAGTCGGATACCTGCCGTAATCGACATTCTGCAAAATCGGGCTTTGATTTAAAGAACCGATTTCAGGATCCAGTCCGGAATATTTTGTAAACACATATAAATTCTGACCACTCACATAAACTCTCAGATGACTCATCTTTAAGGAATGTGCAATTCCTGCAGGGAGATTGTAAGTAAGCCTTACATTTTGAATTCTCAAATAAGAAGCATCTTCCAGGAACCTGTCAGACATGACCAGGTTGTTATTTCCAAAGCTTGCGCGGGGTGTCGGAATATTACTGTTCGGATTTGCAGGTGTCCAATAATTAGCCACACTTGCCAGTTGATTCAGGTATAAACCATACATGCCTTGCGTTTGGAAGGAAACGGCATTGAGAATTTTTCCTCCCTGAGATCCCACAAGGAAAATATATAGATCAAAATCTTTGTAAGTAAAATCGTTTCCAAATCCATAGGTAAAATCAGGATTGGGGCTGCCTAAATTATATTGCTGGTTCGCATCTCCTTTTCCATCGTTGCCGTCATAAAGTATATCACCCGTATAAATTGCATTTCCGATAGAACGGTCGCTGCTGATCGGTTCGGGCTGACCCAATACATTCTGCGGATGAGCTACCAGATTGTCAAGCTGCGCCTGTGTTTTTATAATTCCCAGACTCTTATATCCATAAAATTCTCCAACCGGGCCGCCAGGAGCAGTGCGGGTAGCATAAATCTGCGGACCAAAACCGGTGGAAACGATTCCGTTCAGCGCAGGGAAACCGTTCAATGAAATGACTTTGTTGGTATAATGAGAGAATACAATGCTGGTTGTCCAGGTAAAGTCTTTCTTGACGATGTTGCGGCTGTTGATGGTGAATTCATAACCCGTGTTCTCGATTTCTCCCGCATTCACATAAGGAGGCTGAACGACAGAATTGCCGGAATATTCAGCCGTACCACCTACAAGGAAAGCAGGCAGTGGTTGCTGAAACAGAAAGTTTTTCGAATTTTTCTGGTAGACGTCAAAAGATCCGTCAACGCGATTGTTCAGGATGCTGAAGTCTACCCCGATATTCTTTTGTATAACCGTTTCCCATGTGAGATTCGGATTGCTTAGGTTGTAGAAAAGAAAAGCTGTGCCTAACCCTGTAGCGGCGGGTTGTATGGCAGAACCATATTTATACTGACCGATATTGGCATTGCCCACCGTACCATAACCCACTCTCAGTTTCAAATTACTAAAAGTCTTTTTTATACCATCCAGAAAAGGTTCTTCCGAAAGTTTCCAGGATACAGCAACACCAGGAAAATTACCGATCTGATGGCCCGGAGCAAAATTGGAAGATTTGTCGCTTCGGAAATTCACTGTAATACTATACCGGTTATCATACGTATAAATCGCGCGGGCGAGCCAGGATTCCATGGACTGGCTTCCTTTGCCTTCATTGAGGAGGTTGCTTGCCTGTGTACCCAGGTTCAGCGTCTGTACGGTATTCCCACCGATAAATCCCTTCGTGCCGGCATCGATACCATCATATGCGGATTCCCATACTTCGTGTCCTACTAAAACGCTGACGACATTCTTATCGCCAAAAGTATGGTTATAGTTCAGGTGTTCGAGCCAGCTCCAGTAATTGTCATAATCGTTATTAAATAATAAAGCGGCCTGTGTATTTTGAAAAGCAGGAGGAGAACCTTCTGCTCCATATGAGAAAGTCGGGTAAAATATTTTTGACTGGGTCCAGTCGAAATTTAAATCGACTTCTGAATGCAAAGTAAAATCCTGCAAGAATTTAATATCTCCATACAGGCTTCCCTGCAGATTTGTTCTTGTAAGAAAATTGGTTATGATCGATGCCTGTTCAACGGGATTTTGTCCGCCCTGCACCGTACCATTCACTACTACAGGTCCTGCAAAACTTCCATCGGCATTATAAACCGCGGCGTCTGGTGCTTCCAGCAAAGCATTATATATAATTCCATAACTGTTACCCAGGGAAACATTGGTGGTATTTTGATTGGCAATAACGCTGGTACCGACTTTAAGCCAATCCTTCACCTGCGAATTAATGCTGGTATTAAAGGAGAATCTGTTGAAATTCGAATTGATAACTGTGCCATCCTGGTCGAAATACCCTCCTGAAATATAGTAATCTGTTTTATTATTATTGCCGGAAAAAGAAAGACGTATGACTATTTTCCAGGGCGCTGCTGAAAATGGCTTTCTGCCAGTCTGTACCCGGTCCGAGCTTACCTGGATCAGCAAAATCAGCCCTCCGCGTGATATGGAAATAATCAGCCAGGTTATTTTCAAAAGTTGCATACTGCGGAAGATTCATCATTTGCAGGAATTTCCCCTGGGTCTGGGTTCCAACAAATCCGTCATAGGTGAGCCTGCCCTGACCCGATCTTCCCTTTTTTGTTGTAATGATGATGACTCCGTTTGCAGCACGGCTGCCATAAATGGCGGTTGCTGAAGCGTCTTTGAGAACGTCAACTGTTTCGATATCATTTGGATTGAGTCCGGTCAGCACACTAAAACCTGTTTCCTGTGTACTGGGCGAAATATTTACTGCCAGGCTGTTTGAGCTGGCCTGTTGTGTAGCATTACCATCTATCACTACACCATCTATCACATACAATGGTTCCGAACCAGTGAAAGAAGTAATACCACGTATCCTTACAGAAACTGCCGCACCAGGAGCTCCGGTATTTTGTGTAACAGTCACGCCCGATAACCTTCCCTGCATCATCTGGTCGATATTGGGTTGCGGAAGATCCGTAATGTCTTTCGCGTCTATGGAAGATATGGCACCATTTACATCGCCCCTTTTCTGGGTACCATAACCAATGACTACGACGTCAGACAATTTGGTGGCTTTTACATCCATGTTTACTGTGAGTGTTGTTCTTCCGTTCAGAGGAATTTCCTGGTTTCGCGCACCCAGGTAGGAAATAATCAAAACCTCCGAACCCGGGGGAACATTGATTTTAAAAGTTCCGCGGTCGTCTGTTGTCACCCCGGCCTTTCTGCCTTTAATAGTAATGCCGGCTCCCGAGAGAGGGTTATTATTCTGGTCCGTCACTATGCCGGTAACAGTTCGGTCCTGGGCAAATAAAGCAGTTTGGAAAAAAAGCAGATAGTTATTGAATAAACTATCCGAAGAAGTTTTTTCATATAGCAGTGCAGTTTAGTTAGTGAATCAGTGATTATCGTTAGAATCCAAACGATGGATTAAATTCTTATACTAAATTAGGATAAATTATTAAAAATGTAACCGATTACAATTTTATGTGAAAATATTTTCATATTGTCTTTACTACACATTGTGTAACCGATTGTATAAAAAGGATAGAAATATAACTGTTTTTGATCCTCAATATTTCTAATGAAACTGTGAGAGGTTTACTTAAATAACGATCAGATTGTCAAATAAATAACGAGAGAAAATAGCAGGCAGTTATATTTTATTTAATGAAGATTTTCTGAATCCTTATTCTGAGTATGAAAATATTTGAATTGACTGAAGGGCCAACGTTACGGTCAAAATAATATGATAGATTGATAAAATAATATGAAAGGAAAATAAGATGTTAACGCCTGGTTACTTTCATAGGTGAAGTGTTCTAACTGAGATCAGAATTCAAAGTCAAAAAATGACTGCAGAGAATAAAGATTCTTTCGTAAAAATAGTGAACAGGGCATTCGTAAATTTGAAGTAAATTTATTGAGGCTAAGGGGGATCAGGCCTGCCGTTTATTCTTCTAAATTTCCAGAACCATGATCCAGGTTTCGAGGCGCAGTTTTATTAAAAATGCAGGCGGAACAGGTATCGCGCTCTGGCTGGGCATCTCAGCCCGCGGTAATGCGATCATTACTTCAAACATCGTTGCCAACGACATCCTGGAATCAGGAAATTTTACACCTTATATACTCGTTGAATCCGGTGGCAGTATTACCATCTTCAATACAAAACCCGAAATGGGACAGGGCACCTTTCAATCCATTCCCGCCATCATTGCCGAAGAGTTTGAAGTGTCGCTGGACCAGGTCACCATTAAAAACACCAACGGGGAAAAACCTTTTGGTAACCGGCAGCGTGCCGGCGGTTCTTCTTCCATCCGCACCAACTATTCGGATCTGAGAAAAGTGGGCGCTTCGGCCAAAGAAGTTTTTATTAAAGCGGCCAGTGCGAGATGGCAGGTAGATGCATCCGATTGTTATGCAGAGAATGGCAAAGTCATTCACAAACCAACCGGCAGAACCCTCAGCTATGGAGATCTGGTTGCAGACGCCTCCAAACTGGAACTCCCGAAAGAACCAAAACTAAAAGATCCAAAGGATTTTAAAATCCTGGGTAAAATGGCCAGACGGCCGGACGTTAAGTTAAAAACAAATGGCAGTGCGCTATTCGGGATCGATGTGCAGGTGCCGGGTATGTTGTACGCAACGGTGGCAAGAAGTCCCGTGATCGGCGGTACGTTAAAAAATTTTGACGCTTCAGAAGCATTGAGGATTCCAGGTGTAGAAAAAGTAGTGCAGGTGGAAAGAATCATGGGCCGCTATCATTCGGTTGGAGTCGCTGTGATTGCCAGTTCATACTGGACTGCCCTGCAGGCACGTAAGATGTTGAAAATTGATTGGGACAATAAAGGATATGAAAATTTTAATACGGAAGATTTCGGGCAGCATTTGCATGATTTGTCCAACGAGGAAGGACTGATAGATAAAAATATCGGATCCGTGGACAGTCTGAATCTGCCCCCGGCAAACACCATTGAATCTTTTTATGAAACGCCCATGGTAGCACATCATACGCTGGAGCCTATGAACTGCGTGGCACAGGTGCGTGGCGACCAGGTAGAAATCTGGACTTCCACCCAGGTGCCCAGTTCCATTACCGGCAGCGGCGAAAATGACGTTCATAAATACATTGGCTTTTCACCTGATAATATAAAACTGCACAGCACTTTTATTGGCGGCGGACTGGGGAGAAGACTGAATGTAGATTATGTGATCGAAGCCGTCGGTATTGCAAAAAATGTTAGTCAGCCGGTAAAAGTGGTTTGGTCACGGGAAGACACAACCGAAGTCGGTCCCTACAGACCCATGACTTTCTCAAAATTGAAAGGTGGTTTTTCAGAAGATGGTAAACTGATTTCATTTGAGCATAAGGTGATCAGTCCCTCTTTTCAGGAAGGAATGAACCCGGCGTTTGATATAAAAAAAGTGGACGGCTCGATGGTGGAAGGCATCGGAGAACAGGCTTATGAAATCCCGAATCTCAAAACCTCTTATGTGAGAGCTGATTTTCATGTGCCCGTCGCAGCCTGGAGATCCGTGACCAGTTCAACGCTTGCTTTTTGTCACGAATGTTTTATCGATGAACTGGCACAAAAAGCAAATAAGAATCCAATGAATTTCCGGCTGGAACTTCTTTCCAAGCCATCCGATTTAAAAAGAGTGTTGTTGAAAATAAGAGAATTTTCACACTGGGATGAACCGATTTCTAAAAACAGGGGAAGGGGTTTGGCGCAATGGGAATTTTTTGCCGGACTCTGTGCCCAGGTGGTTGAAGTGACCGTTCAGGAAGATCTGGCTATAAAAGTTGATAAAGTATACGCTGTTATCGACCTGGGTGAAGTGGTCAACCCGGATAATGTAAAAAATCAGGTGGAAGGTGCGATCGTCATGGCATTGGGAGCAGCCGTCAAACCGGGAATCAGTATAAAAGACGGGAAATGTATGCAACATAATTTTTATGACAACCCGCTGATCAGAATTCATGAAGTGCCGGAAATCGAGGTGCTCATTCTTGCCGAAGGTGGTAAAGTGAAAGGGGTGGGAGAACCAGGACTTCCTGCTTTTGCACCTGCACTGGCCAATGCCATTTTCATGGCGACGGGTAACCGGATCCGAAAAATGCCTTTTGATCTGAAAAAGGTTTAATTTTTGTAACTTATTCTTTTGGTCAGTTATCAACCATTATAATTTCAAACATATGATTTCTTTAAATGTCAATCAGAAAGTTTATCAGGTGGATGTCGACCCGAATATGCCGCTGCTGTGGGTGATCCGTGATATCATCGGGCTGACCGGAACAAAATATGGTTGCGGCGTTGCGCAATGCGGAGCCTGCACCTTACATATGAATGGTGAAGCGGTTCGCTCCTGTGTTACGAAGGTCAGCCGTGCGGAAGGAAAAACAATTGTGACGATCGAAGGACTTTCTGCTAACAATGATCATCCGGTGCAAAAAGCATGGCAGGAAATTGATGTGCCACAATGTGGTTATTGTCACTCGGGACAAATCATGTCGGCGGCTGTACTGCTTCGTGAAAATCCAAATCCGACGGATGAGGATATCGACGAAGCCATGTCGGGCAATATTTGCCGTTGTGGTACCTACCTGCGCATTCGCAAAGCGATCCATATCGCTGCGGAAATACAAAAATCGAAAAACAATACCGGCCAGATAAAAAATGTTGTCTCCCCTGTAGAAATTTGATACGGTTAAAACTTACACTTTATTATGAAACGGCATTCAGAAGTTAAAACGAATAATTATTTTCCTGCGAAAGCAATTATTGTCCTTGCGCTTGTTTTTTCTTTGTTCGCGATGACTTCCGCAATGAAGTATAAAAGTGATTTTCACGGTAATGATGCCGCATTTGATGATATAAAAAAAGACAGCGTTGAATCTGTCAAAGCTTTTATGAAAGTGTATAAAGTGCTGATGAGCCCGCGCTGTATGAATTGTCACCCGGCCGGCGACGCACCACTCCAGGGCGACGACAACCATATACATACCATGCATGTTGTGCGCGGACCGGATGGCACAGGAATGTATGCTGCCAAATGCTCCAACTGTCATCAGCCCACGAATGTTCCGGGAGTACATACGCCTCCGGGAAATCCGAAATGGCAATTACCTCCTGCGAATATGAAAATGGTTTTTCAGGGAAGATCGCCACGACAGCTTGCCCTCCAGATTATGAATTTTAATATGAACGGTCATAAAAATAAAGAAGAACTGATAGCACATGCGCGGGATACGCTGGTGAAAGCCGCCTGGAACGAAGGCGATGGAAGGGTGCCTCCCCCGATGACATATACAGCTTTTGTTGCTGCGTGGGACAGCTGGGTGAACAAAGGCGGATACGCACCTAAGTAAAATCGAGTGAAATGAAAGAATTGAATACAAAGTCCTTGTCACGCAGAAAATTCTTAAAGAACAGCGGACTAACAGGCACAGCACTTTTTCTTGGTTTTTATATACCGCTTTCTGCCAACCCCGTACGTGCGGGGCAAGCCGCGGGACGTGTTATAACGGATGCTGCACTCAATAATTTGGAGCCCGAAATTGAAATGAATGCCTGGATACTCATCGATACATCTGGAAAAGTAACACTGGTTGATCACCGCGCAGAAATGGGTCAGGGTTCTTTCCAGTCAGTTCCGCAAATCATTTCCGAAGAGCTCGAAGTGGAAATGAGTAATATCAATGTCATCTTTGCGCAGGGAAATCAGAAAAAGTTTGGCAGTCAGATAACCGGCGGCAGTTCCACCATCCGTGGTTCTTATAAAAACTTATTGACCCTTGGTGCCTCAGCCCGTGATTTACTGATACAGGCTGCGGCTGAGAAATGGAAAGTTCCGGTTTCAGAATGTTACGCAAAGAATGGTCATGTTTTTCACAAACCCACAGGCCGCAGTTTTCATTACGGTGAACTCGTGGTGGACGCATCCAAAATGGAAGCACCTAAAAACGTCAAACTCAAGCCGCGTTCAGAATATACATTGATCGGCAAACCGCTGCACCGCAGAGACACACCGCTGAAAACCAATGGCAGCGCCGTTTTCGGTCTGGACAAAAAAATTCCCGGCATGGTGTACGCTGCAGTTGAACGCAATCCGAGAATGCGCGGTAAACTGAAATCTTTTGATGATTCTGCTGCAATGAAAATACCCGGTGTAAAAAAAGTATTGAAAATAAAAATGGCTGTCTTCGGTACACAGCGTGAGGGAGTTGCCGTTATCGCCAACTCCACCTGGGCAGCCATGCAGGGCCGGAAAGCACTGAAGGTTGAATGGGACGACAGTGGTTTTGAACATGTCAATACAACAGATATTTATAAACAACAGGAAGAAATCCTGAAATCGAAAGAAGGCCTTTCATTAAAAAAACAGGGTGACCCGGATTCGATCATTGCAAAAGCGGATAAGAAGATCGACATCATTTATCAGACGCCCTATGAGGCGCACGCATGTATGGAACCCCTGAATTGCATTGCCCATTACCAGGAAAAAAAACTGGAGATCTGGGGACCCATTCAGGCTCCCGATTGGGTGCAGTCATTTTTGAGTAAGGAAATGAATATTCCCATGGAGAATGTGATCGTGAACATGACTTTCCTTGGCGGAGGTTTTGGTAGAAAAGCATTTCTGGATTATCCGCACGAGGCAACACTTCTTTCAAAGGAACTTGGTGTTCCGGTGAAAGTCACCTGGTCGCGCGAAGATGACATGACCCAGGGACCACAACGTCCCGGCATTTCATACCGGTGTGAAGGGGTTGTTGCAGATGGAGAGATCAGTGCATTCAAATTCCGAATGGCCGGACAAAACATTGATCACTGGCAGGGAACTGGCCGCGGCAAACCAAATTCCAGCACAACCGAAGGATTTCTGGCACCTTATTATGGCAGTATCAAAAATCTCAGTATAGCCGATGTGCCTTTTGAAACACCGATACCTATCATGTGGTGGCGCTCAGTATATGCTTCAACCAATGGATTTGCTTACGAGAGCTTCATGGACGAGCTGGCCATTGCGGCCGGTAAAGATCCGCTCGATTTCAGAAGGTCCTACCTGAAAGATGAACGTGTACAGAGGCAGTTAGATAAGATGGAAGAAATTTCCGGATGGAAAAACAGAAAGAAGAATGGAGGATACGGTGTGGCGATTACAGAATGTTTCAGTACAACCGTCGGTCAGGTTGTAAAAGTTTCCAGAGATGCCGATGGCAAAATAAAAATCGACCAGGTATGGGCCGTCATGGATTGCGGATGGTATGTAAATCCGGATATTATCAGGGCACAGGTGGAAGGAAGTATAGTGATGGCCCTGGGAGCAGCCACGATTCATGAAATCACTTTTAAAGACGGATTGGTTGAACAAAAAAATTTCTACGATTATAAAATGCCCAGGATTACCGATGCGCCGCCGGTGGAATTATATATTATGGAAAACGATGGGGCGGCAGGAGGTGTCGGTGAACCGGGCCTGCCACCATTCGCTCCCGCACTTGCGAATGCAATTTTTGATTTAACAGGAATACGGATCAGAAAGCTACCCTTTGATTTAACAGCGATTGGATGATCATGAAAGAACTGAATGAAATCATTAAGGCTTACGATAGAGCGATTTTGCAAAACAAACAGGTAGCATTGGTTACCGTGGTCCGCGTGGATGGCTCTTCTTATCGCAGACCCGGCGCTCGCATGCTTGTCACTGAAGACGGAATGATCACTGGCGCCATCAGCGGCGGCTGCCTGGAAGGCGATGCGTTGCAAAAAGCACTTTTTGCCATGGCTACCGGAGAAAATAAACTCATATCGTACGATTCAACCGATGAGGATGATATTCAGTTCGGACTGCACCTGGGCTGCAATGGGGTCGTGCATATCTTATTTGAACCCATTAAAAAAGATGATTCGCAAAATCCGGTGGAATTACTGCGACTCATTTCATATTCAGGTGAAGGCGCTGTTCTGGCGACAGTTTATTCAATGAAAAAAATACAACCGGGAACCCGGCTGTTATATTTGAAAAATAAACTTCATAGTAATTTACCTGAACATCTGCAACAATTATTCAACGAGCCAATCCAAATTGCATATGCTGATAAACAATCTTCTTTCCTGGATGTGGATTTTGAAAAGACAAATTGTACTGCGTTTGTTGAATGGATTGACCGGCCGGTTTCCCTGGTGATTGCAGGTGCAGGTAACGATATTCAGCAACTCGTTGGGATCGCGGCAATGCTGGGATGGATAGTAACTGTAGTGGATGGAAGGGCACAGTATGCTTTGCCTGCGCGCTTTCCTGATGCAACAAAAGTATTCTGCAGCAGGCCGGCCGATATTTTATCACAGATAAAAACGGATAACCAGACTGTCTTTTTACTCATGAGTCATAACTATAATTATGATTTGGGTTTTCTTAAAAAAATCCTGGAACAGGATTTTGGATATATCGGATTACTAGGACCCGCGCAGAAACGCGTACGGATGTTATCCGACCTGCAGGATCTGGGAATTGAATTGAACAGTGAACAACTTTCAAAAATACATGGTCCGACAGGTTTGGATATCGGTGCAGAAAATTCAGCAGAAATTGCGCTTTCCATTGTGGCGGAAATAAAATCTTTTTTATCAGGAAAAAACGGGTTGTCGCTGAAACTGAAAAAAGAAGCCATCCATAACCGGACGACCAGTTCTTCATTATGAGTAAAACAGGGATCATCATACTCGCGGCAGGAAATTCATCCCGAATGGGAGAACCCAAACAGATGATGATGTATAAAAACAAAACTTTTTTACAGAATATCATCGGAGAAGCAAAAAATGCGAACCTGGAACCCGTGATCTGCGTTACCGGATACGAGTCGGACTTTATATCGAAAAGCATTTCCGGAATGGGAGTTTCTATCGTTTACAATGAACATTGGTCAGAAGGTATGGGGTCGGGAATTTCTGCCGGCATCAGACAAGTCATGCTTTCTGGTGTTGATTCGGTTGTCCTGGCCGTGAGCGATCAACCGCATGTATCATCCGATTTATTTAGAACGATGCAGGCGTTGAAAGATCAATCTGGAAAAGGAATTGTTGCCTGTTCATATGAAGACACATTGGGAACGCCGGTTTTGTTTACAGAGAAATATTTTATTCATTTGAATTCATTGCAGGGAGAACAGGGAGCAAAAAATATAGTGAAAACAAATCTTCCGGATGTTTGTCCGGTAGAATTTGATAAAGGAAGCATAGATATCGACACGAAACAGGATTATAAAGAACTGATTTCAGAAATACATAACAGATGATCCAGGATGAATTCGGACGCGTGCACAATTACCTTCGCGTATCCCTCACAGATAATTGCAACCTCCGTTGCTTTTATTGTATGCCGGATGAAAATTATGATTTCACACCCGCTTCGCGCCTGATGCAGACGGAAGAAGTGGAGCAGCTGGCAAAGTTATTTGTGCAGGAAGGCGTCACAAAAATAAGGCTGACCGGTGGCGAACCACTGGTGAGAAAAGATGCAGCAAAAATCATTGAGTCGCTCGGCGCACTGCCGGTCGAACTGGTCATGACCACCAATGCGACGCGTATTCATGAGTTCATCCCTGTGTTAAAAGCTTCTAAGATCAGTACCATCAATGTCAGTCTCGATACACTTCAGCCGGATAAATTTCTGCTGGTTACCCGACGTAATCTCTTTCACCGGGTTCGCAGTAATATTGAACTTTTATTACATCATGGATTCAAAGTAAAAATAAATGTCGTGGTGATGAAGGGATTCAATGAAAACGAGATCAATGATTTTATCCGGTGGACCATGCATATTCCGGTCCGGATACGTTTTATTGAATTTATGCCATTCAGCGGAAACAAGTGGACGGGCAATAAAGTATTTTCCATGCATGATATGTTTTCAGAGATCGGTAAGCAATTTGAATTCCTGCCGGTCGAAAACGAATTGCATGACACGGCAAAAAATTATATGATACCGGGACATGCCGGCTCTTTCGCCATCATCAGTACCATGAGTGCTCCATTCTGCAGTTCCTGCAATCGCATGCGGCTCACTGCAGACGGGAAATTAAAGAACTGCCTTTTTTCAACGGGCGAAACGGATTTGCTCACTCCCCTGAGAAACGGGCAGGATGTAACCCCGCTGATACATGCATCCATCCGGTCAAAAGCCAAACAACTGGGCGGACAGTTTTCAGGAACATTCGATATGCTGGATGCGGCTTCGATCCATAACCGGCCCATGATTACCATCGGAGGATAAATGATTCTTATGAAATATTTGCTGTTTTTTTGTTTTGGTTTCTTATTGTTTCAAATATCGAAAGCGCAAAATCCCAGTGAGTCCATTACCGTATCGGGTGAAGTGCTGAAACCCGAAACGATAGACATCTCTAAACTCTCCGGCTATACAACTATACATAAGGATAGTCTGCGTATTTATAGCCATGACATGCAGCCCAGGAGTTTGATGAAGAATATCAATGGGGTTTTATTGAAAGATATTCTGTCAGCAATTCCATTCAACAACGAAAATCCCAAAGTGCTGAGCGAATATTATATTGAATGCCAGGCCACTGATGGTTATAAAGTGCTTTTTTCCTGGAATGAAATTTTCAACAGCGAAACAGGAAATCATGTAATGATTGTAACCAGTAAGAATGGAATAAATATAGCCCAACTGGATGATCGCATCGCATTGGTTTCACCTACCGACAAAGCCACGGGCAGGCGATATGTGAAATGGCTGAACAGGATTATTATTCACCGTCAGCGAACCTAATGGAATCAAACGAACTTGTTTCGGTAGAACAGGCGCGTACCATCATCGCTGCCAGCCTGATCCGCGTAAAACCGGTCGCGAAGGATCTATCGCACTCTACAGGGCTCGCCATAGCGGAAAATATTTTTTCACCATTGGATATTCCGGCCTTTGATCAGTCATCAATGGATGGATATGCTGTTTATGCGGAGGATATTAAAAAGCCGCTGATTGTACAGGGGGTTATTACTGCCGGTCATGGACAACCGGAAATATTGCAAAAAAATCATGCGATGCGCATTTTTACGGGTGCGCCGCTGCCTGCGGGTTCTGATACGATTGTGATGCAGGAAAAAGTAATCGTTCATGCATCCGGTATTCAGATCAGCGATCCGGATATTGAAAAAGGAACGCACGTTCGGAAACGCGGTTCCGAATTAAAAAAAGGTGAACTCGTCATAAAAAAAGGAACCGTGATCACGGCGCCTGTTGCAGGACTGCTGGCCAGTCTCGGTATGCGTACGGTGCAAGTCTTTCCCCGGCTTACCATTCGAATCATCGCGACGGGGAATGAATTGCAGGTGCCCGGCCGGCCTTTGCAGGCAGGGCAGACATACGAATCCAACACCAGTTTCCTGCTGGCAGCGCTGAAACCCTTTTCTGATAATACAGGGACTGTTTTATATATTGAAGATAGTCTTCAATATATACAGGATGCTTTGTCTTCAGCCATGGCCGAAAGCGATCTGGTTATACTAACCGGCGGTGTCAGTGTGGGTGATTATGATTTTGTGCGACAGGCAGCAGATCGCTGCGGCATTTATTGCAAATTCCACCGCGTAAAACAGAAGCCTGGCAAGCCTCTATATTTTGGCACAAAAGAAAGCACGATCGTATTCGGATTGCCTGGTAATCCTGCTTCCGTAGTCAGTTGTTTTTATGAATATGTACTCCCCGCCATAAGATCCATGATGCATCTGCCAAAAGAAGAACTGATTACAGCAATTCTGAAAGATGATTTTAAAAAAGTAAAAGGCCTTACTCAGTTCCTGAAAGCTTATTTTGCAAATGGTGAAGTGGAGATCCTGGAAGCGCAGGAATCATACCGGCTGCGGTCTTTTTCCAGTGCCAATTGCCTGGTAGAACTGGATGAAAACAGGCTTGAATATGATAAAGGAGAAATGGTAACGGTTCGTTTACTTCCAAAATAAAAATGCATGACTACCTGGCTTCCCTTGTTTTATATTTTACTTTTTATAATAGCATTTTTATATGCTTCCGTCGGTCACGGCGGCGCCAGTGGCTACCTCGCGCTGATGGCCCTGTTTAATTTCAGTCCCGCGGTAATGAAACCCACAGCTCTTTTGCTTAATCTCTTTGTTTCCATGGTTTCATTTATCCAGTTCTATCGTGGAAGATATTTCAGATGGAAATTATTCGTACCCCTGATCATTTTTTCCATTCCCATGGCTTTTCTTGGAGGCAGAATGGCGATCCAGGATCCGGTCTATAAAACGATTCTTGGAATTTTTCTGATCATCCCCATCTGCCGTTTTCTTTTTTTTAAGAACACGGATCCAAAAGATATGAAGCCTGCGAAACTCTATGGGTTGCTGTTTATCGGCGCTGCCATCGGTTTTCTGTCCGGCATGATCGGCATTGGCGGCGGCATTATTCTTTCACCGATCCTGCTTTTACTGAAATGGACGAATCAGAAACAAACAGCTGCTATCAGCGCTTTATTTATTTTTGTGAACTCGGCAGCGGGTCTCGCCGGCCAGTACACAAAAGGCATCACATTCAGTTCGGAAATGCTGGGATATGTGGCTGTCGCTTTTGCGGGTGGTCTTTGCGGCGCTTATATGGGTTCCATTAAATTTCCGCAAACCGTTCTGAAAAATCTATTGGCTTTTGTTTTGATGATAGCAGCATGGAAATTATTATGGCAGTAAAAATTCAATTATACGGGCAGCTTAAACAAATCACCGGGTTATCGGAGTTGAATACAGATGTGGCTGATACAGACGGACTGGTGAAAGAACTCGCTGCTCGTTTTCCATTACTTGAAAATCTGAATTACCTGATTGCGGTCGATAGAAACGTCGTGCAAACCAATACTTTGATACGAGCAGGGCAGGAGGTAGCTATGCTACCGCCATATTCCGGAGGATGATGCATCAGAAAATAAAAAATATATTTGTGCAGGGGGCTGTTTCGCCGGTATTTATCAGTGAGAAAATCGCCGCGCACCAGTCCAAAACCGATATCGGGGGACATAGTATTTTCCTGGGACAGGTGAGGGCAGACGCAGTAGAAAATAAAAAAGTCGTTGCCGTGGATTATACCAGCTACGAACAAATGGCCCTGGAACAGATGGCGGCCATACGCGAAATGATTATTGAAAAATATTCGCTGAACTGCATGCATGTATATCATTCCCTGGGTAAGATCAGGAGCGGAGAAATTTGTTTATTCGTATTCACATCTGCGCCGCACAGAAAAGCAGCCATAGATGCCTGTTCCGAAACGGTAGAGCGACTCAAGACAGAACTTCCGATCTGGGGGAAGGAAATTTTTGAAGACGACAGCTTTCAATGGAAAATCAATCAACCTGCATGAAAGACATTCTGAATAAATCATCCACATTAAGAAAAGCCATCGCAACCGCGGTTCTGCAGCTTTCTGATCCCGATGCCATGCAGGCCGTTTTGAACAAAACGGTTCCCAAGGGAGATGTGTTTGAATTCTCAAGAGCCGCGGGATTACTGGCTATCAAGAAAACATCGGATGTCATTCCTGATTGTCACCCGATCCCGATAGAATTTGCAGCGATCAGTTTCAAAACGGAAAATCTTTCGATACATATTTCCGTGGAAGTACACACCATTTATAAAACCGGAGTGGAGGTGGAAGCCATGCACGGTGCTTCGATTGTCGCGCTCACGATATATGATATGCTGAAGCCGCTCGACAAAGGAATTGAAATCACAACGATAAGACTGGAAAAAAAATCGGGTGGCATGAGCGATTATAGAAAAAAGCAACCTGTCGCAATTCGTGGTGCGGTCATTGTTTGTTCGGACAGCATTTCGAAGGGAAATGCAAAAGACCGGTCCGGCGAATGGATCATTGAAAAATTAAAAGAATATGGAATAGAAAATACATCCTATGTAGTAGTGCCCGACGACTTTCATATTATTCAGCAGGAGGCAGTCAAATTCAGCAGTCAGGGTTATGAACTGATTTTATTTACCGGTGGAACAGGTCTCTCACCAAAAGACCTCACACCCGATGCCATCGAACCACTGATCGAAACGCATATTCCGGGCATTATGGAAACAGCGCGTCAGTACGGACAGGAACGCACACCCTATGCCATGTTATCCCGCGGAGTCGCGGGTTTTATTAAAAACAGCCTGGTTATCACACTTCCGGGATCTGTTTCCGGATCCATCGATACGATGAATGCGCTATTTCCTTATGTATTGCATCTGTTTGCAGTAAGGGCTGGTGACAGGCATTCTTATTAGGATTGGGATCTCATCACTCCGAACGGAGAGATAAGACCGGATTTAACTTTATTCTGACCGCAAACTCTTTACCGGATTGGCGATTGCTACTTTGATGGCCTGCTGACTCACGGTAAGTAATGTGATGAGGATCGAAATAGCTGCTGCTACAGCAAAGATCCACCAGGAAAGATCAATCTTGTATGCAAAATCCTGCAACCAATGATTCATAGCATACCAGGCCAACGGTGCTGCAATCAAAAAAGCAATACATATAAGTTTCAGGAAATCCCTGGAGAAAAGCCCTATTATGCTTCCCATAGAAGCTCCGAGTACTTTCCGGATGCCTATCTCTTTAGTGCGCTGTTCAGCGGAAAAAATCACGAGGCCAAGCAAACCCAGGCAGGATATTAGGATAGCAAGGGACGCAAATAAAATGGAAAGCTTTGTAATGATCAGTTCGTTGCTATAAAGATTTTTGTATTCCTCGTCAACAAACTGATACGTGAACGGATAATTGGGATTGATGTCCTTATAAACTTTAGCGAGACTGGCCAGCGCCTCCTTCGTCCTGCCCGGCATTGTTTTGACGATGATCACGCCGAAATATTCATATTCCTTCACATCGAGAATAACCGGTTTAATGGGTTCACGAAGGGAATGCGTGTGATAATCTTTCAGGATGCCAATAATATGTCCTTTTTTATCCCAGGCTGAAACCCATTTGCCGATGGGATTTTTCATTCCCATTTCCTTCACGGCCTCTTCATTAACCAGAAAGGCATCAATAGAATCAGTAGAAATGTTTTTTGAGAAATCACGACCCTCTGCAATTTTCAGGTTCATCAGTTTTACAAAATCAAATCCTACAGAAGCCGGTTTAAATCCGACGTTGGCATTCTTATCTTTTCCTTCCCAATTCACAGCATCCGTAACAACAAAATCCATTGCCTGAGGCACTTCAGTGCTACGATCTACTATTCCAATCCCCGGCATATCTGACAACCGGTTCTTGAATAATAAATACTTGTTTTTATTAGAGAGTTCTCCTTCAATTCTGGTATAGATCAGGTTTTCGCGATCATAACCCAGGTTGGTATTTTGTACATAGTTGGTTTGCCTGGTAATGACAATGGTAGCCACAAGAAGTACGATAGAAAGCATAAACTGAAAAACAGTAAGTCCCTTTCGAAATAAAATGGATCCCCGCGTAAATTTTGTAACGCCTTTCAGAATTCGCACAGGTTTAAGAGAAGAAAGATAAAGCGCCGGGTAACTTCCTGCAACAAGTCCTGTCAAAAACATGAGTGTGATCAGGGAAAACCACAGGCCCGGACTATTTAATTGCAGCGCGATATGTTTGCCGGTGAATTGGTTAAAAGATGGCAACAGTAAAAAGACCAGGAGAACGGAAAGAACCGTGGCGATAAAAGAAAATGCGAGTGATTCTGCAAAAAACTGGCCGATCAATTGCCCCCTTGAAGATCCTACAACCTTACGCAGTCCGACTTCCTTGGCACGTTTTACGGACTGGGCAGTAGCCATGTTCATGAAATTGATGCAGGCGATAAAGAGTATGAAAATGGCCACACTGCTGAATATTCTTACATATTCAATTCGTCCGCTTACCGGTTTTCCATTTACAAAATTGCTTTGCAGATATTTGTCGCCGTATTTCTGAAGTCCGATATTCAATTGAACTGACTGATTTTTTTCAAGTCTTGGCTGGAGGAATCTGTTGATGCTGGCTTCAACGCTCTTTACATTGGCACCCGGAACCAGTTCAACATATGATTGAAAATCGTTAGAGGCCCACTGCAGCAATTTCTTTTGCGCATCCCAGTTGAGCAGGAAATCGAAATGCATGGAGCTTTCCCGGGGAAGATTTTCAAATACAGCGGACACTGTAAAATCCAGGCTGTTCTCATATCGAAGGGTTTTCCCCATGGCGTTTTGGGCTTTCCCAAAAAAATCTTCCGCCATTTTTCGGGAGATGGCGATCCCTTTCATTTCACGAAGTGCGGTTTCGGCATTACCGGCAATAAGGGGGTAACTGAACACCTTAAAAAAATCCTTGCCTGCCCTTGAACCTTCGAGCTTTAATTTCTTTTCACCGAACTGAAAAGTTTCAGGATGTCCCCATGGTAATTCATAACCCGTAGCATAATATACCTGGCGTTTCACCTGTGGAACAGCGGCAGTCACGTCTTCTAATAAAAATGAAGGGAAGTTCTGACCGGTAATTACTCTGAGGGGTGTGGAATATGATCCATCTGTTTTGCCGTTTGCCGTGATCGTCTGATAGACCGCATAAATATTTTCTCCCCGGTCATGAAAATTGTCGATGCTTTTTTCATGCCTCACCCATAAAAAAATAAATATACAGCAGGTCATTCCCAATGTCAGCCCGACCACATTGATTGCAGTCTGAGTTAAATGGCGGGACATGTTTCGCCACGCAATTTTGAAGTAGTTTTTAAGCATATTTATTAAGATGACTGTTGATCGTTGGCCCCCGCGCGTGCGGGGTTGGCCGTCAATAAAGTGAGGCACTAATAAAATGCCAATAAGTTAGCCTGCTGGAAATCAATTTTTTAAATAGACGCCTTAAAAAGCAACTGTCCGCTTACGAACGTCCGTTGTTCATTATTAACTCACGGTGACTCGTCCTGAAAAAGGTACATAAGATATAAGCAATACATATAAGTAATGGCAATATCCGGGAATGATGTTTGCTCTTGCAAATAATAAACTTTAAAAATTCTCTTATGCAAAAGATCAGTCCTTTTATCTGGTTCAACAACAATGGTGAAGAAGCGATGAACTTCTATATTTCCATTTTCAAGGACTCAAAGAAAATCAGGGTTGCCTATAACCCACCCGGTGCACCCGGGCCCCAGGGTGCTTTTCTGGTTGCAACCATTCAGCTGGAAGGGCAGGAAATTACTTTGATGGATGGAGGTCCTGGTCATCCCCTGACGGATGCAATTTCTCTTACGGTAAACTGCAACGCTCAGGAAGATGTCTATTACTATTGGAACAAACTCCTGCAGGGTGGCGGCAAAGAGCTTGCCTGTGGCTGGCTAAAAGACAGATTTGGTCTTCATTGGCAGATAACCCCCATCATCTTACCCCAACTGCTCAGTGATCCCGACAAAGCAAAGGCAGGTCGCGTGATGCAGGCCATGATGAATATGATCAAACTGGATATCAGTAAATTGAAGCTCGCGGCAGAAGCGAAATAACGGTCGGCGCGCGGCTCATATTGACTTCGTTAAAATTCTCCTAAGTATTAAATATCAGAGACCTCCCGGAGAAATTATTTCTACCTTCCGAAATTCCAATTATCTTATGATTATTTCCGGCGTGCCGGAAAGTGTTTAAGACTCAAAATGATTTGAATGAGAAAGACTCCAAAAAGGACAGCCAAACTTTATTTTTCTTTTCTAAACTTTTTTGTACTGGTTATTTTCTCAGCTCCGATATTGAGTATGCATCCATTCCCTCATATTCAGGCCAGCCCGGTTTTTATTTCTTCGCCAGCCAATTTAAGTAAATCTGCAGGCAGGAATAATATTTATGACAGCCTTCGTCTGGGTGATTATGGTTTATCAAAAGCTGCCTTTAAAGAAGGTCTTGCCGGACTAAGTCTGCTGGTATCCTCCGGTGAAATTCAGAATGCCGGCATACTCTCCATCATCGATCTAAGCCTTCCGTCTTCGAAAAAACGGCTATTCGTTATTGATCTGAATACCTGTAAGCTGATCTTTAACACCTATGTTTCTCATGGTAGAAATTCTGGTAAAGAAATGGCAACTCAGTTTTCAAACAAACCCCATAGTGGCGAAAGCAGCCTTGGCTTCTATGTTACCGGAGATACATATTTCGGGCATCATGGTTATTCTCTAAAGCTCAATGGTAAAGAAGAAGGTATCAATGATAATGCCTGTTCGCGTGGCATTGTTATTCATAGTGCCTCGTACGTAAACGAGCGTATGGCCATAAGCCAGGGTTATATCGGAAGGAGTGAAGGCTGCCCCGCAATTCCTAAAAACCTTCACAGGAAAATAATAGAAAAAATAAAAAACGGTACCTGTCTTTTCCTGTATAGTCCGGACAAGTACTATGAAACACATTCCAAAATGAATTTAGCTACTACAGGGTAATTTCAAAATTGGATCAGACTTGTAACGGAAGGCCCGGATTAGTGCAGTCCTCAGCCGGCACTAGGGTTTGGATGGTGCAATATCTGAATATTCAGCGTATGCATGACGCTCCTGGCCAAGCTTTCAATTAAATCAAAATTGGCCTTACCTGTAAATTCCTCGTGAAAATATTTGGCCATCAATATTCTTCCAGTTTGTGCATTCAAATAGTCGATATGAACGCAGATATTCTTTCCCCTGAGTCGGATTGTTCCGGTGAGGATAAAATTTGCGCCAATGAGTTTGCCGGCATCCAGGATGTTTTCTTCGATCTTTGACTTCGTTTCCCCTGAATAGTAACCTATCAGACTGATTTCACGAAACCTTGAAAATTCAGCAATCAAACATTCTCCCAGTTCTGATGAAAATTCATGCAATTCCCGGCTTTCTGGTGTTACTACGAAGGGAAAAATGGCGACAACCGGATTGTCAGGCAGTTCATTTGAAATGGGAAAGAGTTCCTGGATTACTGGTTGCTTTTCTTCTTCCTGCCTGGAAAAATGGGGGATATAAGAGCCTTTGGAAATTTGAATAATGATCGGATCATGGATCCCCATCGTAAAATAATATTCGCTCAAAGCTCTTCTCAGCCTGCCTGCATGTATACGGACTATCGCATCTTCATGCGGATTAAAATCAAGCGGGCGTTTAAGCACATTTACTGCTATACTATATTCCTTAATTTGCTGTTCCCGGTTGTGAATGACCTCAGAAATAATAAATTCCAGAAAATTGCTGAGGATTTGTGAATTGCTGAATGAAGGATGCGCCAATATGCGCTTTGACTGCAGCATGATTTCTTCAGTTGAAAAAGAACCTGAAATTTCCACATGATGTATTGGTTTACCGGGCATCTTTCAGTTATTAATACAAA
The DNA here is from genome assembly GCA_963757975.1 of uncultured Bacteroidota bacterium. Classification (GTDB taxonomy): domain Bacteria; phylum Bacteroidota; class Bacteroidia; order Chitinophagales; family Chitinophagaceae; genus Puia. The sequence goes on from CAVWUD010000035.1 coordinate 68,770, forward strand.
CTTATATTCCTTAGCCGGGTTTTTCTGTAACATATTTAACCCTAAACCTGTAGCAGTTTGTGTTACATATTATCCCTTAGAAGACTTCAATTTCCTGCACAAATCCTGCACTGCGGGGGAGATTGTGTTCTGAAGGAAATTATTTTAATTGGGAATACATCCATTTTGATGTAAATTGAATATGCCCTTTTCTTCTAAACAACCTGTCTATGAAAGGAATTCTTCTTGCCGATGACTGCAGCATCGTGCGTTCCGGGATAAAATCCCTCCTGAAAGATATGTGTCTTCGGGTCAGGATAGACGAGGCCGGTAATGAATATGAAATCGCACAATTTCTAAAACTCAATCATTACGAGATGATCGTAATGGATATTGTAATTCCCGGAAATGATTTTGCCAATACGATGAACTGGATCCGGATATCCTATCCTGAAACCAAGCTGCTGATTTTTTCTCTGTATCCGGAGGAGATTTATGGAGTACGCTGTATCCAGATGGGCGCTAAGGGCTACCTGCTTAAAACAGCATCCATCAATGAAATTATTTTGGCAATCCGGAATGTTATGTCTGGAAAGAAATATATGAGCCCTTGTCTTCTCGAGTTGATGCTCAATATTAATTCTAAACACAAAGAGGATAATCCTTTTAACAGCCTTTCTGCAAGAGAACTGGAAATCGTTAAACATTTAAATGAAGGGACATCACTTCCGGGAATTTGTGATATTTTAAAAATCCAGTATTCCACTGCCAACACTTACAAGCGCAGAATATTTGACAAGCTCAATGTCCATACTTTGTATTCTCTCACTCAACTAATGAGGTCTTTCCAAATGTAAATACCTGCGGTATTTAACTGTTATTAACCCATTTATTTTGGATACCGGCAGCTGTTCTGCTTACTATTGACCGACCGTATGAAATTTTACATGCCGGGTCCACTTAACTATATTATCAGCCTACTTCCCAATCATGAAGAAACGATCAGGATATTATATCTCGTGGACGAGGATTTCAGAACCCTTTGTGAGGATTACTATACCAGTAAAATTCACACAGAGAAATACAAGGATCAAATGATAACTAACAAACACAGGGAAGAAGAATATCGTCACCTGACTTCATCGTTAGAAAAAGAGATCATTGAATACTTAACGAACAGAGAATAGGGTCCCCGATTTATTTACTCAATATAAAACCAAAATTATGAGATCCAAACTACTCCTGGTTGTTGCCATTTTCGGCATGATGGGACCGGCTCTCGGTCAGGATTCCACGAAGCGAAGCGGTCTTGAAATTTATGGATTCGCTCAGCTGGACGCGGGCTATGATTTTAATCAGATTAATCCGGCCTGGTCCGATGCCCTCCGCGTAACCAAACTGCCTTCCTACGCCAATCAGTACGCTCCCGATGGAAATGTATTTTTTGGAGTTCGCCAAACAAGATTCGGCGTGAAGGGATATACACCGACACCGGCCGGGGAATTGAAAGCGGTATTTGAATTTGATATGTTCGGAGTGGGTACCGACGAAGGGCAGACTACCATGCGTCTTCGTCATGCTTACGGTGAATTAGGGAGGGTACTCGCCGGGCAAACCAATTCAACTTTTATGGATGCGGATGTATTCCCCAACATAATGGAATACTGGGGCCCCACCGGAATGGTATTCTTTCGCAACTTACAAATCAGGTATGCTGCGATGACCGGGGATAATGAATTATATATCTCGCTGGAAAAACCAGGCGCGAGCGCAGATCAGGGTTCATTGGAAAGCCGCATCGAAATCGATAGTGTGAAAGCACATTATCCACTGCCTGATTTATCCGCACATTTTAAGAAAAGCGGAGACTGGGGTCATGTACAACTTGCAGGCATATTGCGAAATATTCAATGGTCCGATATTCATACCACGGGGGTATACGATCTCACGGGAAGCACATTGGGATGGGGACTTCATTTGAGTTCCGTATTAAATCTGACCAAGAATGATGTACTCCGACTGTCATTTGTTTACGGACAAGGTGTCGAAAACTATATGAATGATTGCCCATACGATGTCGGCATCATCAGTAATGCAGGAAATATAACCAAACCTGTAAGCGGCAAGGCACTTCCGGTATATGGCTATATAGCTTATTTAGAACATAACTGGTCACCGAAACTGAGTACAACGATCGGCTATTCCGGAATTCATATTGACAATACAGAATTCAGTTCAGCCAATGCATACAAGGATGGACAATATGCTACTCTGAACCTGATCGCCTCGCCAGTTAAAAATATAACGCTGGCTGCAGAATTGGAGTATGGGAAACGAACCAATTTCAGTGACGGGTTCAGTTCCAACATCGTAAAACTTCAGTTCTCATTTAAATATAATTTCTCACAGATTTTTTATTTCAATAAAGAATGATAGAGCGTAAAGCACAAGGCTTAAAGCACAAAACATAAAGCCGAAAGCTTAAAGCCTAAAGCCCAAAGCAGTTTTAGTTAAAAGTTTTGTTTAATCATCGGTAGTTCTCATTAATAAATAAAAAAAAATGAAAAAATTATCCATTCTTCCCGCGCTGATGCTTGTGGTTGCCATGGTGATATTATCTTTTTCAGCAGCCAGGGCGCAAACACGCAAAGGCAAACCGGCGGATGCTTCATCCACGCCCGACTATCAGGCCATTATCGACCGGGCCTATGCAAAATACAAGGACCTGCATGAGGGCAAAAATGCAGATTATATCAAGGAACTCGCCGCTGTGGATCCAAATATTTACGGGATCTGTCTTGTAACAGCCGAAGGGAAGGTATATGCTGCCGGTGATCTGACTTCAAGGGTTTCGATTCAGTCTATTTCCAAAGTTTTTACACTGGCCAAAGTGATTGAAGAACAAGGCGAGGAAGCAGTCAGGCAAAAAATTGGTGTGGATGCTACGGGCCTGCGGTTTAACTCTATTATCGCGATCGAATTGCAGAAGGGAAAAGAAATCAATCCATTGGTGAATCCGGGAGCGATTGCAGCCGTGAGTATGATTGCGGGAGCAGATTCAGCTGCCAAATGGAAAAATATTCTTCAGACACACGATGATTTTGCCGGCGAAAAATTATATGTGAACGAACCGGTATACATCAGTGAAGCGGGAGATAATTTAAGGAACCAGGCTATTGCGCATTTATTATATGCTTATGGACGCATGTATTTTGATCCGGTGCAGGCAACAGATGTGTACACCAGGCAATGTGCGATCAATGTCAACGCAAAAGATCTTGCAGTCATGGCAGCCACCCTTGGAAATGGTGGTGTCAATCCGATCACAAAAAAGAAAGTGGTTTCTCCTGAAACCTGTGCATTCACTTTATCTGTAATGGCGACCGCTGGCCTGTATGATGATTCCGGACAATGGTTGTATGAAGTAGGATTGCCCGGCAAGAGTGGTGTGGGCGGCGGCATCATCGCAGTTTGCCCGGGGAAATTCGGAATCGCCGTGATTTCTCCACCACTGAATGTTGTCGGCAACAGCGTGAAAGCACAAAAAACTATTTATGATATCGTGAAAGAATTAAAAGTAAATCCATACCTGGTAAATCCAAAAATGTAAGCGGCATAAAAAATATGCGATGAAAATTCAACAGAATATTTTGAAGTTGTTCGTGTTGTGTTTGTGTTTTGCCGGGCAATGGAATCCGCTGACAGCGCAAAAACAAAGCGATGATTATCTGTTCAATGATTCCCATTTTCATTTAACGAATTATATCCAGGAAGGAATTACGGCCGACAAATTCCTGGAAATAATGGGAAACAAATGCGGGCGATCAGCTTTATTCGGAATTCCGCTGCAGCAGGACTGGTCCTATCAGAATTCCGGTAATTATGCGCCCACTTATTATCTGCAAACAGATGCGCCCTTATATTATTATTCCTTTACGGATGCTTATATCGCCATGCAGTATAAGTCACTCAGCAAAGAACAACAGGCACGTTTCGATCCGATGATCACCGGATTTAATCCGGCGGATATGTACGGCGTGAAACATATCGAACGGGTGCTTCGAACTTTTCCGGGAGTGTTTACAGGCATTGGAGAATTCTCTATACACAAAGAATTTGTTTCTTCCAAAGTGTCGGGGGAAACGGCCAGCCTTACCAATCCCGCGCTTGACAGCATCCTCGATTTCGCAGGAAGAGTCGGATTGCTTGTACTCATACACAGTGATATTGACATGCCTTTTGCGAAACCTGCCGCGGAAGCAGTCTACCTCTCGCAGATGAAGGATCTGTTGAAACGACATCCGGGCACTACAATCATCTGGGCACATATGGGACTTGGCCGTGTGGTGCACCCCGTCGGTTATTCATCTATCGATCCTGGAGAAAGACCGTCCAATCAGATTTCTATTATTGAGGATATATTGAGTGATCCGTCATTTTTCCCATGTGTATTTTGATATTTCCTGGGATGAAGTGGCCAAATATATTTTGACCAATTCAAAAACGATTCAGAACAGTGTGTTGGTGTTCAAAAATTCCCGGACAGATTTTATTTTGGAACCTATATCGTGGCGCCACCGTCAGAAATTTTATATGTCGGTTTATGACTTGTATGCGCCATTGTGGAAAGCCTTGTCACCATCGACAAGTGAAAAAATAAGAAAGCAGAATTATTTCCGGCTGTTCGATGCGGCCAGGGTGAAAGTAAGGGCCTGGGAAAAAGCAAATATTTTGAAATAGTCAAAAAAATAAAAGATGCCAAAACTAATCTGTGTCCTTGCCTTATCATTAATCAGCCTGGAATTGAACGCTCAAAAACAGGGATTTGAATATCCGGATACGGCACAGGCATCTAATATGATTGCCGGCGAACTTACTCCGGGTAAAGGTTTCAACATCATAAAAACCAACTTGGGAAGCCTGAATCTGGGCATCTACGCCTTGGTCAGGTTTCTGGATCAGACACCCGGGAACCAGGTATGGTATGATCACCTTGGAAATAAAAGCTTGTCGGGCGCGATGACATTGCCTGGCACAGGACTATGCTTTGGTTTTCGAGGATGTCTCACACCGAAACTGACTTATACACTCTACGTATGGATTATTTTTTCAACACAGCAGACCCTCGTATATGGAAACCTGCAATATACTTTTAATAAAAATTTTAAACTGGGAGTAGGTGTAGCTCCGAATCTTTCTGTCCGATCCATGCAGGGTCCATTTCCATTTTATTTGTCAACCGACCGGACCATGGGTGAAGAAGCTTTACGTTCCGGGTTCACGATGGGTAATTCCTGACGGGGGAGATCATTCCGCGCTTATATTATAATATCATGCTCGGCAACAACATCTCAGTACACTGGGTATTAAATCGGCTAAGGAGACCCGTGATTTTTCGAAAAGTTTTACGCTGATGACCATGCCCACGACCGGAGAGTTCGGGCCCCGCGGAGGGCAGGGTGATTTTGAATTTCATACAAAACCCGCCACACGCTTTGGTGTTAGTTTTGTTAATTGCAGGGAAAACGTTTCACTGAATTCAAGTGTCAGCGGACCTGACGAAACACAAATCAGATACCGACGGTATTCTGTTCTTCCAGACAGGAGGCTGGCACCGGGAGTGACTGTCATAGAGACTAATTATAATATGGGTTCTGTTGACCTTGGATTTAAATACCAGGGGTTGGAATTGACCTGGAATTTTTCGGGCAGGAGGTTATCCGATTTTGAAGCGACAGGACCCCTGCCCATTAGCGTAATTAATGATTACGGATATGTCGTGCAGATATCCAAATGATAATACCCGTGTTCTGATGTTATATGGAATCAATAGCTATTTCTGGGATCAGTGGAAGAGGCATCCATGGGAAGCAGGTGGCGGGGTAAATTTATATCCGGAAAAACCGGGCTGGCGATTGAATCTGCAGGTAGATTATATTTACAAGTGCGCGGCGGGAGGAACATTTGGATTATATACTGCCGGTAGACAGGACAACGCTGACTATTGGCGCAGATATTCTACTCTGAACAATATTTTTCTTAAAACTTGAAAGAGTTAACCTGGTTATTATTGATGGGGTTTTTTTCAGGAAAACTTTTTTCCCAGAAACAGCAGGATACACTGTTTTTCAGGAACGGCAGTATTATTCTGGGGGAAATCAAAACCATCAGGCTTGGCGTAGTTAACTTTGACCGCCTACGCCAATGACATCTCTGTACAACTCATTAAACTAAAAACCATTTCAGCAACAGGTGTGTTTTCAGGATTGAAACAACCGAAGATCATGTTTATTATGGTAAAATAATTCCGAATGAAAAAGGATACGTGCGCATCGTGAATGAAAAAGATACCATTGAGTGGATGCTGGAGCGGATTTCAGTTCTGTATCCATTTAAAGATGAATTTCTGGACCGGTTTTCAGGAAGTGCCACGGTAGGATACACCTACACCAAATCCAGTAAATTCGGACGCTTCAATTTTGACCTGAATGCCAGTTATGTAACCCGGAAAGATGAAATCACTTTTGGGGCATCCGGTATTTATTCCATTACCGATACTGCATTTTCCAGGGAACAGGAAAATGTCAATTTCAAATACAATTATTACCTGACTTCAAGCTGGTTCTTAACAGCTTTTATTTCATATCAGCGAAATATTGAACTGGGCATAAACAGACGGTACCAGGAAGGCATTGGTGCCGGCAATAAATTTATCAGAACGCAACGTG
>CAVWUD010000036.1:0-20922 GCA_963757975.1 uncultured Bacteroidota bacterium
AAATATTAATATGAGGAATCAATGTTCAATATAAGAGTATATGGAATTTTGTTTGGTAAAAATCGTGAAGTACTTGTTTCTGATGAATTTATTCGTGGAAGTCAGTACACGAAATTCCCTGGCGGCGGCCTAAATCGGTGAAGGGACAAGGGATTGTTTAAAGCGTGAGATCCGGGAAGAAATGAAATTGCATGTATATGTAACCGGACATTTTTATACAACTGATTTTTTTCAGATGAGTGCATTCAATCGGAACATCAGATAATTTCAATCTATTACCTCGTTGAAGCGTTAGAAGAAATCAGAGTACCCCTGCGAAACAAAATATTGATTTTGATGAAGCCCAGATGGAAATCTACAGAAAAACAGGGGAAACAGAAACTTTTAGATTTCATACCCTGGAATCGTTTTCGAAGAATCCGTCAGTTGCCAATCGATAAAGTAGTCGCCGCTTTATTGAAAACTAACTGATCAATCGGTTGACTTGCTTTTATTACTCCCATGATAAAAGTACTTTGAACCTGCGCAATATTTTCAACCTGCCCTAATTTATTCACATGAAAATTGTAATAGTCATCCATATTTTCTGCAACTACTTTTAGCATAAAATCGAATGCGCCCAAATAATATAAAATTCAATTACTTCCGGCATTTCCTGAATCGTTTTAATAAATTTCCCGCCAGATTTTTTATTATGTTCCTTCAATGAAATATAACAGATGGCCATCAATCCTTTTTTTATCCGTCGAATGATTTAATCAAGGTGGCATATTGCCGGATCACTCCCTCATCTTCCATTCTTTTGATACGTTCATGCACGGGCGTAGTACTGAGATGCACTTGGTGTGCAATCTCCCTGTACCGTTGCTTTCGCGTTAAATTGCAAGATACTGCAGAATAGCTTTGTCTTTTTCATCCAGTGGCAATGTCGCATGTTCCGTTTGTTCTTTTTAAGGCTCTTTTTCCATGACAATAATGTATGTTTGTTCTTCAAAAGATACTAATAATATAGTCATTTGTTCCAAAATTAATAATAATATACTATATTTGTTCTACAAACCTACTTTACAGCACTAAAAACATTATATATGTCACACAAAAACAAAAAATTCGATCTTAACCTTCCTTATAAGGTGAAGGACATGAGTCTGGCTGAATGGGGCCGTAAAGAAATCCGTCTTGCAGAAGCGGAAATGCCTGGTCTGATGGCGCTCCGTGCTGAATACGGAAAACTAAAACCATTGAAAGGTGCGCGAGTTGCAGGTTGTTTGCACATGACCATTCAGACAGCTGTGTTGATTGAAACATTGATTGAACTCGGTGCTGAAGTTCGCTGGAGTTCATGTAATATTTTTTCAACGCAGGACCATGCTGCTGCTGCTATTGCTGCTGCCGGTGTTGGCGTATTTGCCTGGAAGGGACAAAGTCTGGAAGAAGCTGACTGGTGTATTGAACAAACTTTATTCTTTGGTGGAACGGATAGACCGTTGAATATGATATTGGATGATGGTGGTGATCTAACCAATATGGTGTTAGATAAATATCCTGAACTGGTTCAGCATGTAAAGGGATTTCTGAAGAAACACTACCGGAGTACACGCTTTATGAAAGAGTGGCGAAAGGTACATTGCCTATTCCTGCTATCAATGTAAATGATTCAGTTACCAAATCAAAGTTTGATAATAAATATGGTTGTAAAGAAAGTCTGGTTGATGCGATTCGCCGTGCTACTGATGTGATGCTGGCAGGTAAAGTGGCTGTGGTAGGTGGTTATGGAGATGTGGGTAAAGGTTCTGCAGCAATCATTACATGGAGCAGGTTGTCGTGTTATTGTTACCGAAATAGATCCTATCTGTGCTTTACAGGCAGCTATGGACGGATTTGAAGTAAAGATATGATCGATGCTGTTAAAGAAGCTGACATCGTTGTAACTGCATCCGGTTGCCGTGACCTGATCACTGAAAAACATTTCCGTTTGATTGAAAGACAAAGCGATCGTTTGTAATATTGGTCACTTTGATATTGAAATTGATATGGCATGGTTCAATAACAACTATGGTCATACAAAAGATACTATCAAACCACAGGTTGATCTATATAATATTGATGGAAAGATGTGATCGTACTGGCAGAAGGTCGTTTGGTGAACCTGGGCTGTGCAACAGGCCACCCAAGTTTTGTAATGAGTAATTCATTCACTAACCAAACACTGGCGCAGATTGAGATTTGGACAAAATCATAGCAAATACGAAAACAAAGTATTTGTTCTTCCAAAACATCTGGATGAAAAAGTTGCCCGTTTACACTTGCCAAAAATTGGAGTGAACTGGATGAATTGACTCAAGTGCAAAGTGAATATCTCGGCATTCCTGTAAAAGGACCATTTAAGGCGGATCATTACAGGTATTAAGCCTAAAGCTTAATATCCCCAGTCCTTCATAATAGCCAAATCCTGTTTTGAACAATCCAGTGGATTAATCCCTGATAGGATTCCTGCTCAATGATAAACCATTTGGTACCTCCGCTTGTACGTCCGATATCACAGACTTCTTTTGTTCCCACAATTCCTTTACCAAGGATGGTACTTTCGTATTTTTCTGAAGATGCTTTTGTTACAGGAATCTCGTCTTTTACATGCATTAACTCAAAACGGCCCGGGAATTTTTTTGCAACATCAATAGCTTTAAATCCACCATTATACAGATTGCCCATGTCAAGTTGTTGCGCTACCAATGCAGGATCCGTATTATTTAGTATCAGATCGTACAGCAATTGCCCATCAATCATTGTGGTGAACTCAAAATCATGGTTATGATACCCAAATTTCATTCCTGATTTTTGACAAAGCATTCCGGATTTATTGAATACATCCATATATGCTTTGAAATCATTCATATTTTTTCTGAGGCTGTTATCCAGCCATGGGGATACCAGGTATTTCTGACCGGCAGTAGCTGCATCCTCAACCGTATATTTCCACTTATCTGAAAAATCATTTTTTGAAAAATCATAATCCTTTGGAACCATTTGCACGTGACCGCTGATCATATTCAGATTGATCCCATCAAGGAGCTTTTTAAACTCGGTCGGGAGCATATCCATAAAATTTTCTGTCCTTATAATTTGCATGTTCCACATATTTGTAACCCATGGCAGCAAGACTTTTTAAAGTTCCTGAGGGATCTTTATCCATGGCAGTCGCGGACTGTATAAAGTTGGACTCCGATATACTTGTCAGGGTATGCCGGCAATTAGTTTATGTGATCCAACGGCAAGAGCAGCAACAGATAGTCCACTGGTTTTTAGAAAATTTCTGCGTGTTGTAGTCATGACAATCGTTTTTAAGCCCAAAACTTAAGGCTTAAAGCCTAAAGCCAGGTGCATGAATGTAATAATTAAATATACTAACAATAATAATTCAAATGCGAACCAATATGATGCGACTAAACATATCTATTATTTATTCTTCTACTTCTGATAAGCGCCCCATATTGCCCCAAGCAGGTAAGAGGTGAAGATTCATGTTTTCGGTTTTAGGCTTTAAGCTTTGGGCTTTCAGCATTAAACCTTATGCCTTACCGGGCATTTAAAAGTAAAATTCTTCTGAGTCACATAGCTGAAAGAAACCACAATGGCCGTGGTTATAATCTTTGCGATGGTAGGAAATATATGAAATTGCTCCACAAACAGGCGGATGAAAATATAGTTCAGGATTATGCAGATCAAAACAAGGACGAAATACCGGAAAAGCTGAACACGTCCGTGAAGGACAGATCCGGGAAATACCACGTGCCGCATCAGCATAAAGCCGGTTGGAAAACTGATAAGAAATGAAATAATAAATGCGGCTATATAAGGTTTAAAAGAAATAAATCCCAGATGTAAAACCTGTTTATGAAGGATATAGTTATAAGCCAGGAAAAAAACGAAAATATCAAGGATAGTATTCGCACCCCCGCAAGCTGCGTACCGGAAAGTCTGTAGGGGAGAAATTATTCCGGAAAGGGGGATAAAAAAAATCTATTATGGAAATGATCTCCTTTTTTGGCATAAATCCTCAGATTCCGGGCGCGAAGTTAATATAAACGAAGCAGATAGTATACCTAACAAATATTACTTTTGCACACAATTATTTTAGAATGGAGCTTGTGCCCGGCATCAAACTGGCCGTTCAGGCTGTTATAGCCGAAAAATATAATTACCAGATCGATTCACAGGACATGCTGGTTAACGAAACCAAGCCGGAATTCAGGGGAGATTATACAGTCGTTTTATTTTCTTACAGCAAAATTCTGAAAACCTCACCCGACGCCCTCGGTCAGGGAATCGGTGAAGCTCTGCTTAAATCCAATCCTGGCTGGTTTTCAGAATTTAACGTTATCAAAGGATTTCTGAATCTTGTAATGGCTGATAATATTTTAATTGATTTCCTCCATACCCAATATAATAATGCATCGTATGGCTCGCAATCAGTTAATGGGAAGCGAGTCATGGTTGAATATTCTTCTCCCAATACAAATAAGCCCCTGCATCTCGGGCATCTCAGGAACAATTTTTTAGGCTGGAGTGTAGCTGCCATTTATAAAATCCTAGGTTATGACATTATAAAAACGTGCATTGCGAATGACAGGGGTATTCATATTTGTAAAAGTATGGTTGCATGGAAATTGTTTGCAAGCGGAGCCACTCCCGAAAGCACAGGTCTAAAGGGTGATCATTTTGTTGGAGACTATTACGTATTATTCGGGGTGGAATTAAAGAAACAGGTAGAAACCCTATGACTGCTGGGCTAACAAAGGAAAAAGCTGAAAAAGAAGCGCCGCTGATGAAAGCAGCACAGCAAATGTTGGTCGACTGGGAAGCAGGAGTTCCTGAAGTGATGGAATTATGGAAAAAAATGAATATTGGGTTTATGCCGGTTTTGATATAACGTACAAACGCATCGGTAGCGATTTTGATAAAATATATTATGAAAGCCAGACATATCTTCTTGGTAAGGATATGGTAGAAATGGGATTAGATAAAAAAGTTTTTTTTAAAAAAGAAGATGGCAGCGTTTGGATTGACCTGAAGCCGGACGGACTTGATGAAAAGATAGTGCAGCGAAATGACGGAACCGCTGTGTATATGACGCAGGATATTGGTCTGGCCGAAAGGAAATATGAGGAGTATAATACGGATCTTAGTATATATGTAGTGGCTGATGAACAGAATTATCACTTTAAGGTTCTTAGATTGATATGCCAGAAACTTCAATTTCCCTCTGCTGCAGGACTCTATCATTTATCATACGGACTGGTTGAACTTCCTTCAGGAAGAATGAAAACACGAGAAGGAACCGTTGTGGATGCTGATGATATTATTGATGAAATGACAGACATTGCTGCGAAACATACAGAGGAACTGGGTAAAGTGGATGATTTTACAGAAAAGGAAAGGAAGGAGCTTTATGATACGATCGGTCTCGGCGCCCTGAAATTTTTTCTGTTCCGTGTTGACCCGAAAAAGAGATGGTATTTAATCCGGAAGAATCGATCGACTTCCATGGATTTACAGGACCATTTATACAATATGCACATGCCCGCATAAAATCCATATTAAGAAAGGAATCAATTGGCGAATACTTCCGGATCTGAAAAACCGGCTCTACTTCCATTGGAAAAAGAATTGTTGATTTCACTTGAAAAGTATCGTTCTTTTTTACAGCAGGCCTGTATCGAGATGAATCCTTCCCTTGTTGCCAATTATGTTTTCAGTATAGCTAAAATATTTAACTCTTTTTATTCTGAGCATTCAATCGGACGGGCAGAATCAGAATATAAAAAACAATTGCGTTTAAGGATCTGCGTTATGACAGCGAATATCATTCAGTCATCCATGCGACTACTGGGAATCCGTGTTCCTGAAAGAATGTGATTAAAACACACACTCCCATACTCCCATACTCCTATCTCTGTTTTCAGTCCTCTTCCTCATGCTTTTTCTTCAGATTCAACCCAAGATTTTCATCACCTCCCTCACCCTTTTCTTCGAGATCGGAAATCAGGCCTTCATCAGTAAGATCCAGCGGATGCGAATTTCCCCAGTCCTCGTGGGCGATTTGCTGAAGTCTTTCAACAATATCTTCATCATGTACTTCAATGGCAAGTTCTCTTCTGTCATCAAAACTACCCGGAGCAAGGTTAATGGATCCTACGATCGCACGGTTACCATCTGCAATAAGCATTTTACCATGCAGTTTGAGATGTCGCAGTGTATGAACTTTAATTCCGACATCGTCCATAATTCGCAAACCTCCTACAGCTTCTACCAGTTTATCTTTTTTCAGTGAATGAGGCGGCCTTGCCATAATATGTACTTTTACGCCCCGCGTGGCAGCTCTTACAAGCCTTTCAATAATCACTGAATCCTGATACCGTTCATTCTGAACAAACAAAGTATGTTTTGCCTCATCTATAAACCGTGCAATCCGGTCACGCCCATTGCCGGTACACCAAATCATATTTGCGTGTTCTCCCGGATCGAAATTCTTCCTTTCCCAGTCTGCAACGAAACAGGCAACCACTTCATCAACTTCATGTTTATGACTTGTGATAATTGCATAGTCACGTGTTACCGTTAGATTTTTTGTTGCCCAGTTGAGTGATTTTATAAATGCAACTTCACCATCGATTACCATCGATTTTTCATGTGTCAATCCAAAAGCAGGGTTGCTGTCTTTTACCTCAATTCCTGCAGCTTCCAGTTGTTTCCTGGTTTCTCCATTTTCTTCTTCTCCGCTGCTACGGGCTGGATTCAGCATGACCTGTACCTTTATTCCTCTTTTTTTTGCCTCAATTACAGATAATGAGATCGGGATCAGAAAATACAAACATTTTAATTTTAATAGAACTCTTTGCCGATCCTATAGCATCTACAATCGGCTTTTTAGTGTCATCAGGAAATATAATGATCCTCCTGGTTGCGTTTGAATTTGACATTTTTTTGATTTCAATGGTGATAAGGACTATTTTGATTATGCATTTACCAATGGTTCTGCGCCCGACTGAATATGGTAAAGTTCTGCATAAATTTGATTGCGCGCTATAAGTTCATCATGAGTACCCTGTTCGGCTACAAAGCCTCCTTTGAGAACTACAATTTTATCGGCGTCCCTGATCGTACTCAGGCGATGGGCTATAATAATAACTGTTCTTCCCTCCATCAGTCTTTCAAGAGCTTCCATTACGAGTTTTTCTGATTCCGTATCAAGTGCGGCGGTTGGTTCGTCCAATATGAATATGGGTGAATTTCTTATTATCGCCCTGGCAATTCCTATACGCTGACGTTGCCCTCCCGAAAGAGTAAGCCCCCTTTCTCCCACCATCGTATCATATCCGTGGGGCATTTTTGCGATGAACTCATCCGCATTGGCCATTTTTGCTGCGGCTTCAATTTCCTCCTGTGTTGCCCCCAGCTTTCCATATGCAATATTGTCCCGGATCGTTCCGAAAAATAAAACTGTATCCTGTAAAACAAATGCGATCTGATCACGTAATCCCTTATCACCATGCAATTGAAAATCGGTGATATCCACTCCGTCTATGAGAACCCGTCCCTTTGTTGGGTCGTAAAAACGGGGAATTAAACTGACTACTGTTGATTTTCCGCCGCCCGTCGGTCCGCAAATACCAATTCTTTGGCCGCCTTTAATTGAAAAATTAACGTCGAGTAAAACTGGGTGTATCGGGACCATATGAAAAAGCTACATGTTCAAAATCGATATGTCCCTGCACGTTGGTAGGTTCCTTAGCATTGGGTTTTTGTGGTATTACGGTGTCAGTATCCAGAATAGCCTGTATTCGTTCCAAGGCAACAGAAGCCTGTGCAATGGATGTTGTCATCTTAGCCAAATCCTGAACAGGTTTAAAAAATTTTCCGAGATAGGAAAGAAATACCGTTAATCCTCCAAGGGTCATCGCTTCAATTAGAACCAGATGAGCTCCACGCCAGAGAACAAAAGCAGTACATGCGGATACGATTAGTGCCACTACCGGAGAAAGTAATGATTTGACTTTTCTGGCTTTTAAAGAAGCATTTACAGTACTTATGCTTACCGCCTGGAGATTCGACTCTTCAAGATCCTGCCTGTCGAAGGCTTTTACGGCCCGAACAGATTCCAATCCCTGTTGCAGTACTGAAACCATAGTTGATTGCTGTGTTCTTACTGCGTGGGTTGCTTTTTTAACGGCTGTTTTAAATCGGGCAACAAATAAAACAACAACGGAGTGACGGCCACTGCTACCAACGCAAAATCCCAATTCATATAGAACATGAGTCCCAGCATTCCCAAAATTGTGAGTGCATCAATCAGAATGCTCAGAAGGGCAGAGGACGCAAAGCCTTGTATTGTTGAAACATCCGAAGTAATCGTACTCAATATGTTCCCGATCTGATGTGAATCGTAATACGAAAGTGAAAGTCGTTGGAGATGATGATATACCTTCTGCCTCAAATCATTTGCAACGTATTGAGCTACGCTTTCGGTAAAATAATTATCAATGTATCCCGCGATTCCACCAATCAAGGCGATCAGGATCAAACCAATAGCTGCCACACCGGCGATAGCCATTTTGCTGTCACCTGCTGTTAAATCATTTATCCAGAACAACCAACCGGGCAAAGCATGATGACCGACAACATTGTCAATAATAATTTTTAAAGGCCAGGGACCCAGAAAACTCATCGCTGTTTCCAATAACATCGCAAGAAAGATAACAACAAGCCATTTTTTATATGGCTTTATAAGTTCGAATACCAGAGACGAAAGACTTTTAGAAGACTTTTTAAAAACAATGGTAGAATCTTTCTTGTCGGCTTTTTTTGAATGATCTTTTGACATGGATTCTCAGTTTTGGTATCCCAATGGAAGGTAAGAACTTAAATGACTAATCTATAAGCCTTTTAACCGTTAAATGTTGCCACCTGTGTTTATGAGGAATACTAAATATCCTGAGAAAGTATTCGAATATTTATTAGGTTTAAGATATTTTCCGAAAATCTATTACTAAAAAATTTGTCCGAAATCATGGAGAATGAAATATTAAATACGAATCTCGAAAATCAAATTTATAAAAAAGGACATCTGCAGCTTGCTGCTTTCTTCGGAGGGCCACTCACAACAGTATATATTATTGCAGAAAACTATAAACAATTGGGTCATCCGGAAAAAATAAAAAGAACATGGATAATTGGGGTTGTTCTTTGCATCTTATTCTTAGTAGCTGTCTTTTTTTGCTATCAACAACAAATAAGGCACCTAATATCATTGTACCACTCATATGCATTCTGGTAGGGACGGCAATTATGCAAACATGGCAGGGGGCTGAAATTAAACAACATGTTGACTCCGGCGGCTTGGTCTATTCCATGTGGAGGGCACTTTTGATTGGAATCATCGGCCTTGTAATTACAATGATTTTAATTCTTTTTATTTTAATCCTTGCGATGACCTTCTTTGGTTATTCGCCCAAATTGGAATAAGTTTTTTATTTCAGAATTACTGCACCTAAAGGCGGGAGATGGATGTTTATCTCATATCTGTCTTCATTCTCGTCAACAAGAGTAACTATAGGATCCGGATTGAAGATATCGCCCGATCCGCCAAATTTCCTTTCATCGCTGTTAAAAATTTCTTTCCATACTGACTTTCCATTCGCATAGACTTTCCAATTGTTGCGAACAACCGGCGTCATGTTTAAAATGACCAGTATATCATTTTCCGGACTCTTTCCTTTTCTTCTAAATACTATTACTGATTCCTGTCTATGATCGAGATCGATCCATTCAAAGCCATGAATATTGAATTGATTTTCGTAAAGCGCGGGCTCTGATCTCAAAAGAAGATTAAGATCACGTACACAGTCTTTCATTTTCCAGTGCAGCTCATATTTCAATAAATACCATTGCAATTCACTTTTATGATTCCACTCATCAGTTGCACCAAATTCATTACCCATAAAAAGAAGTTTACCACCCGGGTGTGTAAACATATAAGAATACATGAGCCGCAGGTTCGCAAATTTCTGCCAGTCGTCGCCCGGCATTTTATATAACATAGGTGATTTGCCATGCACTACTTCGTCATGACTCAGAGGGAGCATAAAATTTTCGTCATAAAAATACATCATGCTGAATGTAAATTTATCCTGAAGTCCTTTGCGCATGATCGGATCTGCTTTAAAATAGTCCAGTGTATCATGCATCCATCCCATCATCCATTTCATACCGAATCCGAGACCGCCGGCGAAAGTAGGTTTACTGATACCGGGCCAGTCAGTCGCTTCTTCGGCAATAGTTTGCGTATCGGGAAAATCGCGATAAAGCGTTTCATTTAAATCTTTGATAAATGCAATGGCTTCGAGATTTCCATCGCCGCCAAATTCATTAGGCTCCCATTGTCCTGTTGTTCTGGAATAATTCAATTTCAACATCGAGCTCACGGCATCCACCCGAATGCCGTCTGCATGAAAAAGGTCGCACCAAAAACGACCACTGCTTATTAAGAAAGATTTTACCTCTCCCCTTTTATAATTAAAAATATAACTGTTCCAGTCCGGATGATATCCTTTCCGCATATCAGAATACTCATAGGTATTTGCTCCGTCGAACATATAAAGACCATGTGCATCATAAGGAAAATGAGAAGGCACCCAATCCAGCAAAACACCAACACCCGCTTCATGAAATGCATTTACCAGTTCCATAAAAGACTGCGGATCGCCAAATCGGGAGGTTGGTGCGAAATATCCAACTCCCTGATAACCCCAACTTCCGTCATACGGATATTCCATAATGGGCATGAGTTCTACATGAGTAAACCCCATATCTTTTACATAGGGAACAAGACGTTCACGAATCTGATCATAATTGTTGTATGTTTCTTCATCGTCAGGATGCGGACGCATCCAGCTTGCGAGATGAACTTCATAAACACTCCAGGGCTGGTCAAGGCTATTGTGTTTTTTTCTCGTCTGCATCCATGATTCATCTTTCCATTCATAATCGAGATCCCATGTTATGGATGCAGTTTTAGGTCTTTGTTCCCAGAAATGTGCAAAGGGATCTCCTTTGATCGTTTCAGAACCATTGAAGCCCCTGATATGATATTTGTAAACTTCTCCCCGGTTTATATGCGGAATGAATCCTTCCCAGATTCCCGATTGTTCCAATCTGACAAATAAAGGATGACTGATGGGATTCCAGTGATTGAAATTACCGATAACGGAAACAGCTGTCGCATTCGGCGCCCAGACTGCAAAATAATAACCTTTGGTTCCCAGTACTTCGCGGGCATGTGAACCGAAAATATCATATAATCTGTAATGGGTCCCGTTTTGAAAATTGCTGATATCTGAATCAGAAAAAAGGGAATAATTCCAAACGGGTTTCGTGGAATCTACAAAATGGGTATGTTCATATTCCTGGATAAGGTCGTTCATCATTACTAATGTACGATCTTATTGTCAGCCTACCGTTTTTTTAGTTCCAGTATCGTAATTGAACGTGCTGGAAAATCATTTTTTCAGAAGCCGGATAATTTATTCCGGTTATAATATCCGTTGCTGTTTCAAATCCTTTGGTTCTTTCCGAATAATCTTTAAAATTCGGATTTGCAGATACAGTATCTGAATTAAGCGCACAGAGAATGGTTTGATGCTGATCATAGCGAAAATAAACATAGACTCCCTTAGACGGAATGTATTGCATAAGTGAGCCGTTTCCAAGTGCAGATAGATGTTTTTCTGAAATTTGCCAGTTTTGAAACATAGTCAAATGCAAGGTTTTCACTATCCGTTCTTCCGGAAGGCAGGAATTTATTTCTGGGGTCTCCGGCAAATCCTCCGGGGAAATCTTCTCTCACCATGGCATCAGAAGGGTTCTTGAAATTTTTCATGAGAATTTCTGTACCGTAATATAAATGCGGCACACCTCTTTCAGTAAGCAGTAATCCGATACCCATTTTAAAAGTTGGCCAATCTTCCCCTATGACTGAATAAAACCGGTCCATGTCATGGTTGTCTAAGAAAAATGCAATTGTTCATAGGATTCTGATATAACATATCCTCAGCCAGCGTAGTGTACAAACGATTAACGCCATCCGTCCATCCATAATTTTTCTTCATGGCTTCCAGCATCGCATAGCAAACCGGAAAATCCAAAATACCGGTCAGGTTGCTTTTCCAGGAAACGTTGAGGTTATTTTTACAGAAATAAGCGCCGGCGGCCACAGTGCTTACGGTGGCTTCACCAAAGGAAGTGATCTTCGGAAATTCATTTTCCAGCGCTGCGTTCAGATTATTCAGAAAAACGGGATCACAATATTTATAAGTATCCACCCGCCATCCGTCGAGTTGAAATTCCTGCGTCATCCAGATAGCCTGCTGAATCAAATAAGTAGCCAGAAAATGATTTCTTAGATTCAAATCCGGTAAGATGGGGAACGAACCAGCCGGCTTCCATTACTTCTTTATCTTTTTCAGAACCATGAATATCAAAAACGGCCTGTTCGCGGTGATTGGTTCCCTGATATTCGGGCCAGCGGTTTATCCAGTCTTCTGATGGTGGATCGCTCATGATCCAGTGAGCTGCACCAATATGATTATACACTGCGTCCTGAATTATTTTAAGACCCCGGGCATGCGCGGCGTTTACCAATTTCAAATAAGACTTCTTTTCCACCGTAATCGTTTATCAATTTCATAATGATCGGTGAACCAGTATCCATGATATCCGCTCAGCCATCCGTTAGGTTCTTTTTCCAAAGGCATATCGTTTTCAATTACCGGAGTGAGCCAGAGTGCCGTAACTCCCAGCTGTTGAAATAATCCAGATGGTTAATGATACCCTGCAGGTCACCCCCGTGCCGTGCCAAAGGATTATTCCTGTCCGCTACTGTATCCCGCATATTCGCATAATGGTCATTGTTAGGATCACCATTGCTGAAACGATCCGGCATCAGCAGATAAATAAAATCGGAAGAATTGATACCCCGTGCATAAGTAATCCCTTTTCCCGGTGCGCGTTGATTCAAGGGATGCAAAATTTAAATTATAGCTGCCACACATTAAATTGAATTTTATATTGCCGGGTTTGGCATTCGGACCGATGGTAAGATTTAGAAATAGATAGTTTGGGTTTATAACTTTGAGTGACTGTCTAATCTGACTCCCGGATTAATTCCAGTTTATATTCGCCTTCCCGATATTATTTCCATGAATCATCAACTGAAGATGGGGATTCTTCATGCCTACCCACCAGCTGGAAGGATAAACTTTTATATCATTTTGAGCGAAGCTGAAATAACAGCAAAAATAATATGGGAAGTACTACGAATTTTCTCATGATGCGGCCAGTCTTTGTTGTTTCCTGCTGATACGGATATCGCCTGCATCATAAACAAACAGTACACTGATAGCTGCACAGAATAAAAAGAATCCTGCCAGCACAATAGCATAAATGGGTTGTCCGCCATAAATATGTTTCACAATTGAACCTCCGAATACTCCATTCACGATTTGAGGAAGTGTGATGAAAAAATTAAAAATACCCATATAAATTCCCAGTTTTCCCGGTGGTATGGATCCCGAAAGAATTACATAGGGCATGGCCAGAATGCTGGCCCAGGCCAATCCTACACCAACCATTGAATAGGTTAACATGGCAGGATCTTTTATAAAAAAAATAGAGATCAAGCCTGCGCCGCCTGCCATAAGGGAAAATGCATGTGTTGCCTTGCGACCAATTTTTCTTGCAATGGCAGGAAGCAGGAGTGCATAAAACATGGCAACCAGGTTATATACACCGAATGCCGAGCTCACTTCATTTCCGGCTTCATTATAGGCAACTGTCTTTGCATATTCTCCGGTCAGACCGTAAACATGCGTTGCCACCGCGTCTGTCGTGAACACCCACATAGAAAATAATGCGAACCAGGAAAAGAATTGAACGAGGCCCAGTTGCTTCATGGTTTTGGGCATGTGGCGGAAATCATATATTATTTCACGAATGCCTGATCTCTTGTGTGACTGATCCGGTCTGCCATGATATTTTTCGTATTCCGCCGGTGCATATTCTCTGGAAAAAAATACAGTTACTAAAATAGCAATAATCAAAACCGCAGCACCAATATAATATGAGTACCGTATATTATCAGCAACACCATTCGGGCCTGACTCTAAACTAAAGCCATGTTTACCCATCCATTCGGGAAGATAAGATCCGCAAACAGCCCCGAGTCCGATAAGAAAAGTTTGTATACTGAATCCCAGCGTTCTTTGTTTATCCGGGAGATTGTCTGCCACCAGTGCACGAAAGGGTTCCATCGCGATATTGATGGAAGTATCCATAATCATTACCATTCCGGCACCGATCCACAGTGCAGGAATCACAGAAGAGAATGAACCTGAATTGGGAAGAATCAGGAGTGCTATGCAGGTTAAAATCGCACCCGTCAGAAAATATGGTTTTCTCCTGCCCAACCGGTTCCAGGTGCGATCGCTGTAGTGGCCGATAAGCGGTTGAACGATCATTCCGGTAAGCGGAGCCACCAGCCAGAATGCCGGCAGCTGATCTACATCGGCACCAAAGGAGCGAAGTATCCGGCTTGTATTTCCATTTTGTAATGCAAATCCAAACTGGATACCCAAAAAGCCAAAACTCATGGTGAAGATCTGCAAAACAGAAAGCCTTGGTTTCTCGACCAGCTTGTGCGGTTCAGCTGCAGTATGTGTGGTCATAGCAATCGTTAAAAACTAAATCACAAATCCATTCGGAATCACAGCACCTTTTTTGACAACCACGATTCCGTCTTTTACGGTATACAATGAATGGTCCGTATTTTCAAGGTGCGATCCGCCATTAATTCTCACATCATCCCCGATCCGGCAGTTTTTATCTACAATACAATTGCGGATATAACAACGATCCCCGATACCGACAGAAGGCAAACCGTGTTCTTTGTCGTGCCTGATTTCTTCAATGGTTTCATAATAATCTATTCCCATCAGGTAACTGCTGACAATGGTAGTGCCGATGCCAATTCGTGTTCTGATACCGATCACACTGCTTTCAATACGCGATGCATTGATGATGCAACCTTCAGCAATAATTGTTTTCTCCAGCGTAGTACCGCTTATTTTAGCGGGTGGCAAGCATACGGGCCCTTGTATAAATAAGATTATTATTGTCAAATAAATTAAAATCAGGAATTTCTTTAGTGAGTCCAAGGTTTGCTTCAAAGAATGAATAAATATTTCCGATATCGGTCCAGTAGCCATCATACTGATAGCTTACTACTTTGTATTTGTTAATCGATTGCGGCAGAATTTCTTTACCGAAATCAGTTGCTTCCACATATTCATTCTGCAGCAGGTCCTGTAATAATTGTCTGTTGAAAATATAGATCCCCATGGATGCCAGGTAATGTCTTCCCTGACCCTGCATAACAGAGCCGGTATCGCTGGTCCAGTCTTTCAGCAAATCTTTCTTCGGTTTTTCTATAAAAGAAGTAATGAACCCTTTATCATCCTTTTTTAAAATGCCAAATTCAGATGCCTCGCGATCAGCAACAGGTATGGTGGCAATTGTAATCTCAGCATTCATTTTAATATGGTTATTCAGCATATCCATAAAATTCATCTGGTAAAGCTGGTCACCGGAAAGTATGAGTATATATTCGCTTTCGAAAGGACCCAGATGACGAAGACATTGTCTTACGGCATCAGCAGTTCCCTGGTACCAGGTAGGGTTATCCGGTGTTTGTTCTGCCGCAAGAATGTCTACAAATGCAGAACTGAATGCACTGAAATGATAGGTGTTTTTAATATGCCTGTTCAGTGAAGCCGAATTGAATTGCGTTAGCACAAACATGCGGTCGATGCCGGAATTCAGACAATTGGAAATCGGAATATCCACCAGGCGGTACTTGCCCGCGATGGGAACGGCCGGTTTGGAACGGCTTGCTGTTAAAGGATACAACCGTGTTCCTGCACCACCTCCCAGAATAACTGCTAATACTTTTTTTGACATATAGTCTGATTTAATCTTACATTATTATAGCGAAGCATAAAGAGCCAGATATTGTTGCATACTGGTTTCCCAGCTGAAGTCAAGCCGCATCATTCTTTTTCTCAATTCTTCCACCAGAACCGGTTCCTGATAAAGTTGTACTGCCCGCCAGATGGCATGAGTGATATCTCCTACGATCGCGTTATTGAACCGTATTCCATATCCGTCCATGTCTCCGAAATCTATTACAGTATCCTTTAAGCCACCGGTTGTTCTTACAATAGGAACAGTTCCATATCGCATAGCATACATCTGGTTCAGGCCGCAGGGTTCAACGCGCGATGGCATCATGATGAAATCGGCTCCGGCATAAATTAAATGGCTGAGGGCTTCATCATAACCAATAAATATACTAAAATCGCCTTCACTCAATGTACTTACTCTTTCGAGATTGTCCTGAATATAAGGAGCGCCGCTGCCGAGAAGCAGGAAATTCATTTTTCTTCCGATATAATAAAATGAATCTCCGATAGCTTGTGGTAAAAGATCGGCGCCTTTTTCACCAACCAGTCTTCCGATAAATGAGATCAGTGGTTTATTTATATCCAGTCCGAATCTTTTGCAAAGTATTTCTTTATTCTTTGTTTTGCCTTCCGTATTGGATTTAATATTATAATGATATTCCAGGTAACTGTCTGATTCCGGATCCCAGACCCTGGTATCTATTCCATTCAGGATGCCATAACATTTTCCCTTCTCATATTCAAACAATGCTTCCAGTCCGTTGGCCGACCAGCGGAGTTCTTCCAGATAAGTCCAGCTGACTGTCGTTACCTTCCAGGCGCAGCGCACACCACAGGCCAGGGCATTGATACTCTTGTTCCATTCCAGTAATCCTGTTTTCCATGTATCCCATGCGGGTATATAGTAACTTTTATCCCAGCTCAGCCAGCCCTGGTATTCGCCATTATGAATAGTTAGTACGGTTGGAATTTCGCGCAGGCTCTGATAACGGTAACAATGTTTTAGCATAAAGGGAATAAGTGCGGCCTGATGATCGTGCACATGTACTACATCCGGATGATGTTTCCAGGATGCCAGCCAGTCAACTACAGCAATCTGAAAAGCAATGAAGCGTTCTGAATCATCATCATAACCATAAATTTTATCCCGGTCAAGAAGGCCATTGATATCAACCATGTACAGATCGAAGCCGAGAATATTTTTTCTTTCTTTGATAACAGTATAAATGAACCACCAGTTTCCCAAATTGGTATATCCTTTATGAACAACATCGAATTCATTATTGAAGAGGAATTTGGTTCGGTACATGGGCATGACCACTTTTGCAATATGTCCGGCTGCAGTCTGATACTTGGGCAGTGCACCTACTACATCCCCCAGCCCGCCGGCTTTTGCAACCGGATAACACTCAGCTGAAACATGTAAAATCTCCATGAAACGAAGTTATGAATGAAAGCGAAGGCCTTAATTCAGATCAATTTAAGAAGGATTCAGGGATTCTCATGCTATATGAAAAAATTTTTCATCAAGCCAAAACTTAACTACTTTCAACACTCATTTAAACGATTGTTTGCTTATGAGTCAAAAAACCAAATGGTCTCAATTCGGAGTATTGATTAGCGTTTTCTTTTTCTGGGGATTTGTTGCCGCAAGTAATGATATTCTGATTCCGGTTTTCAAAGAGAAACTTCATTTGCAGCAATGGCAATCACAGATGATCTCCTTTGCATTTTATGTTGCTTATACTGTTGGATCCATTATTTATTTTTTCGTTTCAAAAGCATACGGAGGAGATATCCTCAATCGCATCGGCTATAAAAATGGTATTGCGGTCGGATTGATAATCTCTGCTATTGGAACGCTCCTTTTTTATCCTGCTGCTCAAACTGCCTCTTTTACTTTGATGATTTCCGGTTTATTTATTGTAGGACTAGGATTTTCATTGCAGCAAACAGCCGCGAATCCATTGGCCATAATAATGGGTGATCCGCAAACCGGTTCCCAACGTTTAAGTATGGCGGGTGGAGTAAATAATTTTGGAACGACAATAGGACCATTGCTTGTAAGTTTTGCAATTTTCGGAACCGTTGCAGTTGGAACGAAAGGGGTTGCGAGTATCGAAAGTATAAAAACACCTTACCTGATCCTTGGAATTGCTTTCTTAGTTGTTGCAGCTATTTTTAAATTTTCATCTCTTCCAAATAAAATTGATCTTGATGCTATTGCAGCAGATGAAGCAGCTGCAGGTGGAGGAAAAGTTATTGACAAAGGTGGCCCTTTAAAATATACTCAGTTGGCACTTGGTATGCTTGGAATTTTTGTTTACGTGGGTGTCGAAGTTAGCACGGCGAGTAACCTGCCCGAATTCATGAAACAACATGTGGCAACCGCAGACGGATTACCTTTTCCGACTGAAAATATTGCTCCTTTTGTATCTCTTTATTGGGCCAGCTTAATGATTGGTCGCTGGACTTCATCCGTAGGAGCTTTCGGAGTAAAACCGGGGTTAAAAAAAATATTGAATTTTGTAATGCCGTATCTCGCATTTGGCGTTTTCCTAATTGTAAATAAAATAGCAAAGCACGATATCACTCCTTTTTATATTTACGTTTTTGTCATCATTTTTATGATTGTCGGAACCTTGTTAAGCCGTGGTAATCCGGCCCGGCAGTTACTGATATTTTCGGGTATGGCGATTGTTGCATTATTTATTGGCATGTTAGCACATGGAATGACAAGTGTATTTGCATTTATAAGTGTCGGCCTATTTTGTTCCACTTTGTGGCCCTGCATATTTACATTGGCGATTGCCGGATTAGGTAAACATACAAACGAAGGCGCTAGTTTTCTGATAATGATGATTTTTGGAGGCGGGGTGATCAGTCTTCTGCAGGGTTGGCTGGCAGGTAATCATTATTTGGGCATTCAATGGTCTTACCTGGTAGGTGTAGCCTGTTTCTCATATCTCGCTTTTTATGCAGTAAAAGTAAAAGCTGTGTTGAAAAGTCAGGGTATAGATTATGACGCTCTGCAACAATCCGGAGGGCATTAAAATATTAATAATATCAGTAGATCTGTATGGCAAAAGCAACTACTACCCCAACTTCTCTGGAAGCATTGGCTGTCGGAATCGATATTGGCGGCACAGGAACCAAGTTTGGTATAGTGGATCGTAGCGGGAACGTTTTATTTACAGGTGATCTTTCTACGAAGAAGCATAAAAAAATCGAAACGTTTATTGACGAGTTGCACGATAAACTTTCAGCTCTTATTCAGAACGTAGGTGGAACGGGACGCATTCGTGGAATAGGCGTTGGAGCACCCAATGGTAATTTTTATACCGGCACTGTTGAATATGCACCTAATCTGCCATGGAAAGGAATTCTTCCTTTGGCACAAATGATTCAGGATAAATTCCAGGTCCAGACTAATCTTACCAATGACGCAAATGCAGCTGCTATCGGAGAAATGATGTATGGCGCAGCTCAGGGGATGAAGGATTTTATAATGATAACCCTGGGCACAGGCGTTGGTAGCGGTATTGTAGCAAATGGCCATCTCATTCTAGGTCATGATGGATTTGCAGGCGAACTTGGGCATACGATTATCATTCCCGATGGCCGGTATCATGAAGGGACGGGCAAAAATGGATCCCTGGAAAGTTATGCTTCAGCAACAGGTGTTATGCTGACTGCCAAAGAAGTATTAAGCAGCACAAAAGAAGAAAGTCTGCTTCGTAAAATTGACGTAGAAGAAATCGATTCCCGAAAAGTATATGACGCTGCCGTGCAGGGCGATAAAGTAGCCAGAGAAATATTTGAATACACCGGAAAGATACTTGGCACGGCGCTGGCAAATTTTGTTATGTTCTCCAGCCCCGAAGCGATTATATTATTTGGAGGATTAACCAAAGCAGGCGATTTTATCCTTAAGCCCACCCGGGAACATATGGAGGCAAACCTGATACAGGTTTTTCAAAACCGTGTAAAAATCCTCGTGAGCCATTTAAGGGAATCAGATGCTGCTATTCTGGGCGCCAGTGCACTGGTATGGGACATGGTATAAGCCCAAAGCCTAAAGCTTAAAGCCTAAAACCTCTTTTTAGTTTTACAATAAAAAATTAAACATTCATAAACCCCTCATTTCTTTGGGAGTTTTTATTTTAATAGAATTCATAGTTCCAAAAAGTAGTTTTAAGCTTTAGGCTTCAGGCTTTAGGCTTGGATGGCATGATTTTTTAGTCCTTAATGAACCAGCATGACTGGCATTATTTCTAAAAATCATTACATATGAAAAAGTTTATTTTGGTCGCTTCGTGTATTGCTTATTTGTCGGCATGCGCACCTCCCCATCATGGGCAACCTCCAACTCCTCCGGGAGCTCCCGCCCCGCCTCCACCTCCACCACACCCTTAATCGGGTTTGCTGGAAGATTTCGATAATAGAAGATAGTTGAATGCCTGTAATTAATAAATAATCGTATTTGTTGCCTGTCTTTTTATTGTCTTTTATTGTTTTCTTTGGGGGAGTTCTTTGGATCCCCTCCGGGATGACAATTGGATTCCTTCGCTTTGCCTATCCGGATTTCGGGTAGGCAACCCGAACCCATCCCGAAGGCAATCCGAAGGAATTGCATTCGGCACATGGAAATCATATAGAATCCTC
Source organism: uncultured Bacteroidota bacterium (assembly GCA_963757975.1). Classification (GTDB taxonomy): domain Bacteria; phylum Bacteroidota; class Bacteroidia; order Chitinophagales; family Chitinophagaceae; genus Puia. Next base: position 20,736 of record CAVWUD010000036.1, read on the forward strand.
GAAACAGAATTAACCGAACTTTAAGATTAATCAGACGTCCTAAAGGTTTGATTTTTAGGCTATAGCATTAAGAATTTAGGCTTCGTTCAACCAAATATTCCTGCCATATCCCGGTAAGACATGTTTTTCGCTGTGATAGGAAGAACGAACAAGTGGACCGCTTTCCACATAGTCGACACCCAGTTCA
>CAVWUD010000037.1:0-77071 GCA_963757975.1 uncultured Bacteroidota bacterium
TACCGCCAGCTCAAGTGTCTTTTCATATTGTTCTTTCAGGAAACGACGATGGGCTTCAGTTCCCGGGTGAAGAGCCCGGTGTCTTCTTGAAATCTGTAATTTACGGATCTCCTCCGCGAGAAGCCTTGCATCTGCATGAACATAATGTTCCATAAAATTTTCTACCACATAATTCGTTGCCATATAATTCGGATGGACCAGGTCCTTATCGTAAAAACGATAGTCCCTCAATACATCTATCACAAGCTCATAAGCCGGAAAATAATATGTCCGGTTGAATTTACTAACCAGCTGGTGAGCCACTTCAATGAGCCTCGCCTTACTACGATTGTTCTCAATTACTCCGTCACGGATATGGCGGACAGGGCTGATGGTAAATACAATTTGTAAAAAGGGATTTACATCAAAAAGCCTGTGTATTGCTTCATCAAGAACAGCCAGCATTTCTTCCACCGCAAGAAGTTTTTTTGTAAACCATCCGGCTGGTGCGCGGTGACAATTAGCAACTGTTTTTTTCTGTTCTTTTAGAAAATATGCAAACGCTGATCCAAGGGTGATAATCAGCCAGTCTGCTTGCTTCAGAAAAGAATGAGCCGCCCTCTGTGAGTCATTTATATTATTAAGAACGATTTGTTGATCAGTATCTGAAAACTGGCCATGGTGTTTCCAGCTTTGCCAGAGTTCATTATGAAAGAAGAGGTCACCCGGATGGTACAGGTCCGGTTTCAATAGGAGATCAGGCTGTTCCCGACACTCAGGGGATCGAACAGAATTCCATTTGGATTTTGTAAAACTTCAAATTTCATATCCTGCAAATGTTGACCAATATGTTCCGTAAAACAGGATCCGGTAAGTAAAATCTTTTGAGGGTACCTGATTCTTTCGGCAGGTTCGCTAATTTGTATGGGTAGAAAAAAAGGATCCAATGTGAAGATTTAAAATATTTCGCCGGCCAGCTGCCTGCAATTTTCCAGAGCTGTTTCATCCAGCAAGGGCAAAACTTTTTTATTCCGAAAGTATTCAATCATGATCAGGCTATCCATATTACCGACCAATTCATCCCCAGCCATGGGGCAGCCCCCTATTCCATTAAGGGCCCCGTCAAATCTTCTGCAACCCGCACTGAAAGCAGCTTCCAGCTTTTCAATACTATTTTCCTTTCGGGAATGAAGGTGCACTCCTGATTCTATTGCCGGAAATTCAGAGATTAATGATATCGTTAGCTCTTGTACCTGGGCCGGACTGGCAACACCCACCGTATCCGCAAGCGAAATAACTTTGACACCCATTTTAACCAATTGTCTTATCCAGCCCATGGCAATTTCCGGCGACCATTCATCGCCATATGGATTTCCGAAGGCCATGGAAATATATACTACCAGCCGTTTATCCTTTTGCCTGCAAATTTCAAGTATATCCAAAACAGTCATCAGGGAAGTTTTGATTGATGAGTTGGTATTGCGTCTTTGAAAAGTTTCCGAAATGGAAAAAGGAAAACCAATGTCTTTGATATGGGAATAAGTGGATGCTTCTGCAGCCCCCCTCGTATTTGCTACTATGGCAAGCAACCTGGTTTTCGAATGTAAAGGATTGATACGCGCAATAACATTTTTTGTATCAGCCATCTGGGGAATAGCTTTGGCAGAAACAAAACTTCCAAAATCAAGGCTGTCGAAACCAACCCTGAGAAGTGCATTCAGATAAACAATCTTTTTCTCCGTCGGAATAAAATGAGCCCAGCCTTGCATGGCATCCCGTGGACATTCGACCAGTTTAACCAAATCTGATTTGATTTCATCCGTCATCTTCAGCGAAACTAAACCAAATCAGGATTCAAAAGTTAAAATGTTCTGATGCGTGATTCAACTTTTTCACGCAATAAATTGAAAAAATTAGTCCGTACTTTTTCGCTGGTATTACTGATCAGGGTTGATTTGCGCATGATATTCAAGAAATGCTGATATGTATATTCTGAAAAAACTGGGTCTCTCGTTGTAATTATATTTAGCACGGTATGATTAATATAGACCGTCTTGGTATCATTCAAAACCACGAGAATACAGTTATCACCGAGGATGAACTCGTTATAATAAAGTCTGAAGGACTGACTCGCTGCATTAGGCTTTCCTCCATATGGGTATTTAACGCCTGCTTCAGCCTGCTTTTCCAAATGATTCAGCATGGCTAGAAATTCTTTATAAAGACCCAGTGCATATTCTTCTGAAGGCAAAATCTTACTCTGCCGGTAATAGTCAATCTGCCTGAGTGTGGCATTCATGCTGTCATCATTCCATATTTCAACAGAAGGAAATTTATTATAGGCCTCAATCATCCTGTTCGTGATCTTATATATGTTTTCACGGAGTGATTCCAGGAGAATGATTTCCCTGCCTTCAAAAGGATACTGAAGAATGGTTTTCATCCAGAAAAAATATTTTGAATACAGTGAGTTCGTGAAAACCAAAACAATGAAAAATAAACATGTCCTTTCCCTGCCAGTAAAATTCCCTCTTTTCAAAAGTGTTAAAATAATTCGCCTGTGCAAGCAGATGTTCCAAATATTTTTCAATACCAAAATTGGAATTATCAGAGAGTGGACCGCTAAATAAATAGGAATCATTTTTTAAATGAAACAGCTGATCCATCGAGATATGATACTTGGAACAAAGCACACTGATCTCCTCAAAAGTCAAAGGCTTCTCTCCCCGGATTCTTCTGTAGGCGCTGTCATTACTGATGTTTAGGAGTTCGGCTACTTCATCCACCAGAGAAAGGTGGCCAGCCAGGTTGGATTTGATATGTTGAAAAAATACCTGTTGAACATCTGGCTTGTCCATTGATTCGTTGTTTTGTGGGTTAATTCGTAATTCCTTCCAGTTCTGCAAATTCCAGGTCTAAATAAATATAGCCGATTTTTTTCAAAAAAAACAAGCTTTTATCTCAATGGATCAATACATGGTCAATTAAGATCAAAAAAGTTTCCTGATTTATTAATCGAAATTTAAAAACTATCGTAAACAGTTAATTTTAGTGCAGTTTAACGGACTGCCGTTCTTTTTTTCATGGCTTCATATAAAATAATTCCGGCTGCTACGGAAACATTAAAAGAATCAAAGTTTCCAGCCATAGGTATAGTAAATCTTTCATCCGCTGCCTTGTTCAAATAAGGCTGTAAACCTTTATCCTCACTTCCCATCATCAGGCAACAGGGTAAATCGAGATTCAATTCATACACTTTTTTTTCACTCTTCATAGCACTTGCAAAAACAAGTATTCCATTCAAATGCAGACTGTCAACAGCTTTCAGTAAACTACTTACTCTGCATACATGTATTTTTTCAAGCGCACCTGCGGAAGATTTTAGCGCTTCTTCATTTAAAGCCGCAATGCCTTTGTCAGGAATAATGATAGCCTGGGCCCCGCAACAAACGGCGCTTCGGGCGATGGCTCCGATATTACGGACATCCGTAATTCCATCCAGAAGAATAAATAAAGGAGTCTGGCCGGCCGAAACTACCTGGTCAATAACCGACTGCAAATCCATATAAGTAATAAGAGCAGCCAGGGCTACGACTCCCTGATGATTGGCCCGTGTAAATGACAATAATTTCTCTACAGGAACCTGTTGAATTGGAATGCCGCGCTTTTCAGCCAGTTTACGAATTTCACCAATGGATTCTCCGCTCACATTTCGCTGAAATAATATTTTATCAATGGGCCTTCCGGCTTCCATGGCTTCTATCAGTGGCTGCCTTCCGATGATGATGTCAGAGGATTTCAAATTTTATTTTTTTATTTTACCCTGGTAAATCATGAGCTGAATTTGCTGTATAGCTGCAACCGACATGGCATCGGTGATCTTTCCTGTTTCTACCATCATGCTCACTTCATCAAATGGTAATTTTTTTATCAACAGTTCTTCAGTTTCCTCGGGTGTTGCCATATGTTCTTCCAGGTCTCTTGCCAGGTAAATGACCGAAATCTCATCGCTTACAGAATTAGAAAGGTGCATCGTCAAAATTTTTGTCCAGCTTTTTGCAACAAGACCCGTTTCTTCCCTGAGTTCTCTTTTTGCAGCATCCAGGGGATCTTCATCCATCCTTCCTCCCCCCTCAGCTATCTCCCAACTGTACTGACCAATAGGAAATCGATATTGTCCGACCAGCCATGTATTTAAATTTTCATCCAGAGGAATTACTCCGACTGCGAGATGTTTATAATGAACCTTACCATATATACCCTTTCCGCCTTTTGGATTGATCACCTGAAATTCCGTAAGTGCGATCCATGGATTTTCATATATAGTATGCTGGCTGAGGATTTGCCAGGGACTTTTCTCTTGGTTCATCACCGAATTTAATTGTTAATTGTCAATTGTTAATTGTCAATGTTTTTGTTTTAACGGGGAAGTTTGGGTTCAAAGAATTACAAACCCCTTCAACAATTTACAATTGCAATTAACAATTAAAAAAGGGCCGGTTATAAAACCCGCCCTGAAAATATTGCCTTAAGCTTTATGCTTTACTCCTTAAGCTTAAATGCCTGTTTAACTTTTTTCACATAATCCAGTTTCTCCCAGGTAAATAATTCAACTTTTTTCTTAATGGTTTTTCCGTCGGGAGAAACAAATGTCTTCTCAATAATTTGTGGTTTACGACCCATATGCCCATATGCCGCTGTTTCACTGTAAATCGGGTTTCGCAGTTTCAATCTTTTTTCAATAAAATAAGGGCGCATATCAAAAATCTTCGCTACGATTTTTCCGATATCCCCATCAGATAGTTTCACATTGGCAGTTCCAAAAGTATTTACGTATATCGAAGTTGGCTGTGCCACCCCAATGGCATAGGAAACCTGCACGAGTACTTCCTTTGCCAACCCTGCAGCAACCAGGTTTTTTGCAATATGCCTTGTTGCATATGCCGCGCTGCGATCAACTTTGGAAGGATCTTTTCCGCTGAAAGCCCCACCACCATGCGCGCCTTTTCCTCCATAAGTATCCACGATAATTTTACGACCTGTCAGCCCCGTATCTCCATGCGGACCGCCAATTACAAACTTACCGGTGGGGTTTATATGATATTTTATTTTATCGTTAAAAAGATGTCCGTATTTTTTATATTTTGACTGAACACGGGGTATGAGGATGGAAATAATATCTTTTTTAATCTTAGCCTGCATTTTTGCTTCGGTATCGAAATCGTCGTGTTGGGTGGAAATCACAATGGCATCAATTCTAACCGGATTGTTGTCATCGTCATATTCAAGAGTAACCTGACTTTTGGCGTCCGGTCGTAGATATTTGATTTCTTTATTTTCCCTTCTGAACGCAGCCAGCTCAATCAGGAGTTTGTGTGCCAGATCGAGAGCCAGCGGCATATAATCTTCAGTTTCATGACTGGCATAACCAAACATCATTCCCTGATCGCCGGCACCCTGTTCTTCTTTTTTTGTCCGGTCAACTCCCTGGTTTATATCAGCCGACTGCTCATGAATTGCAGAAAATATACCGCAGGAATTTGCTTCAAACATATATTCACTCTTGGTATAACCGATTTTACGGATCACTGATCGTGCAATTTCCTGTACGTCCAGATAGGCGCTGGATTTTACTTCCCCCGCAAGCACAACCTGTCCGGTAGTTACAAGGGTTTCACAGGCCACTTTGGATTGAGGATCAAAAGCCAGAAAATGATCGATCAGTGCGTCAGAAATCTGGTCGGCAACTTTATCGGGGTGACCTTCAGAAACACTTTCGGAAGTGAATAAATAAGGCATTTTTACTTGTTGATTTGGATCATGAAAATAAAAAACCACTAACTACAAAAAGTAATTAATGGATGGCGATGCAAAGATAATAGTTGATGCATTATTACTTATAAATCGCTGGAACAAATTATTGTGACAGATCAGTATAGAGCTGCAGATAATCACTCAGGTCAGATTCGGTATTATAAGGAAGCACTTTTTTGCCCCTGACTTTACTGAATTCCTCGATGAGTTTTTTATCAGTTTTTTCCGCACCAAAAGTGATGGCATCTGCATAACCTGCACCGATTCGGAAAAGATCAGAGTTGCTGGCCTCATTGAATGGTTCAAGGTCCTTTTCCTTAATACTGGCATGTATATTGGCGGTTTTGGTAAAATGATTGCCTAATTTTTCTTTAAAAGTATTCTGACCAATGGTATACACTACTTTGCTATGCGCAAAAACAGGTTCCTTTTTATATACTGTTTTCAGATAAAAAGGAATCAATCCGGTCATCCAGCCGCTGCAATGAATAATATCGGGAGGCCATCCGAATTTCTTGACCGTTTCAAGTGCCCCTTTACAAAAGAATACGGTACGCAGCCCATTGTCTTCAAACCATTTTTCCTTTTCATCATGAAAAATATATTTGCTTTTAAAAAGGTCTTCATTCTCCAGAAAATATACCTGCAGCCGTGCATTGGGAAGAGAAGCGACTTTAATTTGCAGCGGATAGTCGTCATTATCAACTGAAACATTGATACCTGAAAGTCTGACTACTTCATGCAGCCTGTGTCTTCTTTCATTAATCACTCCAAACCTTGGCATGATACATCGAACTTCAAAACCGTTATCATTGGATTTTATCGCTAACTTATTGACTGTTTCCGCAAATTCTGTGAGTTCCAGATAGGGAGACATTTCATTGGCAATAAATAAAATTCTTTTCTTTGCTACCATTAGGAATGGGAATTGGTGATCAGGAGAATACCTGAAATTCAGTTTGCAAAGGTACGGTTAATTCCCTAAATAGGCTGTTGTAATGACTCCGAATTGATAAAACGCTGAAAATGATTCTATTTAAAAGGTCGGAAGACCTCCGGAAATGGCTGGCCGGTAAGAACAACAAGGGGGGTAAAACCGGCTTTGTGCCAACCATGGGTGCATTGCATGAAGGTCATATCAGATTGATTGAAGCTTGCCGTTCCCAAACGGATCTCTGTATTTGCAGCATTTTCGTAAATCCTGCCCAGTTTAATGACCGCAAGGACTTTAAGAAATATCCCGTCAGTCTTGAAAAGGATATTGAAATGCTGGAAAATGCGGGTACAGACCTGGTTTTTATCCCTTCCGTTCATGAAATATATCCAAGGGGGATACAGGATTGGAAACCTATGATCTGGGCACCCTTGAAACCATCCTGGAAGGTCGTTACCGGCCGGGACATTTCCAGGGAGTCTGTCAGGTAATGAGCCGCCTTCTGGACATTGTAAGCCGGATTATTTATTCATGGGACAAAAAGATTACCAGCAATGTCTGGTTGTGAAGAGATTGATCAGCCTCCTCAATCTGGCGGTTGAATTCCGCACTGTTCCAACCATAAGAGAAGAAGATGGCCTTGCATTAAGCAGCCGAAACAGGCGGTTAACAGGGGAACAAAGGAGAAATGCTGCTGCCATTTTCCAGGCTCTTAAATATATCCGGAAAACCCTTACTCCCGGAGATACCGGCTCGGGTTATTGAAGCGGCAAAGAAAATACTTAATGAAGCCCATTTCAAAACCGATTATATATCCATTTCCAAAGCAGAGGATCTACAACCGCTTCAGGTCTGTGATGGAAAAGTTAAAACTCTGGCCCTCATTGCAGCTTTTCAGGGAGAAGTCAGACTTATAGATAATATGCTGCTGAATTAGTATAATTTTGCGGCTCAAAATGAAAAAGCGCCCATGGATATCGAAATATTAAAATCTAAAGTTCACAGGGTGGTCATAACCGAATCCAATCTGAATTATATCGGCAGCCTGACCCTTGACGAGGATCTGATGGACGCCGCAAATTTAATCGCAAACGAAAAAGTGCAGGTTGTAAACGTTAACAATGGAGCACGAATAGAAACATATCTTATTCCCGGAAAAAGAGATTCAGGAATATGTTGCCTGAACGGGCCTGCAGCCCGAAGTGGCGCAGTTGGTGATATTGTGATTGTAATTTCCTATGCACGCCTGGATTTTGAAGAAGCTAAAAAATTCAAACCATGGGTGGTTTTCCCCAGGGAAGGGAATAAATTATAGATCGCGTGCGGCGCGCTGTATCCCGCTCCAGACTTGCCGGATCCCTTTAAAATTGTATCTTACCCCCCTCTATGAAGAAGCATTTTTTATCGGTTCTGCAATACGTTTTTTTCGCTGCCCTGGCAGTATTTTTTGTTTGGTTAAGTGTTCGTGGAATGGATCATGAGAAATGGGAACAACTTAAAAAAGCAATGGACCGCGCTCATTACTGGTTACTTATTCCTGTTTTCAGTTTATTACTCGTTGCCCACTGGTTGCGGGCCCTGCGCTGGAGGCAACTTATGCAACCCATGGGTTATACTCCTTCCCGGCTGAATGCCTTTTTTGCTGTAATGATCGGATATTTCGTAAACCTGGGTGCGCCAAGACTGGGAGAAGTTATAAAATGCACGATACTGGCGAGGTATGAAAAAATACCAGCCCAAAAACTTGTGGGCACCATCGTGGCAGAAAGAGCTTTTGATGTGATTTGCCTGATGCTGGTTTTCGGTCTCACATTTGTTTTTCAATTTGATATCGTTTGTTCACTGGTACACGATTATATTTATCCGCTATTTCAAAACAAAAACGGGCAGACTGCCTACAGGAAAATAATTATTCTGGCCATCGGACTCATCATTTTCCTGGTTATTATTAAAGTAGTCTTTAGCCGTTTCGGACATATTAATATTGTTCAGAAAATAAAGGATATACTTACAGGTGTCTGGCATGGACTGATCAGTGTGCGTGCTCTAAAAAATAAGCCTTTATTTTTCTTTTATACTATTGCGATATGGGTCATGTATCTGCTAAGTACATGGTGCGGGTTTTTCGCTATTGATGAAACAAGCCACCTGGGACTTGCCGATGCGTTTACCGTTCTCGCCATGGGAAGTGTTGGAATGATCCTTTCACCCGGAGGAATAGGCGCATATGCTTTGCTCGTTATGGAAACCGTTGCCTTATATCATATACCCAAAGAACCATACGGCCAGGCACTCGGATGGCTGCTCTGGTTTGGTCAGTTTTTGAGTTTTGTCATTTTTGGCGTAATCAGTTTTATTTTATTACCCCGCGTTAACCGTCAAAAAATTAAAGTGGATGAAACAGCCCCAGGTTATACAGCATAAAATATATTCACTAAAAGAGATAGTTTTCCAGGTGAACAGATGGAAATTACTCAACAAGACCATTTCATTTACCAACGGATGCTTCGATATCCTGCATCCTGGCCATATTACTTCACTTTCAGATGCAGCCATCGAATCAGATTTCCTGATTGTCGGTTTGAACTCCGATGGATCTGCCCACAGGTTGAAAGGTGCAGGCCGCCCCGTGATGGATGAAAAATCACGCGCTCTGATGCTGGCATCCCTGCTCATCGTGGATGCCGTTGTGATCTTTGAAGAAGATACACCGCTCGAGCTCATCAAATTAATAAAACCTGATGTACTGGTAAAAGGAGGCGATTATACAATCGATCAGATTGTAGGCGCCAAAGAAGTGATTGCTTTGGGAGGACGAGTCGTTATCAATCCGATTGTACCTGGATTTTCTTCGACTGGGATTATAGGGAAAATACAGGCTTTGTAGTATGGAAGTATGGTAGTGTGGTAGTTATCAACACATACTTCACACTACCACACTACCACACTCTACCACACTTCCACACTTTCCTCATCCTCTGTACATTCTCTCTACTTCCTGCACAATCACCTCCACATCATGATCTTCTCCCTGTGCATCGTAAGGCTGTTTGAGGCTGCTGCCAAAGAAAAAAGCAACCGTTTGCCAGACCCGGGCTGAGAGCCCGCCACGGTATTCTTTTATAATATCATAACAGTTGTTACCTGTCTGCCTGTTAATAAGTTTCATCAAAACTTTCCCCTGATAAACAGAAAGTCTTTCCATAGGATCTGTAAATTGTTTTTTCAGATCCCTTTCCATCGATTTGATATATTCTTTTTTCTGTGATTCAGAATTCATTTTTGCAAGCTGAGTATTCATATCGTTGAGTATAATACCTGCTTTCCTTGCATAGGGATAGGTAACATATACCGCATTTCTCAATCGCGACATCGCTTCACTTCGTTTACGCATGGCACGCGTCATGGCGCCATAGATATCTACGGCAGCATAAGTTTTGGCGGGAATAGTATCACCTTCGTAAATAATCACCATGCTCCAGATGGTATCATTTTTACCAAATCGGTTGTTGAATTGTTGCAGATCAGCCTGTTTTTTTTCCTGATCTGTTTTTTTGGGAACAGGGGGCGGAACGGATGACTGCTGTGCAAAAGCAGACTGAACCGTGATCAGCAGGATAAACGGGAATAAAACACAGAGGTATCGTAAACGAAAAAGGGGCATTTAAAGATTAAAGTTAATAAAAATTCCGGCTTCGCCCAAGGGGACCAGAACCATCAGGACATCTGCTGTGGCAGCTTTTTAGACAGGCTTTTACGCCTGTTGACGATACTCATCACAAAGCCGGTCATCATGATAATAATACCTATCCAGACCAGGTTGATTTGTGGCATTAATAAAACTTTCAGTGCCACAAAAGGGACCATATCCGACGATTCCTTGACAAGCAACTGGATTTTTTTATTATTCATAACAGTCCCCAGTTCTACCGCCAGATTCTGGGCAAATAATGTATCAGCAACCCGGTGAATCATATTGTCCTTCACATATAAGAGGGGAGCCATTATATACTGCTGGCTGTCACGGCTGATGACCCTAATCCTTGCCTGCAGGGCTGTGTCAGTTGATGTGAAGTGATATTTATCTGTAGTCGGATTGATAAGCACCGTATCGAGAATCAACATACCCTTCGAATAATAAATCGTATCGTGCAAGCCTGCCGGATATGCTTTAAAGCCTGATGTGTCCTTTTGTTTGTCCTGGATATTGGCATAACTAATATAAGTAAAAATATCCCGGTTCAGGTAATGCCGCTTATCAGGATTATTGGAATAATTTTCAACACCCTTAGTGTTTTTGATCAGGTTTGGGTACAAATCAAAAGACTCACCTGTTTTTTTATCCTGGAAATTTATTTTAAAATAAATAATGTTTCCCGCTTTATTAATGGAATCATTACTGAGATAAGTAACATCGTACTTTCCCATATCTGTTTTTATATTTTTGATCAAAGTCAGATTTTCCATTGGATTCTGATTTGATTTCGGATCGAAGGGTATATTAATTCCGGTTGTATTAATAGAAAGCACTTCTTTTTTGGAAGAAGAGATCAGGATTCCAACTAAAAGAATACCGAAGCCGGCATGGGCAATGGATGCGCCGGCCATTTTAATTTTTCCTTTAAGGCTGTTAAATATATATGCGGCATTTGCAAGAACAGAATAAATGCCCGCAAAAAGGGCCATATGAATGGCCGCCTGGTATCCCGTTCCATATTCCCTGTATTGAATATTTCCGAATACACTAACACAAACTGCAATGATCAAAGCAATGACCGTAACCGGTAATATTTTTTTCAGAACCTGGGAGGGTGAACTGTTTTTATATTTTAAATATTGAACGGTTGCAGTCAGGAGTCCAAGTATGATCGCTATAAAAATCTCAATCCGGTTATAAGCAAATTTCGGATCATCACCGCTAACCAGCTTAGTTCCAAAAATATCATTGATTACGGGAAGTGAAGTAAATACCATGATGAAGAGGGCAGATAAAAAAATAACAAGTGCGCCAATAAACATCCAAAACTCCCGTGACCAGGTATTTTCTTCCCTGGCAACGTGCGGAATTTGGTTATACCGGATAAAAAATAAAATGATGGCAGGAACGAAAAAAATAACAACCAATAATATCAGTTGCAGATTTAATCCGGAACCCACGAAAGCATGTACCGATGTATCACCTAAAATGCCACTCCTGGTAAGAAAAGTTGCATAGAGAATTAATACGAAGCCAAGAATTAAAAACAGATAGGTCGTACGGAGAGAATGACCTGTGGAATTATAAATTACCAGGGTATGAAGACCAGCAACCAAAACCAGCCATGGTACAAGCGACGCGTTCTCCACCGGATCCCATGCCCAGTATCCGCCAAATGTCAGGGATTCATAGGCCCATGCAGCTCCCATCATGATCCCTGTTCCAAGGATGCAACAGGAAAAAAGTGTCCATGGTAATGCAGTTTTGGTCCATGATCCATATTCCTTTTTCCATAAAGCCGACACTGCAAATGCGAAAGGAATAAGCGTGGATGAAAAGCCAAGAAATAAAACGGGCGGATGAATCACCATCCAGTAATTCTGTAAAAGTGCATTGAGACTCTGTCCGTCCTGCATCTGCGGTATTGATAAATAATCAGCCCTTTGAAAAATAGGAGCTTCCTGGAATAATTGTCGCACCAGCATGAACGGGCTATGCCCAATCTGAAAAGAAAAAATATAGACCCCCAGGATCATTGTGAGCAGGCAAAACTGCGCGAAACTAATGATCGTAAGTATTGGTGATTCCCATTCTCTTGCCCGCGACATTAGAATGATTCCCAATACACCGTTCCACATCATCCACAATAAAAAACTCCCCTCCTGTGCTTCCCAGATGCAACTGAGCATATATTTCGGATCCAGGTTTTTGCTTGAATGTTCCCAGGCAAAATTGTATTCGAAATAATGCTGATGGACGATATAAAAAATGGTTGCAAATACAAGGAATATGGAAACCGTGCTAAGCAGAAAACTAAAGCGGGCCATTTTTTTCCAGGAAGAGGCTTCCTCAGATGTATTGGCATTAGCTGATTTTAAATAAGAAAGAGTAGCTACAAACGAGCCCGCAAAAGAAAGTACTACAAAAAACTGACCCAGCTTTCCCGGCATCAAATGTTCACCAACATAATCCATAATAACTATTGGGTTTAATTGAGCTCCTTTTTCGCAGATTCAGGATCATCTTTGTATTTGGATGGACATTTGATCAGTATTCCGTCTTTTTGTGTGATCTCAAAAATATCTCCGTTCATTTTTCCTTTCAAAACGACGCGTTCCGCTTTTTCCATATCATAAGGCTTACCATAATGATAAACGACTTTTGCCTTTCCGCCGAGTGTATCGAGAATATGGAAACTTAAATAATTAGGATCCTTTACAGGATTGTATTCCATCGGCAGACTATTGTCCAGTTTGGCAATAATAGTAACCGTTTTACCTTCACTTTGCCGGGCGGAAGCAATGGTTTCATAGGTAGACAAATTCCCCATGAAACTCACCAGCAATCCTATGCTAAGCGCAATGAAAACCAGGAGTATGATATGAGTTCTCTTCATGAGCCGCAAAGTTATTCATAAAAGCCGAAAGCTTAAAGCATAAAACTTTATTAAGCTTGCTTTAGGTTTTAAGCTTTAGGCTTTTAATGTTTTGATAATCCACCACGCCGAACTACCTTTGCCAGCCGTTCCAAGGCAGAAAGTAAAACATGACAGATTTATCCCACTTCGATTCCAACATCGCAAGTAATCCAAAAAATACAATCTTTGGACTCCCTTTTACAGAAGAAGAAGCCAGGCTGGTTATATTACCCGTTCCATGGGAAGTAACGGTCAGCGCCGGATCAGGAACTTCCCGTGCAGGCGAGCATATTTTCAATGCCAGCATGCAGGTAGATGTTTTTGATGACGAATCTGGCAATGCCTGGAATCAGGGAATTTTTATGCGTCTTCCCGACAGGAAAGTGCTTATGAAAAGCGACTATCTCCGAAAGGAAGCAGAACTCTATATCAATTATATTTCAAAGGGCGAAGAGATGGAGAAGAACAGCTTCATGTGTAAATCTCTTAAGGAAATAAATGAAGGAAGCGCTATTCTGAATAAATGGGTTTATGAACAAACCAGGGGTCTGATGATGGAAGATAAACTTGTCGCCCTGCTTGGCGGAGATCACAGTGTTTCGTTGGGTTATCTCAAAGCAATCGCAGAGAAATACGGAGAATTTGGAATACTGCAGATAGACGCACATTGCGACCTGCGCAAATCTTATGAAAATTTTGATCACAGTCACGCGAGTATCATGTTCAATGCACTCCAGGAAATTCCTCAGATCAACAAATTGGTTCAGCTGGGCGTCCGTGATTACAGCGAGGAAGAATTCAATTATATCCGCAATAATAATCAGCGGGTAGTTCCATTTATGACAGGAATATAAAGGAAAAAATGTTTGAAGGTCACACCTGGCGTTCGGTCGTGGATGAAATCGTTCAACAATTCCCTCCTTCTGTATATCTTAGTTTTGATATTGACGGACTGGATCCGAAACTATGCCCTCATACCGGAACACCCGTGAACGGGGGATTTGAAGTGGAACAGATTATTTATCTCGTTAAAAAAATCATTGAAAGCGGCCGGAAATTCATTGGATTCGACCTGGTTGAAATTGCAGTTGGCGAAAGTAATTTCGATGCGAATATCGGCGCCAGGATTTTATGGAAACTTTGCAATATGCTGGTGGCCGCCAATCCACACCCTCTATACCGTAAAGAACCCGAATGCACTACGACTATGTAGTAACCCTTAAAAGGGAAAATGCACGAAAAACCGATCTGGTCAGCGTTTTACTATTAGTTTTTTCCATTATAGTTTCTGTTATACTCAAATCCGAAATGGATTTAATGGCTTTCTGACCATTTCAGCCATTATCCTTTTGATCGGATTGTTCTTGAATTTTATTCTTTCAGAAGAAAAAAGAAATGCGATTCAGGAACTGGTTATTGGCAGCTGCCATTTTCTGGCTGGGCATGCCTTATTTTCAATGGATGTTCTTGCCCTTTGTTATTTTTGCGCTGCTGGAAGCGCAGGCAAAATACCCGCTGGAAATCGGCTTTTATTCTGAAGGCCTCGTACTCAATTCCCTTTTCAAAAAAAAATTCCCCTGGACTTCACTCCAATCCGTGATTTTAAAAGACGGTTTGCTGACACTCGATTTCAAGAATAATAAATTAATTCAGAAAGAAGTACTGGATGATGATGAGCCGGATGCCCCGGAAGATGAATTTAACGACTACTGCCACAGCAAACTCGTAAATTTGCAATGATGTCGCCTTTTATTTTATATTCAGACGGGGAAGGAAATATTTTCGAAGATATTTCACTTTATGCCTGCGGACGAAGTGGATGGGATGCATTACCAGTTGAAGAATCGGACTGGATTCTGTTGCCTGAAGGAGGCTCGCTCTATGAACTTCCCGGCCGGCGGGGCATTGGCATTGATGTGGAAACAGGTGAAATGCGTCTTTGTGAAAAGGGCTGGGCCGTTGCGGCTTTCATCCCTCCTGCCCATACCGGGCTTTATCTCTCTGCATTTGAAACGGAACCCGATGCGCCCACCCTCCCTTTGTTTTGCTATACAGCCGCTGGATGGTTCAATGAAAAATTTTATGTTCCTGCTATTCGCATAGAACCGGATATCCGGCAGGAAGCCCGCGGATACGATGCTTTCAGCATTTCAGAAGGGGCAGAAAATCTTTTGAAATCCTATCCGCATAACCGCCTGGTGAAACACCTGATGGAGAATTGCTGCAATACTTATCATTGTCCTGCAGCAAGAAATCTTTCCCTGGGCAGATGGGAATGTCCTGTTCCCGTTTCACCAGCCTGCAATGCGAATTGCATCGGTTGTATTTCCTTTCAGCCGCAGGAAGAAACGATTCATTCAACACAGGACCGCCTTACTTTTCGTCCCAGTGCTGAAGAGATCGTGGAGTTTACCGTGCCACATCTTCAAACAGCTCCCTATCCGATCATAAGTTTCGGTCAGGGATGTGAAGGCGAACCTTTGTTAATGTGGGAAACCATACGTGAAGCAATTCTTGAAATCAGAAAACATACAGATCGGGGCAGCATTAATATCAACACGAACGGATCCAGACCGGATGCCGTGAAAGCCTTATGCGACGCCGGTTTGAACTCCATACGCGTGAGCATGAATTCTGCAAGAAAAAATATATACGAAGCTTATTACCGGCCAAATAATTATCAGTTCGAAGATATTGTGGAAAGTCTGCACGTTGTAAAAGCTGCCGGAGGATGGACTTCGATAAATTATTTTGTATTTCCGGGCATGACAGACAGTGAGGAAGAATATGAAGCGCTTCGTAAAATGATTTCTGAAACGGGTCTTGACATGATCCAGTGGCGAAATTTTAATATCGATCCAGATTGGTATCTGGGAAAAATCGGAATTATCGAAACAGGTAATGCGATGGGTGTTAAGAATCTGATGGAACTTTTGCGGGAGGAATTTCCAT
Organism: uncultured Bacteroidota bacterium; assembly: GCA_963757975.1. Classification (GTDB taxonomy): domain Bacteria; phylum Bacteroidota; class Bacteroidia; order Chitinophagales; family Chitinophagaceae; genus Puia. The sequence goes on from CAVWUD010000037.1 coordinate 16,294, forward strand.
TGTTAAAATTTGGTTATTTCAATCCGCCAATGGAGCGTATCAGAGGGCAATTTGAAAAAGATTTTGCTTCTATAAGCCTAAAGCTCAAAGCCTAAAGCCTAAAACTTTTTTGATCAGTAATAATATTTACCGATTACTATAAATTTCTCCAAATTATTTATTCAAAACTTTCGTCATAAGAATAAGTTTTAAGCTTTCTGCTTTGGGCTTTAGGTATTGGCTTTAGGCTTAATAAAGTTTTAGGCTTTAGGCTTTCAGCTTTAGGCTATTTTAGATAATTTCACGACGTGAACTATCTAAAAGCAAATCATGAATTTGAAGTCCGTAAAAACCGTAAAGCGGCATTATATACTTTGCTGATTTGCGGTTCCCTACTGTTATTGCTCTTATTGGTTTCCTGGAATCTTCCTTTCAATCCCCCAACACCTGTGGAGGAAGGACTCGAAGTAAATCTCGGCAATAGTGATCAGGGATTGGGTAACAACCAGCCTTTTCTTCCTAATGATCCTTCGAAACAGGATCAGGAAAAATACACACCTCCAAAAACGGTCGCTGCAACAAAAGAAGCACTGAAAGATGTTGAAACAGATGATAAAAACCCGGATGATGCTCCTGCTGTTAAATCGCCACCTGTCACAAAACCGAATGCAACTAAAATTCCCGATAAAGATCTCAGTGTAAAAACTCCCCATAAAACAGTTAAAACCGCCATGAATCCGACCCCTGCACCACCGAAACCAAAAGCGGTTTTTCACGGAGTCAACGGAGATGGAACAGGTGGAAATGATGCGGATCATTTCAAGCCAGGGGGAAATCAGGGTATTGCCGGTGGAAAAGGTGATCAGGGAGCACCAGGCGGAGATCCGAATTCAACCAATTATAAAGGCGGAGGCCACGGGAATGGTATAGCGATCGCAAGCGGGTTGCAGGGTAGAAAGATAAGAAGTACACCTTCATTCACGGATGATTTCAACGAAAATGCAAAAGTTGCTGTAGATATTCATGTGGATGCTGCCGGGAATGTGATCAGTGCAGAATATCAGGCAAGAGGCTCTACCACTGCAGATGCAAGCCTGAAAACCATCGCCATTCAGAAAGCACATCAGGTTAAATTCAATAGCGGTTCCGATGAATCTGTAGGAACGCTTATATTCAATTTCAAATTGAAGAACTAGTTATAAGGCTTAAGGCGCAAGGCTTAAAGCATAAGGCTTATTGCTTTTAATGAATCCAATTTATTAAATATAACTATGATTAAAATCTAAAATCGATTAAATGAGTTTAGAACTTATCCGAACTAGATCATTAGGACATTAATTACAAATGTCGGGGGAAAGAAGGTTCAAAAAGAATTACTAACTTAAAGGGCCGTTTCGAAACTTCTTCAATCAGAGCCATCATAAAATTTTATGAAAAAAGTACTTCTTATATCTGTCCTGGCTTTCAACATTTATTTTGCCCGGGCACAAAGATTTTTCTACCTGGAATCGAATGATGCTGCGGGAAACCTTATTAAGGATGGGCTTGTTAAATCGTCTCAATTTGTTACCGGTACACCTCTCGCTTCAGATTATATTATTAAAACAGAGTTTGGCTTTCAAAAAGAACCCAATAAACTAACCCTGCAAATAATTTTAGAAGATTCTATCACATTTAAAACTATTTATCAAACGAACGAGGAATATAATTTTGGTGTCATAAATCAAAATTCAAAATTACTTTTGAAGACAGCCCTTGAAACCTTTTTAGAAAAAAATATAAACCAGATTATTCTTTGCGCCAGAGATGATCACTACGATTCACGTATGAAACCTCTTAAACCTAAGAAAGATAAAACCTAGCATTGAAACAGAAACTGCGCCATCTTACAGGCAGATGCTTTTCTATTTTAATCTTTTTCTCCGTTGCATGCCATAATAATCAGGAACAGGTACAAAAACCAACAGATAATACAGAGGATAATTTTCCCGAAAATATCAATTTTAAAGTAGTCAATGCTTTTCCTCACGACACTACGTCTTATACGGAAGGCTTCCTGTTTCATAAAGGATCGTTGTTTGAAAGTACCGGTCATACAAATTCCTATGCCAGTTCAAGATCAGCTTTCGGGCCGGTCGACTTAAAAAATGGCAGGATAGATATTAAAGCAGAGATTGACAAGAACAGGTATTTTGGTGAAGGAATTGCATTTTTAAATAACAGGATTTATCAGCTTACAGATACAACGCATATTGGCTTTATATATCATGCCGAAACTTATAAGAAACTGGGAACATTTACATATGATGGCGATGGCTGGGGATTAACAACTAATGGCAAAGATCTGATCATGAGTAACGGAAGCAGCAATTTATATTATCGTGAACCTTCCACATTTAAAATAATAAAAACACTCAACGTAACAGACAATAACGGGCCGGTTCAGAATATCAATGAACTGGAAATGATCCATGGATATATTTATGCTAACCAATGGCTAACAGATAATATTCTGAAAATAGATACCACAACAGGAAAAGTGGTTGGTAAACTGGATCTCTCTTCTTTGAAGACAGAAGCTAAAATGAAATATCCGTTTTCAGAAGAAACAAATGGTATAGCTTACGATTCAGTTACTAATAAAATCTATGTTACCGGGAAATTATGGCCTACGATTTATGAGATACAATTCAAACACTGATTGTTATCTCAATAAATATTTTTGAAATTCCTTTTATAAACTAACCATCCCCGTATACAAAGTATCGGTCGCATCCTTGCCATCTTCGGTTATGAATCCCAGGTAGCCATGCACTGGTTTACCCTTGAGAATAGATGCATCTAAAACACAAACACCATCACCTCTCGTAGCCAGGTTTAGTTCATATTCCCAGTCCTTCAGTTCTTCATTATAAACAGCCGCAAAGGCTTTATCTGATGCTTTTGCCTTGCCTGTTCCGCTGTTGTCCGTCCAGCTGAATTCCAGTTTACCATCGGGTAACGGGGTTGTATTCGCCGATTCTACATTGGGCAGGTCGCCCCTTCCCAGCAGCACCATCTTGTAATCGATCGAAATATCGGGATAAAAGCCCCTGATCGCATTCATGACATTATAGGAAAATGCTTTGTTGGAGCCGGTCATGTTTACCGCGACACCGGCATAGGTAATGTTCAGCAGGGATTGCAGCTGACCCAGAAAATCATTCATCAATGCAAATTTCTTGCGCTGATGGATTTGCTTTGGAGTAAGTGGTTTTTTACTGCGGCCCGCAAGGGCACGTATAACTGCCTTGTTATTAAGCACATAACCCACAACCGGGCCGACTTTTCCTGAAAAAGGCCCATGAATGCCTTGTAATAATTTTCCCATAGGATGGATTTTTTAAAAATGATGAATTAGCTTTTTTAAAGGATAACACTACAAGTAATATACCCAATCCACATTTAAGGCAGTCTTTTACCGAATTCTTACCGACATTTTTGCCCCTCTCGCAGGAGTCGGCCAGAGATTTCCGGGGCCTACCCCCCGGCAACCCCTGAGCAACCCCTGAGCAACCCCTCAGCAACCTTGGTTTTGACTATAAGGAATATGTGTTATGGGATCCCGCACGTGCGGGATGGGTTATGGGAGTGTTTCAACAAAATGCCAGCAAACCCCCGCCAAATCGATAATATTTACTTCTTTGCCATAAGGCTGGATGATGGGTTGTCCCAATTTTATGCCAAATCTTTCTGGTAGTTTTTTTTCAAGAACTGAATTTCGGAATTCTGTAACATCGTCCACCCTGACGCTCAACATGAAATTCTCCGCAAATTCTTTGTTGTTATATTTCTGCAATATGAATTTACAACCGTCCCTTTCAAAACCAATGTAATCGCCGGCATCCCAATTGATATTAAAACCCAATTCCTGAAAAAACTGAGAAGATCCTTTAAAATCGTTCCCTGAAGGAACAAACGGCTCGAGTGATATAAAATTCATATATAGAATGAGTTTGTTTTAAATTCAGATAAATATAATAATGAATCAGTTCAACTTCTTTACGAATGAAGCTAAAAAATCCTGCCATTTCTGACAGGATTTTTTAAGTTAATTTTCAGGATTATTTTTTCTTCGGAGGTTCCGGGTACATGCGTTGCTTTTCATCATACAGGACGATCTTATCATTCTTAACCAATAAATCTTCAACTACATAAAGAGAATCCGTTTTCCCTTTTTTATCGGTCCATTTCTCGGTTGACCATACCGTAACCCAGGTGTCGTTTTTATCAGGATAGTATGTAGTGATCCAGGTATCGGGAATAATGGTCATGCTGGTCAATTCCGAACGCAAGGGAGTCATAATGGCCTGCAGACTGTCCTTCTTCCCATTGAAATGATATTTGTCTGCGATAAATTCGACGGAATCAGCAAAATAATCGAAACATCCTTTCACATCTCCATCCGTATATTTCTTAAAGGCATTGAGGACGAGTACGGCATATTTTTCATCCCCCGGCTGCCAGTTCAATGAATACTTCGCTGTGTAAGGGTAAACAAGGGGTTCTTTTTTGGCTGTGCTGTCAGTTTTGACTTCATCCGTCTTTGCCTGGTTATTACAGGAAAGAATTAACAGGCATGAAAGAATCAATAACAGAAATTGTTTCATAATCTTTGGTTTTGATTTGAGTTAAATATTTGGAACAATATTCCAAGGAGTCGGATTCTCCGAAATTATTCAAAGGTATCACCATCCAATTCCATAATCTTCCCCATAATTACTGCTACCACCCCAGAAACTCCCGTGTTTCCAGTCGTAATAAATTGCATTGATGGGGCCGCTGGTCCTTTCAGCGAAGCGCATGGTATATCCCAATTGTTGCAAATCTTTTCTTACGAAAGAATCCGTTTTATTATTTAATAAAATATAACCGGGCCTTGGCATGCGATCTTCTCTTTTATCTCCGCCCAATGAAAGCCAGAGTTGGTCTGTATTGATATTGGCAGCTTCTACGGCCTGCTGCACCGTCATATTGAATTCAACCACGTTCAAGAAGAATTGCAGGAGATTCTGATCCTGCGTATCGCCACCCTGCACGGCAAATGAAAGAAAAGGTTTTCCATCTTTCATGGCCAGTGTCGGTGTCAATGTTACCCGTGGTTTTTTATAAGGTTCCAATACATTGAACGGGTTAAGCATGGAATCCAATACAAAACTCTGCATTCGCTGACTCATGCCCACACCGGTATTGCCGGCAATGCATGCGGGAAGCCATCCTCCGCTGGGTGTTACGGATACAACCCATCCGTCTTCGTCACATGCTTCAATGGAAGTTGTTCCACGAAATAATCTGTCTTCATAGAGAGATTCTTCATCTGTGCCTAAAGCCGAAAGCCTAAAGCCTAAAACTTCATCTTGTCGGCTCAAGGCTGAAGGCACAAAGCTTAAAGCTTTTGATTCATTGGGCCACGCATTTCCGAATCTTGATTTCAAAAGAGCCGCGTAAGGATTCGTTTCCCCTTCGAAGGGATAGGGGTCTCCCGGTGCACAACTGCTGTCATTATATCTATATTGAATCTGCGCTGCTCTTTGTTTGGCATATTCTTTATTCAACAAGCCAGTGATGGGTTCCTTTGGAGAAAAATATGGATCGCCATAATAGAAATCACGATCCGCAAAAGTCAGATTCATTGTCTGATAAAGAGTATGAATATATTTTGAACTATTATAACCCATGGCGCGCAGATCTATATTTTCCAGGATATTGAGGCTTTGCAATAAAGCCGGGCCCTGCGACCATTGCTGAAGTTTATAAACTTCTATTCCTTTATAGTTTACGTGCAGAGGTTCTTCTTCCATGGGCTTCCAGCGGGCAAGATCTTCCATACTGATGAGGCCCCCCTGTTCCTGACAACCGCGTACAAATTCCTTCGCAATATCACCTTTGTAAAACCGGTCGTACGCCGCATAAATCGCTTCTTTACGGGACTTTTTTTGTTTCAGTGCCTGGTCTTCTGCCTCGACCATTTTCGTAAGTGTTGCCAATAAATCTTTTTGAACAAAAATCTCTCCCGGTTCAGGCGCTTCTCTTTTCTCTCCGGGATGTGTTATAAATACTTTACTGCTATAAGGCCATTGTTTGATCCAGGAAAGATTTTTCTGCATATTGTTTGCCGCCATCGCTTCAATCGGGTAACCTGCCGCCAGTTGCATGGCAGGTGCCAAAACCTGCTTCAGACTCATAGTTCCATATTCAGCCAGCATATAACAGAGTCCTCCTGGCGTTCCCGGTGTAACGGCTGCCAGCGGACCGTATTCCGGCGGAAAGTAATAGCCTTTTGATCTGTAAAAAGATAAGGTGGCCTTACCGGGTGCGAATCCCAGTGCGTCTATGGAAATAACCTTTTTTGTTTTTGGATTATATATTATTGCCTGTGTTTCTCCGCCCCAGCTCAGGACAGCCCATTGGGTGCACATGGATGCCAGCATGGCGCATGCTGCATCTACCGCATTTCCTCCCTGCTGAAAAATCTGCGCGCCGGATTCAGCTCCCAATGGCTTTCCCGTAATGGCCATCCAGTGTTTTCCATGAAGAGGAGGCTTTTCAGTTTTTTGAGCCATGAGAGGTTCAACGCAAATGAACAGAAAAATGAGTAAAATATATTTCATACTAATGAATGTTTCTTAAAGTTAAGCTTTGAAACGATTCAGTTGACAGTAGACTGTCGACAGTTGACGGTTGGCTGAGGTTAGAAGACCAACACTCTCACACTCTCACACTCTCACACTCTCACACTTTCATACTTTCCTTCGTTCAATTATCTTTACAAAAAAAATTGAATGTCTACGACCATCAAATGTCCGAATTGTCGTCATGAGTTTGCGATGGAAGAAGCCGTTTCCGAACAATATAAGAAAGACCTGCGGGAGCAGATGATTGAATTCACCCGAAAAAAAGAGGATGAATTCCTGAAGAAATCAAGGGATCTTGCTAAACAATTACAGGAACAGGAAGAAAATTTTCAGAAAAAATTCAACGAGGAGAAAAAACTTATTCAGCAAAAGCTGGAAGAGGATTTGCGAAAATCCATTCATCATGATTTTGAAAACAGGCTGACGATTCTCCAGCAGTCAAATGAGGAACAACAGGAAAAATTAAAATCGGCCAGGCAGAAAGAGCTGGAATTTTTACAAAAAGAACAGGCCCTGAAAACAAAAGAAGAAGAACTGGAGATTTTACATCAGCGCAAGTTGCAGGAAGACAGAATTAAAATTTCGGAAGAAATACGCCGGAATGAAGAACTGAAAAATCAGTCCAGAGAAAATGATTTTCAGCTGCAGTTACAGGAATTGAAGAAACAACTGGAGGATCAGAAAAAGCTGGCAGAGGAAATGAAAAGAAGAGCTGATCAGGGTTCCTCACAGCTGCACGGCGAAGTGCAGGAGCTTGCCCTGGAGAAATTGCTGCAGAATGCATTTCCCTTTGATCTGGTGGAACCCATCGCCAAAGGTGTTCGCGGTGCGGATTGTACCCTCACCGTAAGAAATTCCACAGGTCAGGCATGTGGAAAAATTATTTATGAAAGCAAGCGTACGAAAAATTTTGAGGCAGACTGGATTGACAAACTCAAAACCGATATGCGCCAGCAGGGCGCGCAGGTTGCTATCCTGGTTACAAGGGTCATGCCCAGGGATATGACCATTTTCGGAGAAAAAAACGGCGTATGGATCTGTAATTTTTCTGAAGTTAAGCCATTGACTGAAGTCCTTCGTGATGGCATTACCAGAATTTTCCAGGCTTCAAGAAATCAGCAGAATAAAGGAGATAAAATACAGCTCCTGTATGACTATCTCACAAGCAGCGAATTCAGTGAGCAGTGGAAAGCCATCCGCGAAGGATTTTCATCAATGAAAATGTCCATCCAGCGGGAAAGGGATATGATGGAAAAATTGTGGAAGACCCGGGAAAAACAACTTGAAAAAGTTTTGCTGAATGCTGCACATATCAAAGGCTCTATGGAAGGAATTTCGGGACAGGATGATTTTAACATGAACCTGATTGATGATACGGATGAGATATTTGGAATAGAATAGCGGATGACCGTTAACCGATGACCGTTGACCGCAGATCGTGAATCGTGAATCGATATACGACCTACGATTTACGATCAACGAACATTTTAAGTCTTTTCATAGTTTAAGTATATACAAATGTCAAAACCAGATCATCAAATAGTTTATAATAAACAGAAAGCAGAACAGACCCTTCTTTCCTGAACTCAAAACATAATTCTCCCAAGTCCCCTCTTCGGATAAAATATGGATCCCTCCAACGTATATGATCTTTGAAATTAACTTTACCCAGACTATACCATTTGAAAATGGATTCTTTTGCACTCCACAACAATGTAAGCTGACGCAGCCGGTGTCCTGATTTTTCAATTCCCTCAAATGCGATTTCGGATTCGTGCGGCGATAAAAATTTATTCCGGATCTTTTCAATAGCCGGACTGGTTTTTTCAACATCCACCCCCACCCTGTTCGTACTGCTTACGATGGCCGCGGCATACTGGCCGAAATGAGAGATCGAAAAATGGTATTGTTCATATTCGAGGTAAGGCTTACGCGTATCTGCAATCATTATTTCTTTCAGAGGAAAATCAGGAAATAAATCTGTGAGCAGATAGCGGCCAGCCAGATGCTGCAGTCTTTTCTGTGCATGGGATACATCTCGTTTGAGGGGGACTTTCAGAAGAAAAAAATCTTCGTCCTCTGTGATATGCCAGATCGCCAATTTTGTAGATTCGTTGATATTATGTTGATAAAATAGCGGCATCACAAAAAAGCTTAATGCGAAATTCGCTCCGTTTAAGTGCTGAGGGCAAACAAATAAACAAATAAACCACCAAAAGAATGATTTTATCTGACAAGCGCATTATGGAAGAGATGGAAAAAGGAACGATCAAAATTCAACCCTATGACCGTGCTGACCTGGGTAGTAATTCCTACGATGTACATCTTGGCCCCTGGCTTGCCACATACCGGGAGCATATCCTGGATGCAAAAAAACACAACGAGATAGAATCATTCGAGATTCCGGAAGAAGGGTTTGTTCTTTATCCGCATATTTTTTATCTCGGTGTTACGGCTGAATACACGGAGACCCATGAACATGTGCCATTCCTCGAAGGCAAGTCTTCCACCGGAAGGCTTGGAATAGATATTCACGCTACGGCAGGAAAAGGTGATGTTGGTTTTTGCGGCAACTGGACCCTTGAAATTTCCGTTAAGCAGCCTGTTCGTATATACCGGGGCATGCCGATTGGTCAGCTGATATATTTTCCGGTAGATGGGGAAATAGAAGTGAAATACAATCAGAAAAAAGGAGCGAAATACAGTGGCCAAACCAATAAACCGGTGGAGAGCATGATGTGGAAGAATATATTTTAAAATGCGGCAGCTCCGTATTTGCGGTAATACGCGATAGCAAGTCCCACTACTTCATCATAAGAATAAATGCCCTGGGGCTGCCGGTTTGCTTTAAGAAAGTTTCCGTATAAAGCATGAATAACGGGTTCAAAAGGGTTCTGATATCTTCTGTAAAATGCACTCAGGTCACGCAGGTCCTGCCTCACATCAGGATGTAATGACTCACGGTAAGGTATAAACGCAGTGGAGTCCAGCGCGTACAAAGCACCCGCAGAATACAGATAGAGGTCCACATATACTGAATAACGGAATGCCGGATCTTTAGAAGTTTTGGTAGCGAGAAATCCGCAAAAATTCGCTTCTTCTTCTTTGGCATATCCAAGCTGGTGGCCGATTTCGTGACAGGTTGTAAATGGTTGCACAAACCTGGGTATCGTGGTATTTACCTGGGCCTCCCCGCTGAACGGGTTATAATAACCACTAAATCCCATATAATTCGCCAGATAACCATAGAAAGAAAATTTTACTGAAGGATTCGGATAATATACTGCCGGATTTTCTAGATGCAATTGATGATAGGCCTGTATGCAATGAGAGAAAATGCTGTCGTTCGTTACCAGATCCTTTCTGGCTTCACGGGAAAGAGAGTCGATTCCGTTCATTCTGTTTACCAGAAGGCCCACCAGGTTTTGAAGATCTTCTTTAGAATAGAGACTGGTTTCCAATTTCATTTGTTTTGCAATGGGCATGCGGTCATAATTCAGTCCCCATAATATATTAAACGCCAGGTAGGTCCATAATACTATGGAAATAAATCTTTTTAAACAAAGTAAAAGATATTGCCGGTGCATGGTTCGCCTGAATGCCCTGCTGAGAAAACGTATTAAAGAAATAATCAGGTAAATGAAGCACGCAGCATACATGAAATCGCCCACACTAAACGGTATCCAGCCAAATAATAATCGAAGCAAACGTGAAATAGGCGGATAGATGCCGGTTGAATAATATTTTTCAACTGCATCAGGAAAAAAAGAAAATATTTTAATGATAACAGCAAGTATTAGCGGCACGAGCCAGGGCCTGATATGTTTCCAGTGCATATCCTTAAAAATACATATTATTAAATCATCCATACTATATTGCAGCTTATACAATTATCATGGATCTTGATTTTAACAAGAATGAAGATAATATGAAGCAGGCCCTGAGCCAGCTTCGCAACCGCTTTCAGAAAATTGTAATAGGAGGCGGTATGAAATCAATTGAGAAACAGCACGAAAAAAATAAAAAGACCGCGAGAGAAAGAATCGCCTACCTGGTAGATGACAATACCTCATTTTATGAAATCGGGGCCTTTGCAGGATATGAAATGTATGAAGAATATGGTGGCTGTCCTGCTGCCGGAACAGTTGCCGGCATTGGTTATGTAAGTGGCCGTCAGTGTATCATTCTCGCCAATGATCAGACCGTTAAAGCGGGGGCATGGTTCCCGATCACCGGTAAAAAAAATCTTCGTATGCAGGAGATTGCCATGGAAAACCTTCTTCCGGTAATTTATATTGTTGACAGCGCCGGGGTTTTTTTGCCATTACAGGATGAGATATTTCCGGATAAAGAACACTTTGGCAGAATATTCAGAAACAATGCACGGATGAGTGCCATGGGTATATCGCAATTGTCCGTTGTTATGGGTCCCTGCGTTGCAGGGGGTGCGTACCTGCCCATCATGAGTGATGAAACCATTATGGCTGAAGGAAATGGTTCCATTTTTTTAGCAGGCCCTTATCTGGTCAAAGCAGCCATTGGAGAAACGACGGACGTCGAATCACTCGGAGGAGCAGTTACACATACTTCTATTTCAGGAATTGCAGATTATAAATTTAAAACGGAAGAAGAATGCCTTGACCAGGTAAAGAAAATTATGTCGGGCCTTGGGCATGCACAAACAGCGGGATTCGACCGCATAGAATCCAGGGCTCCATTAAAAACTCCGGAAGAAATTTACGGATTGATTCCTTCGGATTCCACCCGCCCTTACGATATGCTTGAAATTATTAACAGGCTTGCGGATGCGCCCGGAATTCAGCAATTCAAGGAAGATTATGGAAAGACCATCATTTGCGGATATGCGCGTATAGACGGATGGTCCGTGGGGATCGTGGCCAATCAGCGTACGATGGTAAAAACAAAAAAAGGAGAAGTGCAACTGGGTGGTGTAATTTATAATGACAGTGCCGATAAATCCGCACGGTTTATCATGAATTGTAATCTGAAAAAAATCCCATTGGTTTTTTTGCAGGATGTGACCGGGTTTATGGTAGGAACGCGGAGTGAGCAGTCGGGTATAATAAAGGATGGGGCAAAAATGGTGAATGCGGTCGCTAATTCAGTAGTACCAAAATTCACCATCATTGTTGGAAATTCTTATGGAGCCGGAAATTATGCCATGTGCGGAAAAGCTTATGATCCAAGATTAATTCTTGCATGGCCTTCAGCAAAAATTGCTGTGATGGGTGGTGATCAGGCGGCGAAGACACTTCTTACAAATCCAGGTAGCTTCTTTACAATCAAAAGGTCAGATCATCGATCCTGCAGAAGAAAAAAAATTATTGGATGAAATCCGCAACCGGTATGAAAGACAGACCAGTCCTTATTATGCCGCAGCGCGTTTGTGGGTTGACGGAATTATTGATCCTTTGGAATCCAGGAAATATATTTCGGAAGGAATCAAAGCTGCCAACCAGAATCCTGTTATTGCTGAATTCAAGACAGGAGTGTTTCAGGTTTAAACAACAATATGAGAATGGTGGAATTGTGGATATGCAATAATCTATGAATGAAATTTTAAATTTAATTTTAAATTTCATTTTCACTTTTCTATACTTCCACAATTCCAGAATTCCATATTTGTTGAGAAAAGAAAATTAAAAGTATATTTTGAAAGACCATGTAATCATGTACACAGACGGTGCTTCACGCGGCAATCCGGGTCCGGGTGGGATACGGAACTATTCTCATGTGGAATGGAATTGAAAAGGAACTATCTGCCGGGTTTCAGGCGAACCACCAATAACCGGATGGAACTGATGGCCGTGATAGCCGGTCTCGAAGCTCTTAAGAAACATGGAGTAAGGCTGAAAATTTATTCCGACAGTCAGTATGTAATAAATTCCGTTGAAAAGGGCTGGTTGAAAAACTGGATCGCAACGGATTTTAAAGGCGGAAAAAAAAATAAAGATCTATGGCTTCGTTATTCTGACGCTTGCAGTCAAACACCATATTCAGTTTCCATTGGGTGAAGGGACATGCTTCCAATCCGCATAATAATCGATGTGACGAACTGGCCACCACAGCGGCTGATGGAATAGCATTTACTGGAAGATGAAGGATATGATGGTTGACGTGGATTGGATGGTTGACAGTTAACAGTTGACTCCAACTCCATCACTCCCATACTCCCATAACCTTCCTAAACGACAGCCTTTATCTCTTAACAACCGCCCTTGTAATTCTTCGGATGAAATAATAACGTTCCAAAAAGAATAGCAGAGAAAACCAGCGTTGCAAGAATACTTGTTTTGATAAAAAGGAATTCCATCGGAATAACAAAGCATCAATCCATTCAATGTTTTTGGCCTGTCCAATCCACGGTTGGTACCATTACTTGCCCAGACGAGAAAATTGGAAACAATAAAATAAACCGTGGGTGCTGCCAGAGAAGCCGCCGCAATTTGCAATACGTTCAATTTTTTGATGGCAAATCCAACAAAGACCAATAATGTAAAGAGTATATAATTCTGCCACTGGCCTTCATAAAAACCCTGAATAGCTGTTAATCCGCCGATATATAATACCTGGTACAGAAGATCGGAAATGAACATTGAAAGAACGGGAATAATAAAAGCCCATTTCTTATCTTTTATTACGGCTCCTGCAAAAACAGCCATGGCCCATTGGGGAGCAAATCCGTAAGGTCGGCCCGGGATGATCCGGTAAAGTGCTGCTATCAAAACACAGCAGTAACAAAGGACCAGATTATTTTATTGGAAGATTTCATCACAATGATTTAGAAATGTAAAATTAGCTGTTTTTAAAAAATCCTGAAAACATTGGACGGGAAATTACTGAGAAATTGCTGCACACGTCTGGTCAATTCATACCTGGAATGGATGCCTGGTAAATGACTGTATCTTCAAGCGCCCGGACTTCACTTTTAGCCGTATCAAAGCTTACCCATGCTTCGCCTTTATTTCTTTTAAATGATTTACCGCTGTTCTCCTATAACCTCTGCAGATCCGCTGAAAACAAGAAATATTTCGATGGAATGAGATACCAGTTTGTCTGACTTGCCCTTCCTAATCTGCAGGCGGCTGAGTTCAAAATCAGGCGCTGGTGTCGGATAAACCAATCTTACCTTCTGTTATGCCACTCCGGTAATGATATTTGGAACGGTAGATTCAAATTTCACATGTTTCATCAATTCAGGTACATCCACATGTTTAACAGTCAGTCCACCGCGTAATACATTATCGGAATTTGACATGATCTCCACATTCTGACCTTCGAGGTAGGCATGTGGGAGTCCGGCATCCTGGTATACCGCCTGTCCCGGCTGAAGATGAAGCAGGTTGAAAAAATAAATCGAAAAAATTCCCCGGTCAATATGGCCATCCTGAGAATATGTCATTGCAGCCCTTGCTGCCCAGTAATCCTCTTTATCCTTATTCAGTTTGCCTGCGTTAAAATGTGAAATGATCCGTTCAAGCAGGGTTTTCAGATGCCTGTCAACCTGCACCTGGGGCAATTCCATCACATGTTTGTAAAGCTTTTTATAATTATCGCTCCCAAAAATCGGAACCAGGAAATGCAGTTCAGGTGTTTCACGAAGAATCGTTTGTAAAGCTTTCGGTGATTTGAATCCATGAAGAGCCAGAATTCACTAAGTGCCAGCATGAGCTCGGGCTTATGGTTATTATCTTTAAAATTACTTTCTGGAGATGCCGGATCAATTCCCAGTTTATTTTCTGCATCAAAAGCGATTTGCGCATCTTCCTTGGAAGGATGTACCTGAATGGATAACATATCTTTTACATCCAGACTTTGAGCAGGAAAGGAAGATGGCCAAAAGTACGGCCTGCTTTTTCACCCAGGGTTTGTATACGGAAATGCGTCCACATAATCTTTAAGTGATAACAGGGTTTTCCGAACCGTTTTTTAATTCGGAACTACCTCTTTCATGCGCACCCAGCCAGAATTCCGCGTACGTTTCACCCTTTTTAACTGGAATATTTAACAGTTTAGGCAAGTAATAAAAACCACCCCAGGCATAGTGTTGTACTTTCCCTGTTATCGGTAACACCCGATCTTTACTCAGTTCCATATTTTTCATTAGTGGCTCAAAGTAAAGCAAAAATGGCCGCACACAATGAATTTGGAAAAGCAGGCGAACAAATGGCTGTGGAATGGCTTGTACAGCATGGCTTTCAGCTGATTTCCCGTAATTGGAAATTTGCCCGGTATGAAGTGGATATCATTGCCAGCCGGGAGGACGTTTTGCATTTTATTGAAGTAAAATCAAGACATGACGATCTTTTTGGTAAACCGGAAGACTGGGTAAACAGGAAGAAAGGCCGTCATTTGTTAACGGCGGGCGTGGCATTTCAGGATAAATATCCGGTCTGGAAACTTGTTCAATATGATATTCTTTCTATTCTGATAACCCCGGATGGCAAACGCGATTTCTTTTTTATAGAAGATGTATATTGGTGGTAATGGACAAGACTTCTAATTCGCAGAAAGAGATAATTCAAAAATACCAGTTTACCATTGCGCAAATTGAAAACGCTATTCTGAAATTAAAAAAAAGCAAAAGGGCTCTGTCCATTTCAAGATTAATCGTTGTTTTAGTTGCATTGTATTTGAGCTGGTATTTCTGGCCTTCCTTTTCAACGATTAGTATCATTGTTGTTCCTTTTGTGATCCTGTTTATTTATCTCGTGTTCCGTTACTCTGATAAAACTTCGGAAATAGAAAATCTTGAAAGACTTATTCAGGTAAACCGCCACGAACTCGATGCAATGCAATATAATCTCGGGGGATACGAAGACGGATCAGCTTATGCAGATGCAAATCACGCTTATGCATCCGACCTTGATTTGTTCGGACCCGCATCCATATTCCAGTGGTTGAGCCGTTGTCATGCGGATCAATCGAAAAAATTATTGGCCGATTATCTGAAAGCGCCCTTGCCCGTTTCAGTCATTAAAGAAAAACAAGATGCCTCTAAAGAACTTTCTGAAAAGCAGGATTATTGCCAACAGTTTCAATCCACGTCTATTTCGGCTCCACTTACAGATAAAACAGAAAAAAAATTAAAAAACTGGATGGCATCCCCTTCAGTTGGTTTCGAAAATCCATTCTGGAAATGGTTTCAAAATGTTTATCCTGTTATCCCGATTAGTCTGTTTACGATTTATTTCCTGGACATTTTATCAGCAAATGCATTATTGCTTTGTCTGGTAGGGCTTTATTTTTTTCAATATCTGATCAGCAGAAAAATTATACCTGAGTTCGGATTGCTATTGAATGTAGAACCGGAAATAGGAACCCTGCATAAACAACTCCATCTCGTAGAAAAAGACAGTTTTACATCGCCCTTTCTTCAATCCCTTCAAGGCAGGCTGAAACCGGCAGGCTATCATTCTGCTTCAGCTTCCATCAGGGATTTGAATACCATTTTAAAAAAAATTGACTGGCGATCCAATTTGATATTAAATGCCATATTACAACTGTTTTTTCTTTGGGATCTGCGTATAATTCTTTTGCTGAAGAAATGGAAAAAGAAAAATAAAGATCATCTGCAGGAATGGATTAAAATAATTGCCGAAATGGAAGTGATTATTAGTCTTGCATCCCTGATATATAATGAACCGGACTGGTGTTTTCCCGGAGTGGATTCGTCCTATTTCCATTTGGAGGCGGAAGCCATCGGCCATCCGTTAATTCCTGCAACTGCCAGGATTACGAATGATTTTTCCATGGAAGGAATCGGAAAAATAGCGGTGATCACAGGATCTAATATGGCTGGAAAAAGTACCTTCCTTCGATCGCTTGGCACGAATATAGTATTGGCACTGATGGGAGCACCTGTCTGCTCATTGAACATGAGACTGAGCACAATGAACCTTATAAGCAGTATGCGGGTATCTGATAATTTATCAGAAAACACATCCACTTTCTATGCCGAATTAAAGAAATTGCAATATATCATCGAAGCAGTGAACCGGGAGGAACCTGTTTTCATTCTGCTGGATGAAGTATTACGTGGAACCAATTCAAACGACCGCCATAAGGGCTCTCAGGCATTGATACGACAGTTACTTCAGTGTAAAGCAGTTGCAGTAATGGCGACACATGATACTGATCTCGCCAATTCGGAATCAGCGGCTGACCCTTCTGTGACCAATTATCATTTTGAAGGTAAGATCATCAGTGACGAGCTCTATTTTGACTATAAAATCAAAAAAGGAATCTGTGAAAGCCTGAATGCTACGACCCTCATGAAAAAAATAGGTATTCACTTTCAGGATTAATATATTTACGCGTCCAGCTATTGGATTCAATCCCCTTCTTTCCATGATCAATACCACTGTCAATATAAAGACGTTCAGAAATCTTGTTTCCAGGAATAAAAAACGCCTGAGAAGCTTTCTTACGCGTGTAGAAAAAAAAGACGCTAAAAATCTGCACCTCGTTACATTGGAGGCCAATGAACTTTCATGGGCAAAAACGGATTGTATGGACTGCGCCAATTGTTGCAAAACCATGTCCCCTACTTATACTCAGAGAGATATTCTACGCATTGCGAAATACATGGGCATGACGGCCAGGGCTTTTAAGGAAAAGTGGTTATATAAGGACCGTGCTGGTGACTGGTTGAATAAAAGTCAACCTTGCCAGTTCCTTGACACAAAAACCAATCTTTGCGGCATTTATGAAGTGCGGCCGGGAGACTGTGCCGGTTTCCCCCATCACGGTACAAAAAAAATCAAGGACTACTTACATGTGTACAAGCAAAATGTGGAATTTTGTCCTGCCACTTACCGCCTTGTGGAATTCATGGAAGAAGGAATTTCGGACGGAAAGTGGGAGTTAAAATAAAAATCATGTGGGCTGCAGAAAAAAAAGGTTTTAAAGCCTGGCTGCAACTGGAAAAATCACTTTCAGATCATTCAGTTGAAGCCTATCTGAGGGACATCGAAAAATTAACACAATATCTTGAATTGCAGGAAACGGGTTTTTCAATTGAAAATATCCGTTTAAAGGAACTGCAGGAATTTCTAAAATGGATCAGCGTCCTTGGTATGACTGCAAGCTCCCAGTCACGCATCGTTTCAGGTATCCGTTCATTCTTCAAATATTGTATTCAGGAAAATCTTGTTAAGCAGGATCCTACCCTGCTTCTTGAAACGCCCAAGCTGCGCAGATCTTTACCTGACTTTCTGAGTGTGGAGGAAATCAACCGGATCGTAGAGGCAATTGATCTCAGTAAACCTGAAGGAGAAAGAAACCGTGCTATCCTGGAAACCATGTACAGCTGCGGTTTGCGGGTATCAGAATTAGTGAACCTGCGTTTGTCGTCTCTTTATCCGGAACTGGGTTTTATTAAAGTCATTGGAAAAGGTGATAAGGAAAGGCTGATTCCCATTGGTAATACTGCTTTAAAATTCATAGGCATTTACCGTCACCGGGTGCGGACACATTCGGAAATAAAAAAGGGCAATGAAGATATTCTTTTTCTCAACCGGCGGGGTGCCCGTTTATCAAGACAAATGATTTTTATTTTACTGAAAGCACTTGTGCGGGAAGCGGGAATAAAAAAAACCGTTTCACCCCATACTTTCCGGCACTCTTTTGCCACACATCTGGTAGAAGGCGGCGCCGATCTCCGTGCCGTTCAGGAAATGCTGGGACATGAAAGTATTACAACAACGGAAATATATACACACCTGGATCGTGCTTATTTGAGAGAGACACTGCAGAAGTATCATCCGGCGTTTCAATAATTGTTAATTGTTAATTGTTAACGCTGAGGGGTCGCAGAATAATGAGGTGTAATTGTGAATTCAACTTCGTTTACAATTAACAATTGACAATTAACAATTAAAAGAATTTCTTCACAATCCCCAATGCGCCCTGTTTCCAGGGTACTCTGTGAGATATACCGGTACTGGTTTTCTGGAATTTATCCATGTTGGCAATATACCATTCATAATTACGCAACAATGCATCCTTATTTGAAAATTTAGGTGCATAACCCAGTACTCTTTCTGCTTTTTCAATGGAGACAAAAGAATCTTTTGATGCGGTTTCGTAAACCCAGGGATATAAAGGTGATATATTCAGTTTGTTAAGAATTCGCAATATCCATATGGCAGCTCCTGCCGGAACACCTGTTATTTTCTTTCCGAATCCTGCCCTGTCTAAAACTACCTGGTAGTCTTCCTTGATGGTCGTAAATGATTTGGCACCAACATTAAAAGTATCATTGGCTTTGGCTGCGTCTATCATAGTAGAAAGATAAATTGCAGCACAGAAATCTTCCACATCCATCAACTGGTATTTATTATTTCCACTCCCAAGTACCGGAAAGCCCTTCCCATCTTTCGCCCAGTCATAAAACACACCGAACACGCCCAGACGTTCAGGACCTATAAATGATTTGGGTCGGAATATTGGAACACAGAGTCCTTTTTTCCGGAATTCCATGCAGATTTCTTCTGCCTTTACTTTACAAATACCATAATCACCAACACCATAGAGTTTGTCGTCTTCCACAAGCGGATGATGATCCGGTACTCCATAAACTGCCGTTGATGAAATATGTACAACACGCTGAATGTGATTGTCGAATGCCGATTGTAAAACATTGCGGGTACCATCCAGATCGGTAGAATAAATGTCTTCTTTTTTATAAAGCGGCAACGCCGCAGCCGTATGAATCACAAAATCAACTCCCTGCATGGAACGGTCAACCATAGCACGATCCCTGATATCTCCCTTAATTTCTGTGATCCGGTCTATTTCGGGGTAATCAAAGTCAGCAATGTCGAGGGAAACAACTTTATGACCCCGGTCCAGTAAATAGCGTGTCATATTGATTCCGAGGAAACCGGCTCCCCCTGTGATTAAATAAGTACTCATAGTTCGAATCATTCAGATTTAACAAATTAAAAGAGGCGCAAAGATACTCAATATAAAAAAAGTATGCAAGTGTGGAATCCATATTCTGGCAAGGTTGTTGAATTTTATAATAGATAATTTGTCAACTTAAATTTTTCATATATGAGCTTACAGAGACTTTTCACAGCAACACTTTCAGGTATCGTAATTGGCATACTGATAGCCCCTGCCAAGGGCGTTGAAACCAGGAAAAAATTTAGTGACTCAGTGGACACTATCAAAGATAAAATCAGGCGTTTAAGAGGAACTACCAATGAGGAACTGGATGAATTACATCAGGTATTTGAACAGGAAGTAGCCGGTTTGCGCGATGATGTCCGGGAAAAAGTGCTACGACTTATCGAAGTGAGTAAAAAAGGCTACAATAATATCAGATCTGAAGCCTTATCTTAAGTTTTTGGCATCAGCCTTTGTAAACATAAACTTACTAAAATAACTCCTAAAGCTCCGATCGCATTCAGCCAGAGGAAACTGATATGTACGATATCATTTTGATTTAGGATATGAATGCTGATTACAAAAATTTCCACAATGACCGCGCTGATAAAAACCGGAGTGGCACTGATCTTCTTAAAATAAAAAGCCACGAGGAAGATACCGAGAATATCTCCGTAAAACAATGATCCAAGCACATTGACAGCTTCAATTAAACTGTTCCCGATATTGTATGCGAGCTGAGCGATCACTACACAAAAGATTCCCCACAAAAGTGTATATAAACGTGAATATTGATATTCTCTTTCCCTGCTTAATGGAATCTTCACACACCTCATATGCAGATCGTTGATGGTAGATGAAGAGAGTGCATTCAGGGATGCTGCCACGGAACCCCAGGCAGATAAAAAAATAACAGCGATCAACAAACCTACAAGGCCCCTCGGGAGATGATCAACAACAAAACGAAGAAAAATATAGTTCGTGTCATTGGCATCGCCCTTCACGTCTTTGTCCCTTAACCAACGCTGAATAGTGGTACGCAATTCTGTCTGCTTTTTCTGGGCGTATTGCATGGTAAGTCCCTGATGCATCCTGTTCTCCACCTCGGTTTCAAGAGACGGATCCATCTGCGCTATTTTTTGTTTTTGCAGTGTTTCATATTCCTTTGTAACTATTTTCAGCGAATCAGCATATTTGGTTTTTGACAGCAGGTCCAATTGTGTCTGATTGAAAAATAATGGTTCTTTCGCAAACTGGTAATAAGAAAAAACGAGCACGCCAAGAAGCAGTATACCAAACTGCATGGGGACTTTAATAAGACCGTTGAGTAATAAACTCAGTTTGCTTTCGCGCGTGGATCGCGCAGTCAGATAGCGGCCCACCTGTGACTGATCTGTACCGAAATAGGACAATTGTAAAAAAAATCCACCGATGATTCCACTCCAGATATTGTAGCGATCATTCCATTGAAATCCATGTTCATCCCTCCCGGAAGTTATCACATTTAATTTCCCGGCCTTTCCTCCTATATGCAGAGCATCTGACAGTCCCATATTTCCCGGAAGCAGGTGAACAACCATGTAACCTACGATAAACATGCCGGCAATAATGATGATAAATTGAATCTGCTGCGTATAGGCAACTGCTTTAGCACCGCCGGTAAATGTATAGATGATCAATAGTCCGCCCATCAGGATATTGGTCCATAGAATATTCCAGCCCAGTAAAGAAGATAAGATGATGGATGGGGCTGAAATACTTATTCCGGTAGAAAGTCCGCGTTGTAATAAAAACAAAAGAGATGTAAATGTTCTTGTTCTGCCATCAAATCTTTTTTCGAGGAATTCATAGGCGGTAAAAAGTTTCAGCTTATGAAACACCGGAACGAATGTAATACAGAGCACCACCATCGCCAGTGGCAAACCAAAATAATATTGAACAAAACGCATTCCATCGGTATAAGACTGACCAGGTGCAGAAAGAAATGTTACTGCACTTGCCTGCGTTCCCATGATCCCCAGAAGAATCAGATACCAGGAAGAAGTCCTGTTAAGCAGGAAATAACTTTCAAGATTTTTCTCAGCCCTGCTCCTATATAATCCATACAGGATAATACCGGCCAGCGTCACGATAAGAACGATCCAGTCGGTAAGGCTCATGAAAAATGTTTGGTAAATAGGTAGAATAAAATGATCAGCAGAACAAGGAATCCAATAACCATCACGTACCAGGAATTCCAGGATTTAAAAAATGGAGGCTTTTCATCCGGCAATTCTTTCATATCGTTATTTTGAATCGCTTCTGCGATTTGCCATCAGCATAGCTGCAATCAATCCAAGCATTAAACCGATGAGCATGCCAAGAGTTACTTTCTTAATAAGGCGACCAACAGTAATGCCTGTCACGATAGCTACAATAAACGCGATTTCCCTTCTATTAAGCATGCTTTATTTATCTTTTGGTTGAATTGAGTGCAATGATATTAGCAAGCAGGCGATAGGCTCCCGGAACACCTGCAGGAAGCTCTCTGAAAAAGACAAGGCCCGTATAGGTAAAATTTCCTTTCCCATAAGTGGCAGTAATAAGACTGCCATTCTGATCAGGTTCTCCTGTATCATGCATAGAAAAAATGGCCTGGTAGCCCGGGTCAAAATGTTGCGCGAAATATATTCCTCTTTCCTGGATCCATCCGTCAAAATCTTTATCACTGATCTCATTAGGATAATGAAGAACAGGATGTGAAGGATTCAGAAAATGAACTGAAGCGTTTTCTTCCGTGACCCTGGCATTGGAAATTCCAAAAGGAAATGGCCCGATGCCCGTAGCATCCGTTCCCTGGTTCCGATTATATTGAACAATCAGGTTTCCACCGTTTTTTATATAGTTCATCAGCACCGGATATTTTCCGGATAACCAGTCGTGCACATCGTAAGCCCGCACTCCCGCGATAACTGCATCCAGGTTTTTTAATCCTTCTTCCGTCACAGAATTTTCATCTAATTTGACAACTGTATATCCCATAGCCGTTAAAGCATCCGGAACCTTATCACCCGCTCCCTCAATGTATCCAATCCTGGTACCTGCGATCTTCAGGTCGACTGAAACAATGGTTGTGCTGGCTGGTTTGAAATAATCAATTCTGGGAATATGTTCGTAAGAAATAGTGCGGCATTGAAGAACCGTATCTGAAACACCCTGATGTAAATTGGTGACCCAGGTCTCCTGATCCAAATCTTTCTGCTCATAAGATTTCAACCAGAAGTTTTGCCATTTTATATTAACCGATAATTTTCTGGTCTCAATACCTTTCAAAGGAGTGATGGATATAGCCGGAGATGCATTTTCGGTTTTGTTTTCTGTTGTAATACCGGTCGTATGAATGGAAGATTTTTCTTCATCAGGATATTTCATCGCTTTTTCCTGGATTACGACTGATAAAGCCTGTTCTTTTCCTTTGGTAAAAACAAGCAGGGACGGATCGCAGTAAGCCATTAAGGCCGGCACGATCGTCAAAGGCTGATATGATTCGCCTTTTACTGCGTCTGTATATTTGTAATTCACTCTCTGCCTGATTAAAAATGATTCGTTGTAAAGTGTTATACTGAAAACGGCTTCTAATGAAGGTATATTCTCAGGGTCACCGATCAGCGTCTGGTCATGTACGTTATATGATCCGGGTGACATAGGTTCGACCAGCCAGTATGGTTGTGAAATGGGTAAATCTTTTAATGAAATCCCGCGAACAATGGAATAATTCACCCCATACTGCAATGGCTGGTTCCAATTTGTATCCTGTTGATTCATACTCACTGAATTCACCATTATTGATACGGGAGAACGGTTAATTACCCGCAGTGTAACAGGAATATTCTGGTTCTGTATCGCATAAGCCCGTGGCACGGTTGCTTCCATATATAATCCGCTGCAAGCCTGGATGAGTAAAATTATTTCTTTTAGTTTTTCTTCGCGCCAGTAACCTGCTGGCAATCCTTTTATGTTTTTATAAATAACCACCAGAGTTTGTAATGACTGGTATGGTGCTGAGGGATTATAGTTTTCTATCAGTTTATCAATCTGCTTAATAATAGATGCTCCATTGGGAATCCGGCTCCAGGTACAATTTATATTCTGCATGAGCGAAGAATCAGCCTTTTCTCCTTCTGTCAGAGAAAAATATTCCAAACTATTTCCTCTTGAGTGTGCAATGCCAAAACCCTGGGAACGGTGCTGACTGCGGCTGTCTGCTGCTATCTCACCATAACTTTTCCCGAGTAGCGGGTTAAACCCGCCTACTTCTATTTTCAGCTGGTCGTCCCTGGTCGTATTGACTGAGCCAAAATTATAATTGTTCCAGAACAAACGTTTGGCCTGCCACGGATGCACTCCATAATTAAACTGTTCAGGAAATTGTTTTGGATCTGCCGCAGCGCTGAATGCCAGACGTGCGAGAACAGAAGAGGCGGAATGTTGTCCGTGACCTGCCCGTTTATCTTCAGGAAATCTTGTGATAATGATATCCGGCTGGAACTTTCTTATGATCCATACCACATCACTTAATATTTTTTGTTCATCCCATAGCCGGAGAGATTCTGCCGTGGTTTTAGAGAACCCAAAATCGTAGGCCCTTGAAAAAAACTGTTCGGCTCCATCCAAACGTCTTGCTGCCAACAGTTCCTGTGTCCTGATCAGTCCAAGTTCAATGCCCTGTTCATCCCCGATGAGATTTTGTCCGCCATCCCCTCTTGTGAGCGAGAGATAGCCTGTCCGGTATAATTTTTCCTGGGAAAGCCAGGCCAGCAGCCTGGTGTTTTCATCATCCGGGTGGGCCGCAATATATAAAACGGATCCCAGCACTTCTAACTTTTTCATCCGGAGCAGTATCTCAGAAGAGTTGATCGTTTCGGGCATTTGAGCGGGCACATATTCTGAAACCAGAAGGAATACGAATATGTTGATTAAGAAAATTTTCATCAGGAATAAGCATCTTTAGTATTCGCCAAATTAATGAATCCCTGATGAAACACCTCGCGTTATTATTTTGGCGGTAATTCAAACAGAACACTTCATTACTTTTGCATAATATTTTTCTAATGATTACAAATTTGAAAGTAAAACATGTACTATCCTTAATAATCATTATTTGTTTTTTATCTGTAAGTGCTCAACAGGATCCCAAAATATATTATCACTCTGTAAAGCATGTAACATGCAGGAATGGGGCCGTGGTTTCTGCTCATCCACTGGCAAGCCGGGCGGGCGTTCAAATCCTGAAAGAAGGAGGCAATGCAATGGACGCTGCTATTGCAACACAACTGGCACTGGCAGTGGTATACCCGGCGGCGGGTAATCTTGGAGGAGGCGGCTTTATGGTAGCCCGCTTATCAGACGGTAAAAATGTTACCATTGATTTCAGGGAAAAAGCTCCTGCGGCCGCAAGCAGGAATATGTATCTGGATGAAAAGGAAAATGTGATTCCAGGCAGAAGTGAGGATGGGCACCTCGCGGCAGGAGTTCCCGGAACTGTTGCCGGCATATTTGCATATTACAAATATGCGAAGCTGCCTTTTGCCAAATTAATTCAGCCGGCTATTGATCTGGCCGAAAAAGGATTTCCCATAACCATTTCTGAAGCGAATGAACTGAATGAAACCCAGGAAGATTTTAAAAAGTATAATACCGTCACGCCAGTCTTCGTAAAAGATACCCGATGGAAAGCCGGAGATATTTTGATACAGAAAGATCTCGCGGAGACCCTTAAACGTATCCGCGACAATGGGGCCAAAGGTTTTTATGAAGGTGAAACTGCTCGATTGATTTTAGAAGAAATGAAAAGGGGCAAAGGGCTGATCAGTTATAAAGACCTGAAGGACTATACTGCCATTAACAGGGAGCCTGTTGTGTTTACATATAAAAACGATTACACCCTGATTACCATGCCGCTTCCATCCAGCGGTGGTGTTCTTTTGCCACAGATGATGCGGATGGTAGAAGACAGAAATTTGAAAGAATGGGGTTTTGAAACAGTTCCATCCGTTCATTTAATGGCTGAAGTGGAAAGGCTGGCTTACGCCGATCGTGCAAAATATCTGGGAGATGTGGATTATTTTAAGGTTCCGGTAAAAACACTTATCAGTTATCCATATGCCAGGGAGAGAATGAAAAAATTCAATATGGATTCTGCAGGAAATAGTGAATTCACAGGTGCAGGAATAATACCGGAAAGTGACGAGACGACACATTTCGATACGTACGATAAATATGGAAACTGTGTTTCCATAACCACTACCCTGAATGGCGGTTACGGATGCCGCACCGTTGTTGGAGGTGCCGGATTTTTTCTTAACAATGAAATGGATGATTTCAGTGTCAAACCAGGTGTACCCAATATGTACGGTGCCGTTGGTGGCGAAGCCAATGCCATCGCCCCGGGAAAAAGAATGTTGAGTTCAATGACTCCGACTATTGCATTATTCAAAGGCAAACCTTTCCTGGTTCTCGGAACACCGGGTGGTACAACTATTACCACTTCTGTTTTTCAAACCCTTACAGATATCATTGAATTTGGCATGTCCGCATCGGATGCAGTCAATAAACCTAAATTTCATCACCAATGGCTGCCGGATACACTGTACGTTGAAAAGGACTTTCCTGAAGATGTTTCCATTCAATTACAGAAAATGGGATATCATATCAAGAGCAGGGGAGCCATTGGCCGAACTGAGGTGATCCGGATTTTCCCAACCGGAGAAATCGAAGGCGTTGCAGACTGGCGTGGTGATGATGATGCCGAAGGCTATTAGGCGTAAGGCGTAAGCTTGATGATTCAGCATGCTTTTTGTACTTTAGCCAATCTAATCTTCGTATCTGAAAAATGCCGGTAAAATAGTACGCAGGACGTTGCTCACCCTCCTCCTTCTCCTGGTTTTCCTATGGGCAATCATCCATACTCATCCGGTCCAAAACTGGCTTCTGACAAGGGTTACAAGTACGCTTTCAAGAAACCTCCATGCAGAAGTTTCAATAAAGGATATAGACTTTTCGCTATTCAATAAAATGAAGCTGAATGGCGTATTGGTGAAAGACCAGAAAGGAGACACCCTTTTATCTTCGGGTCAGGTTCGGGTTAATATCACCGATTGGTTCTTCTTGAAGGATAAAATTGAGTTAAAATACATTGGACTTACAGATACCTACCTGCATTTATATCGAAGTGATTCCGTTTGGAATTATCAATTTCTTGCAGACTATTTTGGTTCAGGGCCTTCATCAGATAAAAAAACCATTCAACTGCAAATTCGTGATATCGATATCTCCAAACTTCATTTGATAAAACAGGACGCATGGCGGGGTGAGGATATGGAACTCAATCTTGGCACATTGACGATGGACGCAGAGCAACTGGATTTAAATAGTAAAAAAGCATTGATTCATTTATTAAAAATCACCGAACCTGATTTTTCAATACGTGGATATAATGGCAAACGCCCGCATCCTGTTAATGACAGTTCTGTAATTGTAAACGACCCGCTTCACCTGCGATGGAATCCAGCGGACTGGAATATTGTCGCCAGGCATGTGATCATTGAGAATGGTTCTTTCAGCGATGACAAAATACTGGATAAAAATATTTCTACAGTTTTTGACAGCTATCATATGCATTTTTCAAACATTCAGGGTGATTTCAAAGATGTTTCAATTGCAAAAGATAGCATCAGGGCAAAAATGCGTTTATCGACAAGAGAAAAATCCGGATTGAATGTTCAACAACTATCCGCATCCATTAAATTTTATCCGGAAGGGATGGAATTTTCCAACTTTGATCTGAATACCGGTAAAAGCCATCTCCGGAATTACTTTGCAATGCACTTTAAAAGTTTTGATGATCTTTCAGATTTCACAACTAAGGTGAAAATGGAAGCTGATTTTTCAAATGCTACCATCGACAGCGACGATATTGCATTTTTTTCCTCCGACCTTAAAACCTGGAAGAAAAATATTCTGATAACCGGTAAAATAAAAGGTTCGATATCTGATATTGCAGGGAAAAATATCAGGATAAATGCCGGCTTGCATACCGAATTAAACGGGGATATTCATTTAACAGGATTACCCGATATAAATAAAACTTTCATTGATTTCAAATCGAATAATTTTCGCAGTACTTACCGCGATATCATCACTTTCATTCCTTCACTCAAAAAAATCGAAAACCCAAGAATAGACAGAATTGAAAATCTCCGTTTCGTTGGTAATTTTCAGGGAACAGTACAACATTTTGTTACATCAGGTACCATTGAGACAAATCTCGGAACCCTGGTCACTAATGTAAGCATGCAATTGCCTTTGGACCGGCCGGCGGTTTATTCGGGTAATATACTTACCAACGATTTTCAGCTAGGCAGGTTTTTAGAAGACAGCAGCCTGGGAAAGATTTCATTTAATGGAAAAATTCAGGGCAGGGGACTTGCATTGAATACGATTAATGCGAGTCTCGATGGAAACATCAGGGAATTCAGTTATCAGGGATATACCTACGAGGATATTTTTGTAAATGGCCAGGTCACAAAAAAAAGATTTAACGGGGAAATAATTTCCAATGATTCCAACCTGCACGCCACCCTGGTCGGCCTCATAGATTACAGTCAGGCTATTCCCAAATTCGACTTTAATGCTGACAGTAGACAATGCAAATCTTCTCCCGCTTCATTTTACTAAGGACAGTATTAATTTCAATGGCAAACTGCGATTTAATTTTACAGGAAATGATATTGACCACTTTTTAGGTAAGGCAAGAATTTTTGACGCATCTATTTATAAAAGAGGATCCCGTATGTCGTTTGATTCGCTGGTGGTTGAATCCAATATCATCGACAGCAGCAAAACGATTACTGTTATGAGTAATGAATTTGAAGGAGCCATCGTGGGTGAATTTTCCATTAAAAAACTGCCGGCGTCCTTTCAGGAATTTCTCCACAGGTATTATCCCAGTTATATCAAGCCAAACACGGTAAATCTGAGCAAAGAAAAATTCAGCTTCGTAATTACAACACGCCAGGTAGATCCATATCTGGACCTCTTTACAAAAAACATGCGGGGTTTCAATAATACCAATATCAACGGACGTATCAACAGTGATCAAAACCTGCTCAATGTAAACGCTGATGTACCACAATTCAACTATAAAAATATTTCTTTTTATAAAGTTGAACTGAAAGGAAACGGGAACTATGACAGCCTTTCACTTGAAACCAATATCGGAGAAGTTTACGTAAATGACAGTCTTCATTTCCCTTTAACTCATATTCAGCTGCGTTCATTCAATGATATTTCCGACGTAAAAATTAGTACCAGTGCGAATCAGACATTAAATGCCGCCAACGTTTCTGCCCGTGTTGAGACCCTGACTGACGGAGTAAAAATAAAATTTAATCCTTCCACATTCGATATCAACAGTAAAACCTGGACAATAGACAAAAACGGGGAATTACTTTTCAGTAAAAATATTGTGGCAGCAGAATCGGTCAGGATATACAGCGGGGAGCAACAGTTTCTGATAAGTACAACTCCTTCAGGTGAGGGAAACTGGAATGATATGCATCTGGAATTGCATAGGATAAATATTGGTGATTTTGCTCCCTTCTTTATCAAAGATGAAAGAGTAGAGGGGGTGCTGACAGGTAATGTTGATATAACGGATCCATTTAATCATACATATGCACGGTTTAATGGAACGGCTGAATATTTTCGGGTTTCCAACGACTCCGTGGGGAAAATAAGTCTGACAGCAGACTATAGCAAACAAACCGGTATCGTGAATGGAACGGTGAATTCAGATAATAAAGATTACCATTTCGATCTGAAAGGAATTTTCAACACCAGCGATAGTGCCAGGCAACCTATCAACATCACTATCCCGAATATGGTGAATACTAAAATCGACCTGCTGGAAAAATATATCGGCGCCATTTTCAGTAATGTAACAGGATATGCCACTGGTTCATTACAGATTGTCGGGCCCGGCGACAGTTTGAATTATATTGGCGATATTAAACTGACCGATGCCAGGCTGCATGTAATTTATACCCGTTGTACCTACCATATTCCTTCAGCCATGGTTCATTTACGTGCAGACCAGATAGATTTCGGATCATTTCAGATCCTGGATTCCCTTGGTAACACTGCAGAAGTAACCAGAGGAAAATTATATCACCATTCCTTCCGAGATCTTAGTTTACGATTTCGGTATAGAACAAATAAACTTTTACTGCTCAATACCCGAATAACCGACAATAACCAGTTTTTTGGAACGATGATCGGAAAAGCAAACCGGAATCTTTCGGCCCGCAGGAAGATCTCCAGATGTATATTAAGGGGGAACCTACAGACAGTTCAAATATATACCTCCCGACGAATACCAGCCGCGAGAGCGCCGATGCAGATTTTATAGTCTGGAAAGTATACGGGAAGGAAATGAAAAATCAGAAACTGGTTTCATCAACAAATAATTTCACGGTGAATCTGGATGTTACAGCAAATAACTATGCAAATGTTTATCTTATTATTGACCCTCTGACCAAAGATATCATCAAGGCAACCGGCCATGGCAATCTCCAGATGCGGGTTGGTACCAATGAGGATATGAGCATTCGGGGTTTATATGTGATAGATCATGGAAATTATAATTTTTCTTTCCAGTCTTTCATCAAGAAGCCATTTGAATTCATGCAGGGAACGGAAAATTTTATCCGTTGGTCCGGTGATCCTTATGATGCTGATATAAATATTCAGGCCGTATACGAAGCAGAAAATATACAGTTTAATGATTTAAAAGAAGAAACTAAAGGATCCACTGCACTGACGGGAACACAAAAAATTATATCGGACCCATATGGGTGGTTGCATCACTTAAGGATAAACTCATGCATCCTTCCATTAGTTTTGAATTACAGCTTCCGCCTAAAAGCGAATTGCGCAATGATATAAATGCACAATGGACATTGGACAGGATTAACAGTGATCCGGGGGAACTGAATAAACGGTTGCATTTCTATTGGTTTTTAACAGCTTTGGTCCGACGAGTACAAGTTCAGCGGCCTTTTCAGCAAATGATGCTGCCGCCGGAATATTCGTTTCCAGTATTTCCAGTTATATTTCGAGTGCATTAAGTACTCAATTCTCCAGTTATTTTCAAAGGGTATTTAAAGACAAAAGTATCAGGGTAAATTTCAATACTGCTTTTTATAATGGAACGGCGCTTGAAACGAATGAACAAACCGAATAGCATCTACATACGACCGTACGAATCTCAATCTTTCCGTTATTAAAAGTTTCCTCAATGAACGTCTGACTTTCACTGTAGGTAGTGCTCTTGATTTTGGACTTACCACTCAGCAGGCCACTTATGCTGCAGTTCAGTTTCTCCCTACGGTTACGGCTGAATGGAAGCTAACTGAAAACGGGCGTGTTGTACTTACATTTTTTTACAGGGACTCATATAATTACCTCTCACTCGGAAACCATACGATGAACAGCTCCGGAACAAGCATTTCTTACCGTCGGGATTTCGACAACCTTGATGAGCTGTTGAAAAAGAAGAAGAAGAAAACAACGGACAATACAGAGGCGAAAAACTGAAAGTATGGGTATGGGAGTATGGGAGTGAAGAACTCATTGAGAGGTCCGAAACTAATAACTCTTATTTTAAAAATTTTAATGAGATCAACTTATTTGAGTGCTAAAGTTCCACACTCCCATACTCCCATACTCCCATACTCCCATACTTTCCTCATTCCTGCAGCTCATGTCCCAGTTTATCCCTTTTGGTATTCAGATAACGTTCGTTATGAGGATTGGAAGGAATCTGAATAGGAATGGTTTCAACGATTTCCAGTCCATAACCTGCCAGCCCTGAACGTTTCTTCGGATTATTACTTATTAATTTGAGTCTGCTTACACCCAGATAGCGCAGGATCTGGGCTCCTACTCCATAATCCCTTTTATCCATTGGGAAACCCAAATGTAAATTTGCTTCCACGGTATCCATTCCTTCCTCCTGCAGCTTATAAGCTTTCAGTTTATTCAAAAGGCCGATGCCCCACCTTCCTGATTCATATAAAGAATAATCCCTTTTTTATTAGCTTCTACCATTTGCATGGCTTTATGCAGCTGCTCTCCACAATCACATCGAAGTGATCCGAGAATATCCCCTGTAAAACAGGAAGAGTGAACTCTTACCAAAACAGCTTCATTTTCTTTCCATTCCCCCTTGTACAATGCCAGGTGCTCATTGGAAGTATTTTTCTCTCTGAAAGCAATGAGTTTGAAATGACCGAACCTGGTGGGCATATCCACACGAACAATCTCTTCTATCAGAGAATCCGTTTTTAAGCGGTATTCGATCAGGTCACGGATTGAAATCAGTTTAAAATCAAACCGTTTTGCAATTTCTTTAAGTTCCGGCAGCCTGGCCATACTCCCATCCTCATTCATGATTTCCACGAAAATTCCTGCAGCTTCGAAACCTGCCAGCCGGGCGAGATCGATGGTTGCTTCCGTATGTCCTGCCCTTCTAAGCACACCGCCTTTTTTTGCACGCAAAGGGAAAATATGTCCGGGTCTGCCCAGATCTCCTGGTTTTGTTGCAGGATTTATCAATGCCTGTATGGTCAGGGCCCGGTCATGGGCTGAAATACCGGTTGTACAACCATGGCCCAGCAGGTCTACTGAAACAGTAAAAGCAGTTTCATGCAATGCCGTATTATTATTCACCATGAGTTCCAGACCCAGTTCATCGCAACGTTCCTCAATCAGTGGTGCACAAATAAGTCCCCTTCCATATTTACTCATGAAGTTGATTACTTCCGGTGTTGCATTCCGTGCAGCAGTAATAAAATCCCCTCATTTTCTCGGTCTTCATCATCTACCACAATCACCAGACGACCCTGACGTATGGCTTCTATCGCATCTTCAATTCTGTCTAACATGAAATTTAATTTATTGACAAAGTTACAATTTATCATTGCCTTTACATAGGCCGCTTAATTCATTGATTTACAACGAACATTAGCTTTAAAAAAATGAATCTGAAGAAATCAGATATGAATGTTAATAAAAATATTCCAATAAAAAATTTAACGTTTGATTTTTTTCTTTTCTTTATTAAATATTTTTCTTCCGATTGCTTCCCAGGCCGTTCCTTCTATCAGCTGCTTTTGCTTTGTTAATATTTATTTAATCTGTTATCTGTTCATTGTCTTTTCAGGTGATTTTATTTTACAACCAAAACCAATCGCATTATGAGAAAGCGACTTTTGTTTACTGTAATTTTCATTTGCAGTACTTATGCACTATTGGCACAGGAAACTACTTCCCAGATTTTAGGAACTGTTACAGATGGGAAAACTGGTTTAGCCGGCGCGACGGTGGTGGCTCTGCACACACCAACAGGCACAAAGTATTCAACAACTACACGTAAAGACGGAAGATTTAATCTGCCCGGTCTTCGAATCGGCGGTCCTTATATTATTTCAGTTAGTTATGTTGGATTCAAACCTGACAAGCAGGAAAATGTAAACCTTGTTCTCGGACAGGATTTTACTTCTGATTTTAATTTAATTCCGGAATCAAATCAGTTGACTGAGGTTGTGGTAACTGCTACCAAGCAAAACAAAATTTTCAATAACAGTCATACCGGTAGCCAGGAAATTATAACCAATGCAGAAATTCAACAGCTTCCAACTGTGAATCGTTCAATTTCTGATTTTACAAAACTTGAACCTACTGCCAACGTTACATCATTCGGTACAAGCTTTGGAGGACGGAGCGCCCAATACAATAACATTACCGTTGACGGAGCAAATTTTAATAACGGGTTCGGACTCTCCAGTACTTTAGGCGGCCAAACAGGCGCGCAACCAATCAGTCTGGAAGCCATAGATCAGGTTCAGGTAAACGTTTCTCCTTATGATGTGCGTCAGGGTGGATTTACGGGAGCAGGTCTGAATGCAATTACCAAAAGTGGCACCAACCAATTCAAAGGTTCTATATACACATTTCTAAAAGGACCAAATACACAGGGATACCATGTGGAAGATGTCGCAGTTCCAAAATCTCCTTTTAGCTTTTATACGAGGGGCTTTTCAATTGGTGGCCCAATTTTAAAAGACAAAATATTTTTCTTTATAAATTATGAAGCAGTAAAACAGACAGCTCCCGCATATACAGTTGTTGCCAGTGGAGGACCTCAAAATCTCGCACCAAGTGCTGGTGTTGTTTCCCAGGCAAATTATGATACACTGACTGCGCTGGCAAATTACCTTAAAACGAAGTTTAATTATGATCCTGGCGCATTTCAGGGATATTCTTTTTCGTCGGCCAGCCAGAAAATTACTGCCAGGATTGACTGGAATATAGATAGCAAGAATACACTGACTTTAAAATACAATTATCTGAGATCTAACTCTGAACAGCCGCAAAGTACAAGCAGGGCAGGTGCCGGATTTGTAAGAGGACCTGCTTCCCAGAACTACACTTTTGGTCTGCCGTACAGCGGCAGCAAGTATGTAATCAACAACAATTTTGATATTTATCTTGTCGAATTAAATACAAGGTTCAGTCCAACTGTTTCAAATAAATTTCAGGCAGGGTATACAAAAGAGAGGGATCCGCGTGCACCTGGTGTGCCAGGTACAACCATGCCAATGGTTGATATCTTGAGTGGCAGTAATATATATGCATCGTTCGGATATGAAACATACACTTACAATAACCTGATCAATACGGATGTCTATCAGTTATCTGATATCGTTTCGATTTATAAAGGTGCGCATGAAATAACACTTGGGACACAAAACTATTCCAGGAAATATACAGATGCATTCGTTCCCAGTTTTGCAGGAAGTTACCAGTTCCCTTCCCTCACTGCATTTTACAATGCAGCAAATGGTATAAGTAATGTGGACAATTATTATCAGCAATGGTCCAACATTCCAGGTGGAGCTTTCCCTTTCTATTCTGCAGGCTCAACAGAAATAGGATTCTTCGTACAGGATAAATGGCGCATGACTAATAATTTTACGCTGACTTATGGCTTGCGCTACGACATGACGATTTATAAATCCTTATTCCTCGATAACCCATATTTCGATCAGTTGACATTTAAGGATGGAGCGTCCTATAATATTGGAAAGGCTCCCGGGAATGCAATTTTAATTTCTCCCAGGGTTGGTTTTAACTGGGATGCTTTGGGAAACAGGTCACTCCAGGTGAGAGGTGGTTTTGGAATTTTCTCTGGCCCGCCTCCCTTTGTGTGGCTGGCAAACCAGGGTGGAAACAATGGTGTTCTCATAGCAGGAGGAAATTATACCAATGTTCCTTTTACTGATAACGCAATTGCGAACCCGCCTCCACCAGTAAATACTACACCGCCTGCTAAGACCCAGAGTGCTTCCAGTTATGGCGCTGCAGTTACGGATCACAATTTCAAATATCCCACCGTAATAAAATCGAGTCTGGCAGTAGATAAAAAATTCGGCAATGACTGGATCGCTACAATTGAAGCATCATATTCCAAAGACATTAATGCAGTTTATTTTTCCAATCTAAATCTTAATGAGAGCAATGGATATGCTTTGTCGGGAGCAGATACGAGAATGAGATATCTGACGGGCAGTTCCACAAGTAATAAATACTGGTATGGCCAGGCAGTGGGCGGAGCAACTGCAGATACGCCTAATTTAAGTAGTGCTATTTTGATGAAAAATGCTTCTGCGGGATATGCATACACATTAACTGCACGAATCCAGAAAACATACCGCAACTTTTTTGTAAGTGTTGCTTATACCTACAGTCAGGCTAAAAATATAGCCACAGGGGGTAGTACAGCTTCATCCTTGTGGAGCGGAAGGCCGGTTGGAAATGCCGATCCCAATGGAGCGAATCTGTCTTACGCGGATTATTATCAGCCGCATCGGGTCATTGCTTATGCGTCTTACAGAGTTGCCTATTCGGAGCATTTCGCTACATCCGTCGGGGCCATATTTCAGGCAGCTCCGGCAGGAGTCGGTTCATATACTTACGGGAATGACCTGAACGGAGATGGCAATTCCGGAAATGACCTGATCTATATCCCAAGAAACTCCGGTGAAATAAACCTGATTGATGTTGGTTCCTACAGTAGTGCAACCATGTCCGGCACTACTACCGGAACAGCAAAAGATCCAAGGACATCCGCCCAAATTTGGACTCAATTGAATAGTTTCATAAACCAGGATCATTATCTCTCTTCTCACCGGGGACAATATGCGCAGGCAAATGCAGTAGTATTTCCATTTTACAAGGACCTGGATCTGAACATCACCCAGGATATTTATTTTAACGCTAAAATTCTTAACGGAACCGACAAACATACGTTGCGCTTAACATTGGACTTAATCAATGTTGGGAATTTCCTCAACAAGAACTGGGGGTTGGTTAAACTTCAAAACACTTCCACGCCTTTAACTTTTGAAGGCATGGCGGCAGATGGCAAGACACCCTTATTCTCTTTCCCTTATGCCGATGCAACCAACTTTGTTCCTCTTGTAAACAGCTATTCAAATAACACATCTATAGTTTCACGCTGGCAGTTACAGTTTGGAATAAAGTACATGTTTAACTAATCAATAAATTGAAAAGATATTTATGAAAAAAAATTATATCCTCCTCCTGATCATATCGGTTATATTATTTTTCAGTTGTACCAAAAATACATTTGTACCGGTGTATACTCCGCCCGTCAGTACCAATTTTACTGTTACCTCCATGAATCATACAAAAGATACAGTAAATGCTGGTGATACAATTTTATTGGACGTCGTCGGAACCATGTATGATACGCTGAATGTGTATGCATATTTCACGATTAAATCTTCGGCTGCGGGATCTCCTGTTTACAGCTATGGAAGTTCTTCTTCACCCATCAAATTAGTCAGGGTTCTTGGATCTTCAAATGTCTCAGATGTGAACCCTTGGACTTCAACAGTTAAACTGATAGGATTTACTTCAATCCCCAATTCTAAACTTACCATATCTGCCAATTTCGTTTACCAACTTAGTTTAAGCAGTGAAGGAGGTGGCTTAGCTTCAGCTACGGATGGAGGGGTCGTAAATAAAACGATGTATTCAGTAACGGAACAGCAAAGCGAGGGATACAAAAATAAATATAAAAAAGGGGCGTTAGCTCCGCTTTAAAACCCCATTGCAGGAAAACAGGAAATGCAAGAGCCCAGGTATCAGTATCATGTTTACCACCGTAAATTTCATGATAAAATATATCTGAATGCGGATCGTATCCTTTATTTATTAAGTGTGGCAATCAGGTCTTTCGTATCATCAATAGAATCGATGATCCCATTCCCATTGCGGTCTTCCGTTTCATCTGCAGTACCGCATTCAAAGAAGAATTTCATATCAGGAATGTATTGCCCGTCCTGTATCTGATTGTGCATGATCCTGTGTTGTTCATCCTGGTATTCCAGGATCATCTTTATCCAAAGTGCGCCACCACAGTGACCCGGAAAATACACCCAGCTGTTTTAAAAAGCTGCCCATTTTCCAGGATATATCAAGTGCACTCAGGCCACCCAGTGAAAATCCTGCAAATGCCCAACGACTATTCAGCTTTCCGGGAAAAAGTATTATGCATGGACGGCACAAGTTCTTCGGTAATAAAATGCATATAACGTCTGGCAAGATTTCCTCTTCCCTTATAATCGGGAGTTATGGCCGTTCCATATTCGAATTTTCTAAGGGGGCCGGCATGAATACCGATACAAAGGAAGGGCCGGATAGAATTTAACCGGTATAATTTGCTTGAGAATGGACTCAAACCTCATGGTCTCAAGATCCTGACCATCATTTACCAGTAATACGTCCAATCGGTCCTTCCCGCTATCGGGAGGAAAATAAAAATCAATGCGAAGGTTTCTTCCCAGAATTTCTGATGGAAATGAAAGGGTTTCAAGTGATCTTATTTCAGGGTCTACGGATGACATATTTTCAAAAATATGCAAGAATACGGAGTTCATTTGTTTTTATAGCATTTTAAAAATAAATTTGGATTACCCACCAACGCATTTTAGCATGAATATTAAGGAAGAATATTATAAATGGCATTCACCTTCCCTGGATCGTGATATCGAAATGCTTGTATTCGGACATGCCGGCCAGCCTGTTATATTGTTTCCAACATCCAAGGGGGCATATTACCAGAATAAGGATCAGGGAATGATAGATGCAGCGAATTGGTTTGTTGAAAATGGCAAGGTAAAAATTTATTGTCCCGACAGTATTGATGCAGACAGCTGGTATAATAAATCCATTCCACCAAACGCAAGAGCTTATAACCAGGAAAAATATGATCGTATGATTTCCACGGAGCTTGTTCCGTGGGCTCAGCACGAAACAGGTTTTGAAAGAATGGCATTTGCCGGATGCAGTTTTGGTGGATATCATGCTGTAAATAGCGCTTTCAGGCATCCAAACCTTGCCAGCTATTGTTTTTCGATGAGCGGTGCTTTCGACATAAAACAATTTACAGATGGCTATTATGACGATACCATTTATTTCAATAATCCAGTTGACTATATCCCGAACGATAACAATCCGAATCTATGGAAAATGGGAATTGTTCTTGGAACAAGCGAATATGATATATGCAAACCGGATAATGAACGCATGGATGTTATTCTGCAACAAAAAAATATCCGCCATTGGCTGGACCTGAGACCAAATGCTACGCATGACTGGCCGATATGGCGTGAAATGTTTCCGCATTATCTGTCCTTAATCAATTAACTTCCTGAAATAAATAAACTGCATGAAAAAAATCGGCGTGCTTTACGGCAAAGAAAGAAGTTTCCCCATGGCATTCATAGAAGCCGTAAATGGAAAGAATATGCGGGGAATTCATGCTGAATCAGTACTAATTGATAAAGTCATTCAGGGTCACCCAAGCGGTTATAGCTGTAATCATAGACCGCATTTCCCAGGATGTGCCTTTTTACCGGGCTTTTTTAAAAAATGCCGCTATTTGTGGTACTGCAGTTATCAATAACCCATTCTGGTGGAGTGCTGATGAAAAATTTTTCAACAACGCACTCGCTACAAAAATCGGTGTGCCTGTTCCAAAGACAGTTATTCTTCCTTCCCGTGATCTGCCTGAAGACACGACAGATTTATCGTTTTCCAACCTTGCATATCCCCTCGACTGGGAATCGATTTTTAAGTATGTTGGTTTCCCTGCTTATATGAAACCCTTTGCCGGGGGAGGTTGGAAGAATGTATACCGAATTCAGAATGCAGAAGATTTTTATCAGAAGCACAGTGAGACAGGCAGGCTGGTAATGTTGCTTCAGGAAGAGATTGTTTTTAAGAATATTACCGGTGCTATTGTATCGGTGGAAAATATGTACGGATCATGTCATATGAACCCCGCAACCCGCACCACCTGCGTTATGTGGCTGATTTCAAACCTTCCGAAGAAAGACTCCGGCAGATGGAACAGATCGTTTTACGCATCAATAAATACCTGGGATATGATTTCAATACCGTTGAACTTGCTGTAAAAGATGGTATACCCTATGCCATTGATTTCTGCAATCCCGCACCCGATGCTGAAAAAATCAGCGTGGGTGAAGAAAATTTCAAATGGGTTGTGGAAACAGCTGCGAATTATGCTATTGAAAGAGCGATGGATGCTAAAGATGGATTGGATAATCTGACCTGGGGAGAATATATTAAGCGAAGCACTGTTCAAAAACCATTAATGGGATAAACAAGTGTGAGAGTGTGAGAGTGTGAGAATGTGAAACTTAAAACTACACTCTCACACTCTCACACTCTCACACTTTCACACTAAAAAAGTTATGGCCAATATCAATTATCAAAATTTTACGCTCGGCATAGAAGAAGAGTATATGGTGATTGATCCCGAGAGCAGGGAACTCAAGAGTCATGAACAGAAGATAGTTATCGAAGGTCAAAAGATGATCCGGGATAAAGTAAAGGCAGAAATGCATCAGGCAGTCGTGGAAGTGGGCACCGATATCTGCCGGGATATTTCAGAAGCTTACCAGGATGTATCCACCCTTCGCAAAACCATTTCACAAATAGCGGCTGAACAGGGGCTCTGGGTAGGCGCTTCAGGTACTCATCCTTTCAGTCACTGGGAAAGTCAGCTTATCACCGATCATGCACGATATAATGAAATTGTAAACGAACTCCAGGAAGCCGCCCGAAGTAACCTGATCTTTGGACTGCACGTACATGTGGGTATGGAGAGCAGGGAAATGGCCAATCATATTGCCAACTCGACCCGTTATTTTCTTCCTCATATTTATGCCCTCAGCACGAATTCACCTTTCTGGGAAGGTC
Organism: uncultured Bacteroidota bacterium; assembly: GCA_963757975.1. Lineage (GTDB taxonomy): Bacteria > Bacteroidota > Bacteroidia > Chitinophagales > Chitinophagaceae > Puia. The sequence continues at coordinate 56,274 of CAVWUD010000037.1, forward strand.
GCAGCACAGGATATAAATCATTCCGGACAAAAGTATTCGATAAATTTCCACGTACCGGAATTCCGGAATATTTTGAAAGTATTGAAGCATATGAAAATTTCATAAAACTGCTGGTTAAAACAAATTGCATTGATAATGCAAAAAAAATTTGGTGGGACCTGCGTGTACATCCCTTTTTCAATACGGTAGAATTCCGGATATGCGATGTTCCGATGACAGTGGAAGAAACGATTTGTATCGCTGCATTATTTCAGGCGATATGTGCAAAAATTTATAAACTCAGAACACAAAACCTGAATTTTATTATTTATCAGCGCGCATTGATCAATGAAAATAAATGGCGCGCAAGCCGCTACGGTATTGATGGTCACCTGATAGATTTTGGTAAGGAAGAGGAAGTCAATACCCGTGTATTGATTTATGAACTTCTGGATTTTATTGACGACGTGCTTGACCCTCTGGGCAGCAGGGACGCTGTCAGTATCATTCCGAAAATTTTTGATCGGGGTACCGGTGCTGACCGGCAGTTAAGAGTTTTCGAAGAAAGCAAGAGCCTTGTGAAAGTGGTTGATTATATTCACGAACAATTTTTATTCGGATTATAAAATATTTTCGATAACCATGGCACTTGCGCCACCTCCTCCATTGCATATTCCGGCTGCTCCGTATTTCGCTTTTTCTTGTTTTAAAATATAAAGCAATGTAACGAGGATGCGTGCGCCACTGCAACCCAGAGGGTGACCCAGTGAAACCGCACCTCCATGAATATTTACTTTGGAGGGATCCAGATTCATTCTTTTACTATTCTCAATCCCGACTACGGCAAAAGCTTCATTAAGTTCCCAGATAATCAATATCACCCATCTTTAATCCGGCTTTTTGAACAGCCCTGGGAACAGCAATTGCGGGTGAAGTTGTGAACCATTCCGGGGCCTGTTCGGCATCAGCATAAGAAAGTATTCTTGCAAGAGGTTTCAGTCCAAGCTGGTTTAATTTTTCTTCACTTACCAATATCATGGCCGCCGCACCATCATTCATTGAGCTGGCATTCGCAGCAGTCACCGTACCATCTTTTTGAAAAGCAGGCTTAAGTGAAGAAATTTTTTCAAATTTTACATTGAATGGTTCTTCATCCTGTTCCAAACGTAATGTTTCTCCTTTTTTTTGAATTTCAATGGCTATTACTTCATCTTTGAATTTGCCTGTTTTCCATGTCTCCTGTGCCCTCCTGTAACTTTCCACTGCAAAAGCGTCCTGTGCTTCACGCGTAATACCACAGGTGGATGCGCAGAGCTCAGCTGCATTTCCCATGGCTTTACCATCATACACATCAGTGAGACCATCTTTGGCAAGGCCGTCGATCAGAAGACTATTGCCATATTTATTTCCCCATCGCAATTGTTCTGCATAATAAGGCACATTACTCATACTTTCCATACCACCAGCCACCACAACTTCCGAATCCCCAATAAAATATTTTGTGCACCGATCGCTATCGATTTCATTCCACTTGCACAAACCTTGTTTACCGTAGTGCAATTGACATGGTCAGGAAGACCTGCAAATTTTGCTGCCTGGCGGGCTGGGGCCTGCCCCAGGTTTGCCTGAAGTACAGATCCCATCAGCACATCCTGTATTTCCATGTCGGGACACTGCATCCTAGAAATGGCTTCGCGTATGGCAAGGGAGCCAAGGCGTGTTGCCGAAATATCTTTCAGTATGCCACCAAAACTTCCAATCGGGGTTCTTACCGCGCCCACTATATATACGGCTGAAGATTTCATCTGAATTTTTCAGGCAAGTTAATTCAAAAGCTTAAAGGCAAAACCTCCGGCTAAAAGACCGTTCAAAATAAAAATTTATTATGCTTAATATTTATAATCTAAATTTATTCTTTCACTTTGTTTTTCACTTCATAATGATTCTATGGGAGACCTTCAGGTACATAAGCAGCCAAAAAAATATGATGCAATCATTGTAGGATCGGGCGCAGGTGGCGGCATGGCTGCCTATGTTTTGGCCCACGCCGGATTAAAGGTTTGTCTGATCGAAGCCGGTCCTATGTTTGATCCAAAAAAAGATTCCAACCAATTAAAAAACCCTTGGGAATCCCCACGACGTGGTGCCAGTACAAAATTCAGGCCTTTTGGAGATTTTGACGGATGTTACTGGGGATGGGAAATAGATGGAGAACCATATACTCATGTAGGTGATACAAAATGGGAATGGTGGCGCGCACGCATGCTGGGTGGAAGAACCAATCACTGGGGAAGAATTTCTCTCCGGTTTGGTCCGCTGGATTTTAAAAGAAAAAGCATCGACGGTCTGGGAGATGACTGGCCGATCGGTTATGAAGATGTTAAGCCCTATTATGACAAGATTGATCAGATGCTTGGAGTTTTTGGAACAAATGAAGGGTTATTCAATGATCCGGATGGTATTTTCCTCCCTCCACCTAAACCAAGGCTTCATGAATTATTCATAAAAAATGCCGGCAAACGTGCGGGTGTCCCCGTGATTCCATCACGTCTGTCCATCCTGACCAAACAGATCAATAAAGAAAGAGGGGCTTGTTTTTTCTGTGCACAATGTGGCCGCAGCTGTAAAGTATATGGTGATTTTTCAGCTTCCTCCTGCCTCGTAATTCCCGCTCTGGCAACAGGAAATATAGACCTCGTCACAAATGCGATGGCGAGAGAAGTATTAACGGATAAAGAAGGACTGGCTACCGGAGTTTCCTATATCAATAAAGAGAATATGCAGGAATATCAGGTCAGTGGCCGCGCTATAATCCTGGCTGCCAGTACCTGCGAAAGCGCCAGGCTTCTGCTGAATTCCAAGTCTTCCCGGCATCCGAATGGTCTTGCGAATAACAGTGATGCGGTCGGAAGATATCTTCATGATTCTACCGGTGCGGATATGGGTGGTATTATCCCTGATCTCTTCAACAGAAAAAGATATAATGAAGACGGTGTAGGAGGCATGCACGTTTACAGTCCCTGGTGGCTTGACAATAAAAAACTGGACTTTCCCCGCGGATATCATATTGAATATGGAGGAGGTTTTGGGATGCCTTTGTATGGCTTTAATTGGGGAATTGAAAACCTCAATGGAACTTTTAAAATAAACGGCAAACAGAAAGAAGCCGGAGGTTATGGCGCATCACTCAAGGAAGACTACCGCTATTTTTTTGGCGCCCACGTTGGGATGGCTGGCCGTGGCGAAGCAATCGCAAGAAAAGACAGTTATTGTGAAATCGATCCGGAAGTGGTGGATAAATATGGCATACCTGTTTTAAGATTCAATACTTCATATACTGATTATGAAATCAATCAGGCAAAACACATGAAGCAAACTTTTGCTGAAATCCTGGACAGTATGGGTGCAAAAATAACCTGGGGTGGCGATGATGGAAAGCACAATAATTATGGATTACACGCACCCGGAAATATTATTCATGAAGCCGGAACAGTTCGAATGGGGAATGATGCAAAACACGCACCCTTAAATAAATACAGCCAGGCACATGACTGTAAAAACCTGTTTTGTGTGGATGGAGGCCCCTTTGTTTCACAAGCCGATAAAAATATTACATGGACCATACTTGCACTTTCCATGAGGACAAGTGAATACATCGTTGAACAGATGAAAAAGCAAAACATATAAAATTACGGTCATGGACAGACGAAAATCAATTAAGACCCTGGTTATTGGCGGAATTTCAATCGGCGCGATAGCTGAAGCCTGTAAACAGCATGAAAATAGTCCGGTGCTGCCGGCTGAAAAAGATAAGGAGTCGATTGTAGCCGGATTAAACCGGATGAAAGAAGAGTTAGCTTACGAAAAATCGATCGATGACGAACCGGCTTTTTTTACTTCTGAAGAAATGATTTCCATCAAAATACTGGGGGATATTATCATTCCAAGAGATGCAATAAGCGGAAGTGCTTCGGATGCAAAAGTTCCTGAATTTATAGAATTTATTGTGAAAGACATGCCGGAACATCAAACACCCATACGTGGCGGATTACGCTGGTTGGATTTGCAATGCCTGAAACATTACGAAAAAGCATTTAAGGATTGTGATTCGAAACAACAAATGGAAATGGTCGATGAAATTGCGTGGCCCAAAAAAGCTAAACCTGAAATGATGCAGGGAGTGGCATTTTTCAATCTGATGAGAAATCTTACAGCAACAGGATTTTATACTACAGAAATGGGTGTTAAAGATGTAGGTTATATCGGTAATGTGCCAAATCAATGGAATGGTGTGCCTGAGGATGTATTGAAACAATACAACCTTGCTTATTCAGAAAAAGAGCTGAAAGAATGCGTCAGATTTACCTGATGATTAATTTTCAATTGGATTCACATAATATCCTTCTTCACTTAACACAAAACTATTTGGAACGAAAGAAAGAAGTGACTGGGTAATCATGGAAGCGGCTTCCCTTAAATATGTTGCTCCGATTTCCGGAGTGCGTACAGCAAACTGCCAGCTTTGAATTTTCAGAAATGCAACTTTACTTTCCTGGATAATCTGGTTATCCAGTTGCCGGAAAATTTCTGCAAGACGATCCTGTTGGTTATCAATATTAGGGGACATAGGGATCAGATTTTGGGTTTTCAAAGGTTGATGAATTATTAACGGTAACAGTCCCTAAAAAATTGTCCGGATTTGCGGATATCAATCCTTCATTTACGCCTTTAATCTTCACCTTTTTTACATTTTCATGCTCACCTTTCATAGTTGAAGCCAGCTTTAATGCATTGTAGGCATTTACAATTCCACCGCTTACGGATAACTGACTAAAATCCACCCATTGTCCCGGTCCCGGCCATTTGACTTCGTTTTCCGGGAGTTTCATCACAGAATGAGTGAGAATATATTTTAACTGGCGGGCACTTAGTTCCGGATAATATTCCAATAACAACGCTGCTATACCACTAGCCATGGGAGCGGCCATACTCGTGCCACTGTAAGAAGCATATTGGTTACCCGGAAGTGTTGAATAAACTTTGACACCTGGCGCAAACAAATCAACTTCTTTTTTCCCATAATTGGAAAATGGAGCCAAAACAACGCTGTCGGGTCCACCTGCATTTGCACCGACTGTAATCCAGCAACAGGAATTTCTACCCGACAATTGATATTCCGGATTTGGATAGTGTGTAACCGAATCTAAATTCTGAAATTCATTTCCTGCCGCGTCTACTAGTAAAACATCATGTTCTTCTGCATATCTGACAGCATCATCCACCCATTTTTTACCAGGAGAAAAATATTTTCCAAAACTCATATTAACTACCCGGGCATCGTTATCTACAGCATATCGTATGGCCAGTGCGACATCCTTGTCCCTCTCATCGCCATCAGGTACAACCCTGAGTGCCATAATATAAACCTGCGCATCGATACCATCCATGCCTATTCCATTTCCGCGCGAAGCAGCAATAATGCCGGCATACATGTGTACCATGCGTTGGTGTTCCTGCTGCTATATTATTATTCCCGTAATTAACGTCGTTTATATTATTATAGTCATCACCTACAATTTCTCTGCGTTGCAAATTTGGATCACCTGAAAAATATTTTAACTTTTGTATGGAGATTTGCAGATAAGAATCGGCCTCCCTGATAAAACCGCCCAGGGGCATTTCCGACATGACACCATATTTTTTAAAGTACATCAAAGTATTTTTCTTTAAAAGAACCAATGCCGAATCCTGGGTTTGAAATTTTGCCACATCACGGGCATATACTGAATCCTTATGGAGATTTATTTTGAAAATACTATCTGCAGCTTTCATCTGTGGAATAAGCTGACCCAGAAAATAAACTGCCTGGGCAAATTGCAGTGAATCTTTCACGACAAATTTTCTCACTTTCTCCAAATAAGCGCTGTCCTGATAATTTTTAGGATTTGGTCCGTTTATCAATCTGTAGTACTCCCTGTAAGATTCATAACTCTCAATGGTAATATTCTTTCCATCCTTTCCACCCAGAAAATTCCATCCATGTATATCATCAACATAACCATTGTGATCATCGTCAATGCCGTTCCCGGGTATTTCTGCGGTATTGGTCCAGATATGTCCCACAAGATCTTCGTGTGCCGTATCAAGGCCTGCATCAATAATGGCTACAATCACCGGGGACGCCTTTTTACCTTTCAGTAATTCATTATAAGCCTTGTTCATGCCGGCTCCAAATACACTGTCTGAGCGATAGTCCTCTAATTGCCACCCATGTGCCGAATAGAGATTCGACTGCGCCTTTAAAAATTGAGTAGAGGACAAAAAACAAATCCATGATAGAAGCCAGAAACAAAAAAATCTCTCCTTACTGTTCATCCAATAACATTTTATATTATGCCTTTTACAAAGCGGGCAATTTATACAATATTTGAGCTGAAAGCAACCCGTTCATCACTTCACTATTGTATCGGATAAAGAACCTGATAAATGTTCTTAGACCGGCAACAATAGTATCGATATCTATTACTGGATATATTACGACCTTCATGATGCCCGGGGTTACCCTGTATTTCCTGAGGCTTTAATCCCCATGAACCTGCTTAAACCTTTAAACTCCACCCGTTCATTATATAAAAATGCATATAGTGGCTTATCCCGATCAACCTGGTTGTTATCACTCGTGATGCTCGTGAACCGAAGCGGTACTATGGTTCTTCCTTTCATGACTATTTATCTTACCGGAATTGGTTTTTCTCTTTTCAAGGCCGGAATAGTTGTAGGATTATTTGGAGCCGGAGCAGTTTGCGGTGCTGTTATAGGTGGTAAACTGACAGACAAAATGGGCTTTCGTCGTATTCAACTGTTCACGCTGGCTGGCGGAGGCGTTCTGTTTATTTTATTGGGATTAATGAAAAGTTATCCCCTGATTTGCATTTTTACTTTTGTTCTTAGTCTGGTAAATGACGCTTTTCGTCCGGCTAATAACGCAGCCATCGCTCAATATAGTAAACCGGCAAACAGAACCCGCTCCTATTCATTGAATCGCCTCGCTATTAATCTTGGCTGGGCAGTCGGAGGAACTCTTGGTGGTTTCATAGCTTCTTTCAATTATCATCTGTTATTCTGGATAGACGGGTTTACAAATATTTTGGCAGCCATTATGTTATATTATTTATTAAAACCGGCAGATTCAGAAGAAAAAGAAAAGATCTCTGATACTAAGCTGAAGAAAAAATCTCTCCGTTTAAAGATAAAAAGTTTACCATTTTCATCATACTTGTTCTTTTATATGGGCTTTGTTTTTACCAACTGTATTCCACTATTCCGGTTTATTATAAAGATGTTTTTCAAATGTCTGAATTAGAAATCGGAATCCTGATGGGATTAAACGGATTGATTATCGTAATCATCGAAATGGTGCTTATTTTTTATCTGGAATCGAAAAACAGGACACTTTTGTTCATTTCACACGGCCTTATTCTGACTTCTCTTTCTTTCCTGGTATATATTTTTCTGCCCATGCATTCTGTTACGGCCCTGATTTCGGTTATTCTTGTTACGCTGGGTGAAATACTTGCAATGCCATTCATGAATAATTACTGGGCCAGCCGGGCTTCTTCCCATAACAGAGGCCAGTATGCCGGATATTATGCAATGGCATGGTCTCTGTCGCAGGTTCTTGGACCCACCGGAGGCACCTGGATTGCGGCACATTTCGGATTCAATAGTTTGTGGTGGATCGTTGCTGTTATTTGTCTGATTACCGGGATACTTTTTCGTTTTGTGAAATTGAGGTAATCGTCATTTCCCTCCGAAAACCTTTTTCAGCAAATCCGTAACCTGCGCTGCAGGATCTTTGCGGATTTTGATTTCTTCCTGGGCAACGTAATAAAATATGCCATCAATTGCTTTTTGAGTTACGTATGAGGACAAATCAGGATTTACTTTGCTTACGAGAGGAATTTTATTATATGTATCGAAGACGTCTTTCCAGTATTTCGTAGCACCTGTTTTTTGCAGGGAGGAATCTATAACCGGTGTATACGCTTTGGTAAGTTGGGGTGTTGCACTTTTACGCAGATAAGCTGTTGCAGCAGTATCTGAACCTTTTAAAATGTTAACGCCGTCTGTGACAGTCATGTTTTTAATTGCATTTAGAAAAATCGGTGCCGCTGATTTAGAAGCATCTTCCGCTGCATGGTTCATGCTAGCGATAGCGTCATCCACCAGTTTGCCCATGCCCATGTTTCGAAGGGTTTTTTCTACTTTCTGCGCCTGCGGCGGCATCAAAATTTCCACTGCTTTATCATCCAAAAATCCGTTTACAACAGAAAGGCGGTCAGCACTTTTTTGAGCACCCAGGGACAGAGCTTGTTTTAAACCTGCGACTATATCGTCGGAACTAAGCGAAGATCCGCTTCCGCCACCAATCGTTTTTTTGATACTGCCAAGGATGTCACTGGATTGACCCATGACCGCAATTCCGGAAACGAGAAATAAAACAGTAAGTAGTTTTTTCATTTAGATTGAATTTTTCAGGCGATCCGCCTTTTAACATTTAAACGTTTCGTTGTCAACAATATTACAAAGTGGCCAGGTTAAAAGTATTGACTAAAAAACAAAGAAAATGTTAACAACATACCGGGTTAAAAAAAGCATTCTGATAAGGGACCGGACTTTCCTTATTTTTGCGGCTGCAAAAAAATATTCATGAAAAAGTATATTATCCTTATTACGTTTTCTATAGCTTGCTTTCAATTATTTGCCCAGCCAAAGAAAAAAAAGGTCGGGAACGCAACTACCCCTCCTGCAATGATCAAATTAAATGATCAGACTGATTCTCTTAGTTATAGTATTGGAATTCTTGTAGCATCATTTTATAAACAACAGGGTATTACCCATATTAATGAAACGCTTGTCAACAAGGCCATTACTGATAAAATGAAGGGGGACAGCACTCTGTTAACTGAACAGCAATGCAACCAGGTGCTTATGAGTTATATTGAAAAAGTTAAAACCGACAAGGCCGCAGTAGCAAAAAAAGTGGGCATGGCCTTCCTTGCTGAAAACAAAAACAAACCAGGTGTGGTATCTACCGGCACAGGCCTGCAATATATTGTATTGAAGCAGGGAACCGGCCCAAAGCCACTCGCGACTGATAAAGTTAAATGTGAATACGAAGGAAAACTGATTGACGGGACTGTATTTGACAGTTCGACTAAACAAGGCCATCCGATTGAATTTAATGTGAACGGAGTAATCCCGGGATGGACGGAGGCCTTACAATTGATGAATACCGGAAGTAAATACCGTCTTTTTATCCCTTCTTATCTGGCTTACGGTGACCAGCAAATGGGTCAGGATATTAAACCCGGATCTACCCTGATTTTTGATGTTGAGTTACTGGAAATCCTGAAATAGTTTATGGTATATGTTGTATGGATTAATTCCAATTAAATTAAATATAGAGTTTCTGATAATATTCAGTAACCATTCTTCCTGAATCAAACTGGACCTTCACATCATTCATACCGTTTTTTACCATTTGCCTCCAGTTATCTTTTTGTTCATAATAAAGAGGCAGGATTTGGTTTAGCAGAACATCATATAATGAATTCAGATCGTAGTCATCCTGTTCAGGGACTGTCATATTACTGTAATCTGACTTACCGATAACAAAACCATTTGTTCCATTTTTGATGAATTCAGGGATCCATCCATCATTTGTAGAAAAATTAAGTGCACCGTTCATTGCAGCTGTCATTCCACTTGTTCCGGATGCTTCCCTCGGAACCCGTGGATTATTCAGCCAGCAATCCGCTGCCTGCTTCAATCTTTTAGATAAACTGAGCTCATACCCGATTAATACAGCCACCTGAGGATATTCCTTACTCAATTGTACGAGGTAATTAAAATCATTGATCGCAGGATAATCCATAGGATAGGGTTTTCCTGCCCAAATAATCTGGACCGGATACTTTTTATTATTTAGCAAATCTGTAAATCGTTTCTTATCCCTCGCGATCAGGTCGGCTCTTTTATAACCGGCAAATCGACGAGACCATACAATAGTAAAGATATCAGGACTGAAGAGTCGTCCCGTCTGGTCGGCAACTATATCAAAAGATCTTTTCTTCAAAAATCGTTTACGGTCGTCCCACCAGAAATTATCACCTTCCTCCAGTTTCTTATAGAGCTGCTTATCGGCCCAGTAAGTCCAGTTCTGCGCATTGGTTATATAGATAATCGGACAAATTCCCTGATATTTACTCCACATAGCCTGCGCTACTTTTCCGTGTAGTCTTGAAACAGCATTGGCAAGATGAGAGAAACGAAGTGCTGCAAGTGAATGATTAAAAAGGTGATCATCCATTCCTGTCAGGGTCTTGACTTCTTCAATAGAAAGTCCGCAGAAATAACTCATATCGAAACAGAGCTGCATGTCGTGTTTTTCATTACCAGCTTCTTCAGGAGTGTGGGTGGTAAATACCAGTCTTTTTTTAACTTCTGCTAAATTTTTATTGTATTTCTGGTAGAGATAAAAAGCCGCACTTATGCCATGAGCCTCATTTAAATGATATAGATCCGGCTGGAAATTAAGTTGATCCACGAGTTTGGCCCCTCCAACACCGAGAAGGATGAACTGGGCAACCTTGGTAGCAAGGTTTGCATCATATAAACGATGACAGATGGTTTGAGAAACGTAATCATTTTCCTGCAGATCTGTACTCAAAAGGAAAAGAGGTGCTCCGTTAAAAGTTTCAGGAGCCAGGTACCACGCTTTCACCCAAACCGGATGGTCATGAATATTTATCTGGTATTTAATTCCGGTATCTTTTAAAAAGGGATACTGTTTCTCAACCCATGTTACCTGGAGACTCTGGTCCTGATTCCTGGCCTGGTCATAATAACCATATTTCCAAAGAATACCTATGAAAATGGTATTTAGCTTCAATTCGTATGCGCTGCGAACATGAGAACCCGCAAGAAAACCCAGTCCGCCACTATAAATTTTTAAAGGTTGATGAACCGCGAATTCCATGGAGAAATAAGCGACTTTTTTCGAAAAACGGCTATCTACTGCGTAAGGGACTGTGAAGTTTGTAAAATTCATAATTGATTGAGTAAACGGAGAGGGATTTATTTTATTTTATAATTTTCGTCGTTTGGTCTTTACGGGTTTCACGTTTATTTCTTTATGTTTATTGTAAACACCTTCAAAATAGCAACGGATATCCCTGTGATTGCCACAACCTTCCAGTTCTTTCATACGAACAGATTTCTCATTGAAATTAAATTCAATGGAACATGGATCTCCGTTTGCAATATAACGGGCTATAGTGGAAGAAACAAAACGCGCAACTCCTTTAAGTTCCCCCTTACAGTTCCCATTATCTTTTTCAAAGTGCACAAAAAAACGAAGAAAAGAATTATTCTTACCATCCCGAAATGAAATAAAATTTCTTTTGTCCTGCATATAATCTCCTGCGTATTTATGCTTATGAGCCAGGGTATCTATGGGATTGTAGATCTGGGCAATCTTAGGTTTTCCCTCATTGGATTCACGCATTATAAGAGTGAAAACTCCTTCTTCATTGTAAACATAAACAGTTCTTATAAAAAAAATTCGTCCCTCTCCGTCTTTTCGCTGTCTGTTTATTGAAATCGTATATTTATTATCAATACTGGCAGTGTACCGGATTTCGGAATCATCCTCACGGATAATCAAAGGCATTCCAGTCTTAAATTTTCCTTCTTTATCAAGGCAAACAACGTAAAGAATTTTTTTGGATGGTAAGAGGGCTTTGATTAAAAGATAAGTTTCTGCATTTTTTACGACGAGTTTGCCTGTAGCGTAAAGTCTTGGTTTTACAGATTTTCCAAAGTATTTCTGAATGAGGGAATCAGCAATAAACTGGCTGTAGACAGACCAGCCCATGGAAGAATCATTGGGCTTTTTTGACAAGGAACTATCACCAAAATTTACTGGCAGATTAATGGAGTGAAACATGGCCATAAAGTCTTCCGGTTCAATTTTCCTTGTTTCCCCTCCTGCAGCAGTTTTGTTCCGGCATGATATCAGTTCAGTCACCATAATTAAAAGAAGCATTATTTTCAATAATCGCATGCCACCAAATTGAAAATCAAATGTAAAGATTCATCAATTACCCGGCCGCCTATAATTTTCAGCAGGATTATTTGAAAAAATTAAGAATTGTTAATATCGGCTTTCTAAAAATAGCGGATAAATACCTGATTATAGCGATTTAATGGTTATTCGGATCCCTGAGACAAGTTAAAATAGATTGAAATGGCTTACGGCATTTATGAAGGTTTTTTTATCAGGTGTTTTAGGCGGCTGAAGGTTTCTGGTTTCATATTCAGATAAGAAGCGAGGTATTTCTGGGGAACACGCTGCATCAGATACCCATTGTTCCGAATAAAATTTATAAATCTTTCCTGGGAAGTTAAACGTACCCGGTTATACTCAAGACTTTCTTTCTTCAGATATTCCTGCGTATGCAATCAGCCTGCCGAGTCTTTCCATCTTTGGGCTGAACTCATATAGTTTTTCAATATTTTCAAGCGTGATTGAAACTACAACCATATCCTCCAAAGCTTCCACAGAAAAATTAGATGGTTCACCCGACATAAAAGAATCATAGCAACATATAATTTCGTTTTCCCGTGAAAACTGCATAACCATTTCTTCATTTTTCCTGATGAAATATTTTCTAGCCAGTCCCTGCAAAATAAAATTCAGGTACTTTTCCACTTCACCTTCTTCCACCAGTTTCTCTCTTTTTTGAAAATTTCGTAACTCAAATAAACTCGCCAGGTATTTGAATTCCTCTTCATTCAAAGAAACATAATTTGATAAGTAAGATTTTACGATATCAATCAGATCCATGAAAACTTATTTGGTTTCGTAAGGTACCAAGTTGTTAGAGAGGCGACAAAATTTTTTAACCCTTTAATGTAGCATAGCGAGCGGTGACGGTTATTTGCGGGATACAAATCAGGAAATGCGTTAAGCGTTAAGCTTTAAGCTTTAGGCATGGATGTCTTTGTGAATTGCCTCAATTCATGTAGGTTTGCTGACTTTTCTATAAAAATTAAATTCATGGCTAATAAAATTAAAGTTGCCAATCCTGTGGTAGAACTGGACGGAGATGAAATGACAAGGATCATATGGAAGTTTATAAAAGAGAAACTTATTTTGCCATACCTGGAGTTGGATATCAAATATTTTGATCTGGGTATAGAATCCAGGGATCTGACAAACGACCAAATAACGATTGATGCTGCCAACGCTATTAAACAAATCGGTGTAGGAATTAAATGTGCAACGATAACTCCGGATGAGGCACGTGTGGAAGAATTCCATTTAAAACAAATGTGGAAAAGTCCCAATGGAACCATTCGAAATATATTGGATGGTACCGTATTCCGCGAGCCAATCGTTATAAAAAATATTCCCCGCCTTGTTGTAAACTGGACGGCCCCCATTATAGTGGGAAGACATGCATTCGGTGATCAGTACCGTGCGACTGATACGGTGATAAAAGGAAAAGGGAAGCTAACCATGACATTTACGCCTTCTGACGGAGGCCAGCCACAGGTATTTGAAGTATATGATTTTAAAGGGGATGGCGTTGCCCTTTCCATGTATAATACGGATGAAAGTATCAGGGGATTTGCAAGAAGCTGTTTTAATATGGCTCTGAATAAAAAATGGCCGCTATACCTTTCAACCAAAAATACCATCCTTAAAAAGTACGATGGCCGTTTTAAAGATATTTTTGAAGAAATCTATCAGAAGGAATTCCAGCAAAAATTTAAGGAAGAAAATATTACTTACGAACACAGGCTTATAGATGATATGGTTGCCAGCGCTTTGAAATGGAATGGAAATTTTGTCTGGGCCTGTAAAAATTATGACGGAGATGTACAAAGTGATACGGTGGCGCAGGGTTTCGGATCTCTTGGACTCATGACTTCAGTACTGATAACACCTGATGGGAAGATCATGGAAGCAGAAGCCGCACATGGAACTGTCACCCGTCATTATCGAGATCATCAGGCAGGAAAACCAACTTCAACCAACCCTATTGCCTCGATTTTTGCGTGGACCCGGGGACTCGCTTTCCGGGGTAAGCTGGATGGCAACCATGAATTAATAAGATTTTGCGAATCCCTTGAACAGGTATGTATCGAAACTGTGGAAAGTGGGAAGATGACCAAAGATCTGGCTATATGCGTCCATGGAAATAAAGTGACTGCGGGTAAGGATTATCTGAATACAGAGGACTTTCTGGATGCGATTGACGCGAATCTGAAAAAGAAAATTGGTTAAAGGGAAAAGCCACCTCTTTTTGACTGTCCTGAACTAATCAGGAACAGGCATGAAGAGATGGCCTTCCTCTAACAATTGCTTACTTAATAAGATAATTATTTCTTCGCTGCTGAATCTACCTTAGATTTTACGCTGTCTTTTGCAGCAGTTGCAGTAGAGTCAATTTTTGCTTTAGCTGAATCAGCCATAGCGGTAACAGTATCTTTTGCGGCTGCTGCAGTAGAATCTACTTTAGCGTCAGTACTGGAAGATCCGTTACAGGCTGCGAATGCGCCAATTGCTAAAACCAGGAAAAGTTTTTTCATTGTTACTTGTTTGTTTGTGAATGATTTAGTGTTAATACTATGATTTCAAAAAAGTAACCTCTCTTCCGGTCAGAAATCATGAATAATTATATTAACTTTTTATAATACGCTGATTAATAGCATCTTATTGATATTTCATGTTTTTTGAGGTTTTCTGTTATCAATTGGGTTACGATTCTTTACTTTCAGTATTAAATAAAGCTAGTCTTGACAACGGATAGTAATGAGCAATCGCTATTGAAGGGTTTGGCTGAAAACGATCGAAATGCGATTGAGACGATTTATAGGGCGCATTATAGTATGATTCAGACCCTTGTCATCAATAATAGCGGAACCTCTGATGATGCCAGGGATATTTTTCAGGAAGCCATCATCGTTTTATACGAAAAGGCTAAATCGGGGAGTTTTGAATTGCATGCACAACTGAAAACTTATATTTATGCAGTTTGCAGGCGATTATGGTTAAAAAAGCTGGCATTTAACCAGCGATTTTCCGGTGATCTGGCCAATGCTCCGGAGACAATAGCTACGGAGGAAGATATTGAACTTTATGAGCACCGTACACAGGATTTTGAACTAATGGAACAGGCTCTGCAACACCTGGGGGAGCCATGCAAAGAACTTCTGGAAAGTTATTATATACGGAAAAAAAATATGTCAGAGATAGCTAGGGAATTTGGATATACGAATGCAGATAATGCAAAGAATCAGAAGTACAAGTGTTTAATGCGTTTAAAAAAAATATTCTTTGGTCATTACAATAACAACTTATAAACTGAAGAAATGGAAGAGCGGCTGGTTTTGGAATCGATTGAAAGGTATATACGGGGTGAAATGTTACCGGAAGAAAGAAAGTTTTTTGAAGAACTCAGAAAATCGAATCCTGGTATTGACCAGCTCGTAGTGGAGCATACTGTTTTTTTGCACCTTATGGAAAAATATGGTGACAGGAAAAATGTAAAAGCGACCCTTCAGGACGTGCACAACGAACTTTTCGAATCCGGTCAGATTAAACAAACGCAACAAACAAAAGTCGTTCGCCTCTGGAAGAAATACAGGAAAGTGGTTGCTGTCGCGGCGTCCATTGCAGGCATAACTGCTCTCGCAATAAGCGGTATTACTTCTTATTATTCACCAAGAACACCCAATTCACAGTTGCAGGATTTGAGACGCACCGTTTCCATGCTTGTAACGCAGACAAATAATATAAATGCCAAGTTGAAGAATTCGCCTCCTGTAAAAGTTCCTGTTGAAGCTGATTTCAAATTTGGCGGCACGGGATTTATGATTGATCCCAGGGGATACATTATTACAAATGCACACGTAATTGGAAATTCAACGGTCGTTATCGTGCAAAACAATAAGGGGCAGGAATTCAAAACAAAAATTATTTATATTAGCCCGACAGCGGATCTTGCATTTTTAAAAATCGTGGATAGTGATTATAAAGCATCCACTGTATTACCTTATGCAATCAGTAAAGGAAATATTGACCTGGGCGAAGCAATTTTTACACTGGGCTATCCCAGAGATGAAATTGTTTATGGTGAGGGTTACCTGAGTGCAAAAACCGGTTATCGTGGTGATACCCTGGCTTGTCAAATTGCCGTTCCTGCGAATCCGGGAAATAGCGGCGGTCCTGTTCTGGATAAAAATGGTGAAGTGATTGGCGTGTTGAGTAATCGTCAGCTTCAGACACAAGGTGCTGTTTTTGCCATACGCACAAAAAGCATTTATCTGGCCCTGGATGAAATTAAAAAAGATTCTACACTGGTAAACAAATCGGATTCAAGTTTAGCCTTTATCCGTTTACCACAAAACTCTCTTGTTAAAAATTTAGACCGCGTTCAGCAAATTAAGAAAATTCAAGACTTTGTTTACCTGGTAAAAAGCTACTAGGAAAGTGTGGTAGTGTGGAAGTGTGGTAGTGTGGTAGTTTTGTATGGAGTTGAAATAACTACCACACTACCACACTTCCACACTTCTAATAAAGTTTCCCCGGGTATTCTCCGGATTCAACCAAAGTATTAATATTTTCCTGTACTGAGGGGGCATCTTCTTTATAAGTAACCCCAAACCAGCTTGCAGCGGTAGGAATGATTTTGATTAGTCCCTTACCTTCATGTATGAACCTGTCACCGATAATAGGAATAAAAAATTCCGACTTCAGATCCTGTCCGTTCTTTGCAAGAAATTCATGAAATATTTTTTCAATGAAAGAGAAAACAGCGGGATCAAAACACCAGAAATTCATTGAAACTTTTGACTCATCAGGAACCTGGAAAGTCTTCCCTCCTTCTTCATAGGTTATTTTGCCCTGTTCATTCCTATAAATCTTTGTTCTTTCGTGAATTGAAACCAGGTTGTTATTATTATCAACTTCACATACTCCACGGCTTACAGAGCCGTTTTCTGACAGTGTTTTAGCGAGATCGTATCCGATTATGCTATAAGTTGAAGCATTACACGCAGTACTAAGAAAATGATATGCTTTTTCAAAAGCATCTCTTCCATAAAAATCATCGGCATTTATCACGGCGAATGGGTCCCTGATGGCAGGTTTCGCACATAGTACGGCGTGCGCTGTTCCCCAAGGTTTGGAGCGGCCTGCTGGCGGATTGTATCCATCCAGGTAAGAATCCATTTCCTGGTAAACATAGGCTGTCTCTACTTTCTTTCCCCATTTCGGTTCGAATATATTTTTAAAATCTTCAGCAAAGTCCTTCCGGATGATGAATACGATCTTTTCAAAGCCACTCTGAATAGCGTCATAAATGGAATAGTCCATGATCGTTTCCCCAGATGGCCCAAAAGACTGGATCTGTTTCATACTTCCATATCGCGAGGCCATGCCTGCCGCGAGTATCAATAAGGTTGGTTTCATTACTGTAATTTTAATGCGAGGCGAAATTAAATAATAAACATAAAAGAGAATAAGATTTATGGTGATCACCAAATTGCCCGACCTGAAAAATATCAGTCTGGATCCATGGAATCATCCGGAGTTTAAAAAAAATGAATTAAGTGTTGATGTGCTGCGTCTTGATAAAATCCATCCTGATATTTCGGGTAATAAATGGTTTAAATTAAAATATTATCTCGAAAGGGCGAGAAAATCGAATAAACAAAAGCTGATAAGTTTCGGAGGTGCTTATTCAAACCACCTGTTGGCTCTTGCCGCCGCTTCAGGAATCAACGGATTTTCCTCGATCGGATATATACGGGGAGAAAAACCGCGGGAGCTTTCGCAAATACTTCAGGCAGCTTCAGAATATGGAATGGAACTACGCTTTATTACACGATCGCATTATGATCAGAAAAAAAAATCAGTTACAACCAATTCTGCAGATGAAAATGAATCTGAAGCACTCTTGATACCGGAAGGAGGTTTAGGATCGGATGGTATCAGGGGAGCAGAAGAAATATTATCCCTGGTATCATTAAGCCGGTATTCGCATATTTGTTGTGCAGTGGGTACCGGAACCACAATGACAGGAATAATTAATAGTGCCGGAGATAATCAGAAAATAATAGGTGTTTCTGTTTTAAAAGGAACCATCGGTTTCGAACCGTTAAATATTTTTCATATAAAAAATTCAGTAAGACTTAATGATGTTCAAATGATTCATTCAGGTCATTTCGGGGGGTATGCAAAAAAAAATCAAACTCTAATTGATTTTATGAACCGGGTATTTGAAGAATCCGCAATACCCACCGATTTCATATACACCGGGAAACTCTTTTTTTCCATATATCATATGATAGCTGAAAAAGCGTTTCCCTACGGTAGCCGGATCCTGATTATTCATAGTGGCGGCCTCAAGGGTAACCTTTCATTAGCACCAGGACTGCTCCAGTTTTAAGCGGCCGAAAAGGGTGCTTCCCTTATCTTTGCCGGGATCTAAGATTAAAGATAAGTCCGTGTCATGCGTCTTTTTTTTGCACTGTCTTTATTTTCCGTTTTTATCCTGACCTATGCAAAAGCACAGGATACCCTGCCCGGCTTTACGGCTTCCATAAAATCTAATGGAAAAGTCCTGATCAGCTGGAGAAATGCTTATCCTGCAATCAACCAGATCAGTATTCAAAGGTCATCAGACAGTCTCCGTAATTTTACCACGCTCATTACTGTCCCGGATCCACGTATTCCTGAAAATGGTTTTGTGGATAGCAAAGCCAACGGTACTAAAATGTACTATAGAATATTCATTCTATTTCCGAACAGTAAGTATATGTTCACAAAATCAAGAAGGGCTGTAATAGAAAAAACTGAACAGCCTGCAGAAGTCATGAAACCTGTGGTGAAGGGAAAAACTGCATCCGCGGTTCAATCAACATTGCCAATATCCAAGGAAATAAAGAAGCATACAGATAGTGCAAAAACAGCTGCAGTTAAACCACCTGAAGTAGAAGAATATCTGATACTACCTAAAATTGACAATTCCAGGATTTATTACATGATGGAAAATTCGAACCTGAAAAGGCCATCGATAAATAATCCCGGAAAAATGAAAGGTCCTACTATTGAAGTGGAAAAAATCCTTGTTGTAAAAAGAAGGGACTCTGTTATTATGCTTCTGGCAGGCAACCGGGTAAGCCGTTTCAGTGATTCCCTGGTTAAGCAGACCAAGGATACTTTATTTTTCGTAAATACAGATACACTTCAAATCAGACCTTATATAGAAGTTTATAAGGAACCAAAGGAAGTTTATAAAATTTCTCCGTTTGTATTTATTTCAAAAGACGGTAACGTTACTGTTTCCCTGGCAGATTATAATCACAGGAATTATTTTGTCGCATTTTATGATGCTGATAATACGCTGGTGCTGGAATTAAAAGAAATTAAATACCCAACACTGATAGTAGATAAAACCAATTTTGGTCATTCGGGTTGGTTTCGGTTCGAACTTTTTGAAGATGGCAAACTGAAAGAAAAAAATAAACTTTTGATTCCGAGGGAATAAGAGGAGAGTGTGGTAGTGTGGTAGTTTGGTAGTGTGATGGTGAAATACACTTCAAACTTAACTACCACACTACCAAACTACCACACTTTCACACTTTCATGATAAGCAACTCCGCTTCAAAGACTTCTTCAAAATGAATTTTGATTTTTTCCTTGACCTCGGATAATCCTACATCCTGCCCTAATTCACGGGAAAGGGAGGTAACCTGTTTATTTTTTATACCGCATGGAACGATCCCTTCAAAATATTGCAGATCCGTATTAACGTTAAAAGCAAATCCATGCATCGTGATCCAGCGGCTACAGCGAACGCCGAAAGCAGCTATTTTCCTTTCCCTTCCCACATTTCCGGGTTCCAGCCAAACCCCTGTCTCCCCATTTGATCTTTCACCTGAGATACCATAATCTGCCAGCGTACGTATGATAATTTCTTCCAGATTTCGCAGGTACTTCCCAATATCCGTTCCGAATTTCTCGAGGTCAAGAATGGGATAACCAACAATTTGTTCGGGACCATGAAATGTTATGTCACCGCCACGATTGGTTTTTACAAATAAAATTCCCCTTTCCTGCAATTCATTTTCATTCAGTAAAACATTCTCTTCATGACCGGTTTTACCGAGCGTATATACAGGCGGATGTTCCACGAATAGCAGGTAATTAGTTGTTGAATCTTTTTTTTGTTTTTGCTGAGGGGAATAATAACGGGTTTTGATGTCAACGTTTTGTTTCAGCAGCGCCTCCTGGTAATTCCAGGCTTCAGTATACGCCATCATACCAAGATCTTTAAAATAAACCGGCTGCTTTTGCATACTGCAAATTTACACCTTAATGACGAAGGCTGAATAATTGGCAATAACCATTATCCTTGGCAATTAGGTTTAAGAATGTAATTTTGTTTAATGCCCAATAAATCAGACAGACCTATAGATAGTGATGAGGACTTACAGGATGAGGAGACCCGTATACAGGATGAATCATCGGAATTTTCAGAGGTTCTGTATGAAAGAATGAATCTGGTAGTGGATAAAGGTCAGGAGCCCATAAGACTGGATAAATTTCTGACGGCCCGCATCGAAAATATATCCCGTAATAAAGTTCAGCAGGCAATAGATGGAGGGAGGGTACTCGTCAATAATAAAACTGCTACTGTGAATTATAAAATCCGGCCAGGGGATAATATTATTTGTTTTTC
>CAVWUD010000038.1:0-9346 GCA_963757975.1 uncultured Bacteroidota bacterium
ACGCTCTATTGCTATAAACAACGGCGGTCCAAATTCAAAAGCAAATACTGATCTATAGCCGGTTTTAAATAAGAGCAGACTGTCTTTCTTTTCAGCAATCTGGGAGAACACTTGTAACCCGTAAAAAATATGAAGGAAAATAAGCAGTTGATTTTTCAAATTTTGTATTTCAGCAATTAATGTATTGTTATTTTGGTTTCGGGGAAGTATGTTTATTCATTTTAACCTAAGGTTATGAATTAACTTTGTTACAGGAGTTAAAACAGAAGAAATTATGGTGACCAGACTAACACAAGCTGATAAAGCAATACTTTTTAGAAATCAGCATCATGCCGGAAAAATATTAATATTACCTAATATATGGGACCAGTTAGGTGCAAAAATATTGGAAAGGGCAGGTTATCCTTCAATAGCTACTGCGAGTGTCGCAACCGCTTTACGAATGGTTACAAGGATGGGGAAAAAATTCCTTTCGTACGACTTTTAAAAACAGTTGCCAGGATTTCATCCGCAGTTTCTCTACCCTTGACCGTTGATATAGAACGTGGCTTTGCAGATTCTCTTTTTCTTTTGAGAGAAAATATTCGCCTGTTAATCGAAAACGGTGCAGTCGGAATCAACATTGAAGATTCATATGCAGATCATAAGGGATTGTTTAAAATTGAAGAACAGTGTCGAAAAATTGAAGCGATCAGGGAAGTCGGAATTCAATGTGGAGTATCAATAGTAATTAATGCGCGAACGGATGTTTTTCTATTGAAAACAGACAAGGATGCTTTTCGTCAGGCAATTGAAAGAGGCCTGGCTTACAAAATTGCAGGTGCTGATTGTTTTTATCCAATCGTTATGAATGACTACGAAGAGATATCCTTTCTTATAAAAGAGGTTGCTATGCCGGTAAACGTACTGCTTTCGAAATCTACTGGCGATTTGAACAAACTCAATGAAATCGGTGTGGCAAGAGTTAGCCTCGGACCCGGTTTACTGAATCATGCGTTATCTACAATGAATCAAATTGCTGAAGAACTTCTTCACTATAACACCACGACTTTTTTGAACCATGGATTATTGTCCCGAGATTTCATGGATGGCCTCGTGTGAACAAATCACTTGTTTCATTTCTATCTTTCAAAGCGGTAATAATAGTACCTGAAAATGCAGATGGCTGAAAGAAAAAATAGTAATATCAGAAATACTGTCATGCCGGCAAGAACTGCGATATATTCTCCGAAAAAGATACAAAGGATCATCTTCAGATAATCAATCATCCGAAAAAATTTAACGAAAAGAAGGCTGTTTAAAAAGAGCAGCATACTATAACTTACCAAAATAAATGATAAGGCATCCTTAAAGTGTAAATATTGCGGGGTCAGGAAAACGAGGGTGATGATTTCGGGAATCAATAATAGAAAAAAGAGGAAAGCATACTGTGCAAACCTGTTTAACAATAATAGAGGCATCGACCGGTAAAACCTCAGGCGTGATTCTTCCAGATTTCTTAATTGATGAATTAGAATTCCGTGACCAAGTATACCCAGACTGAAAAACAGAAGGATCATTCTCAGATCATAGGTAACTCTGGTTTGATTTACGACCATAAAATACAAAACAAGGCAGCTATATAATTTAATACCTGTAAACAGGAGTTTTTTATGTATAAAAATGTAGCGAATAAAAATACTCCAATAGGGTATATTTTGTTTTCTCACCAGGAATTTGTCAGTAAGTGAGAAAACAGCCCTGCCCGGATTGTAGATTATAAAAAGATACCTTGCTGAACCGATCAAGCAAAGGGAAGTAATAAAAATAGAAACAAGAAGGCACTTCGTGTATTCATGCATGTAACAGCCTGCAACCAATATGATACACGCGTAAAGTACAAGAGGCAATAAAAGCAGAAACTGAATCCATATCATCAGTTTATACAAATATTTCCGGTTCAGAAGTGAAAGAATATTCAGAAAGGAATAATCAGGTCTGCGCAAAATGGCGACAATGAACTGATCGGATTTTTTTGCATACAATAACCATAAAAGGAGGACCAGCAGAAAGAAAAATTGATTCTTCATCATGCCCTGTATCAGGGAAAAATGGTAGTCAGTAAATTTAGCACCGTCAATGACGCTTACAACCCCAAACATCAGCGTAAACAGGAAAACAAATAATCCCGCATGCTGGCGATAGAAGGGTTTAACGAATGACTTTATGAGTATTGTTCGGGAAATGCTCATGTGACAAATTGCAATGACTGATCGGAAATTAATATTTTGTTTATGTTAAGTGAATATGTTATAAAATGTTGATGTGAACTGAATATGAAACTTGTTTTAAATTCTTTGTGGTAGGCGCTGATCAGATCCGGTAGAATTTGAACAGATTCTTCATCCAGCGTCGCCAACGGTTCATCGAGCAGAATGAGAGCTGGTTTTCCAATAAAAGCGAGTAGCAGAGACAATTTTTTTATCATGCCACTTGAATAATTTCCAATGGGCTGAGGAAGAAAATGATGCATTTTAAACAGATCAATAAGATGATCTGTTTGAACAGCGGCAGCCTTCCTGATATTTTTATAAAAACCGATCAGTTCGATACCCGTGATAAAATCCGGAAACAAGGGTTCGGCTTCCGCGAAATTTACAAGTCGCCGGTAGGATACGGGTTTTTCCCGTAGATTAATTCCATCAAGAACGATGTTACCTTTGAACGGTATGATACCTGCCAACATTGTCAGGAATGTAGTTTTGCCCGAACCATTTATTCCCTGTAACCAATAAATATTTCTCCCGAGTTTTAAGCTGCCGATCTCAAGAATCCGCTGCCTGTCGTAAGATTTGCAAACGTTTTCAAATTGGAGCATGGTAAGCAGATAAGATTTTTGACAATCAGTTCTTTTTCTTCTGAAAGCAAAGGGTTCCCTCAATTTATGTGAGCTAAGTGATTGCATTCCATTTATTTGTATGAGTGGCAGGGAACCCGTTGTAAACGGTGTGTTAAACAAAACTTAAATAACTTCGATGAAATTATGCGGACTGTTTATGTTTTCATTCAAAATGTTATTAACCCTGTTTTTCATTTTCAAACAACCATCACCGAGGGCGTATTATGTTAGTCCGACAGGAAATGACAAGAATGGAGGAACGAGGAATGCAGCATTTAAGACAATACAAAGATTAAACGAATTGATATTGAATCCCGGAGATTCATTGATGTTTGAAAGTGGACATCAATACACAGGTTCACTTCGAATTAGTTCATATAATAGAGGTGATCAGCTACATTCACTTTTTGTAAGTTCATACGGCAAGGGAAGCGCTACACTTAGTTCTGGAAATGAAACCGGAATTTTTATTTACAAATCACAGTGGCTGAAAATCTTTAACCTGAAAATTATCGGTTCCGGGAGAAAAGCGGGGAACCTGTTCAGCGGACTTACCATTCAAAACAGCAATCATATCTATGTAGATAGCATTGTCGTTTCCGGATTTCAAAAATCCGGGGTACTGGTTCGTTCATGTAACGATATTTCTTTAACGAATGTTTTTGCATTTGAAAACGGAGCAGCAGGTATTTCGGTAGATGGAACTTATGCTGTGAAGAGTTCGAATCATCATATTTATATCGGTAAATGCAGAGCGGAGAACAATCCGGGCGATCCTTCTAATCTTACGAATCACAGCGGAAACGGGATTGTTGTTGCGAATTGTACCAATGTGCTCGTCGAATATTGTACAGCAAATAATAATGGATGGGATATGCCTCGTAAGGGAAATGGGCCGGTTGGGATTTGGGCTTACGAAGCCGACAGTGTAACAATTCAACATTGTATCTCTTACGGGAATAAGACCTCCGCCGGGGCTGCCGATGGTGGTGGCTTCGATTTGGACGGAGGAGTTACCAATTCTATCATTCAATATTGTTTATCATACGAAAATCAAGGGGCAGGGTACTGTATTTTCCAGTATTTATATGCGAGTCCATGGCATGATAATGTCTACAGATATAATATTAGTGTGGACGATGGAACCGTATCGGACGCAGCCGCAGGTTTGTACATTTGGAACAGCTCACGGGACTCAAACCAATTTTATAATAGTTGTGTTTATAATAATACGATTTACAATTCAAAAGTATCTGCCGTTCGCTTTTCTGAATTGAGTGATCGGAAATCTTTCACTTTTTACAATAATATTTTTGTAGGTAAGGATATTCTTTTGAAAGGGAGTGTAGGAACTGATATTTTCCTTGGCAACAATTGGTGGAGATCAGGCTCACATACTGAAGGAGAATTGATCGTCGGTAAAATGAAAGTATTAAACAGAAATCCTGATTTTAAAAGCCCTGACAAAAAAATAAACCTGACAAGTGCCTCGGAATTAAACAACTTTCAGTCTTACAAAATACCATTGGTATCGCCACTACGAACCGGTGGAATAAATTTGTTTGAGGTACTTGGGATAAATACGGGAGGAATGGACTTTAATTCCGGTAAAGCTCCGATCGCTGGTGTTGGTGCAAGTTTTTGAAATAAGTTATTATGCAAATTGGAATAACTTCATTCCTCATATGTTTTAGTTTTTTTTGGAATCCTGCAGTTGGACAGAAAATAAACACTTCAAAGATTTCTACTATGGAGTGGAAAGATAAAGATGGAAATTATATAAATGCCCATGGTGCAGGAATTCTTCATTTTGGCAACACATTCTATCTCTTTGGAGAAATAAAAAAAGGAACTACCCGTTTGGTGCCTGGTCAAAACTGGGAAGACTATCGGGTTCCTGCAGGAGGTATTTCCTGTTATTCTTCAAATGATCTTTTAAAATGGAAATTTGAGGGAATTGCGCTGGCATCTGTCGTTGATTCCAATAGCGATCTGGATACCGGAAGAGTTATCGAAAGGCCAAAAGTGATTTACAACGCGCAATCGGGGATGTTTGTGATGTGGATGCATCTTGATAAAGAAGATTACAGTTTTGCGCATGCCGGGCTCGCAATAAGTAATAAGCCAGAAGGTCCGTATAAATATATCGGGAGTATTCAGCCAAACGGGCAACAGGTGAGAGACATGACTTTGTTTAAGGACGACGATAACAATGCTTATCTTGTTTATGCTTCTGAAAATAACAATACCATGCAGATTTGTCTTTTATCAGAAGACTATCAGACGCCTACAAAAAATTATACACGAATTTTAGTAGATCAAAGGAGAGAAGCACCCGCAATTTTTAAAAATCACGGCAAATATTTTCTCATCACTTCACTTTGCAGTGGATGGAGTCCGAACACAGCTTTATGTTCAGTTGCAGACAGTATCATGGGAAAATGGAATGATCTCGGAAATCCTTGTATCGGCCCCGGCGCGGAAACCACATTTGATGCACAGGGAAGTTTCGTTTTGCCCGTCGGCGAAGACTCCTATATTTTTATGACGGACAAATGGAACAAAACGGATCTTGCCAATTCAGGATATCTTTGGCTGCCATTCCAGGTTTCATCAAACCGAATTGAAATTAGAAAATGACGGCGTTTCTAAATTCGTAAAGGCTTATGGAGTTTTATAATTTGATCCGTTTGCCTTCGCGGGCTGATTCGAGCGCCGCATTTAAAATGCGTACGACGATTATATTATTCTCCAGTGAAGACAAATCATTCCCCGGATTTAATTTTCCACTAAGCACATCTGCCAGATATTGAATATTATCCGTGTATGCTGCTGTTTTTAGTGGCACATTTTCATAAATATCTTTATTTCTTTGTTGCAGAGTATAACCATTGAGTGCGTGCAGGTATCCCTTTGTTCCAAAAACCTCAAGATCCTTAATTCCGAATGGCCAGTCCCATGATGCTTCAATAATGCCTGTCGCATCAGGATATTCCAATAGAATAGTTGCATCATCTTCCACCTTTGGATAAATCATTGGTTTGAGGTGATGAGTAACTGCGGTAACAGACACAGGTGCTTTTCCATTCATCAGCCAGACCATCAGATTGGCACCATAACAGCCAAAATCCATCAATGCTCCGCCGCCATTTTTTACAGGATCTGTCAGCCAGTTTAGAAAATCAGGACTGCATCCGATTTCTTTTGGTCCCTGATGCCCGTCGTGAACTGTCATTTTTCTTATTTCACCTACACTGTGTTGTGCATTTACCATTTCGAAAATTGCCTGATTGCTGTTATACCAGGTGGTTTCATAATTTGTAAGAACACGAATATGAAATTGATTTGCGAGTGAAGCAATACGTTCTGCATCTTTTACTGTGGTGGCCAGTGGTTTTTCAACCATTACTGAGATTCCACGGGGGGCGCAGATTTCAACAACTTTGATATGATCAGAAATCGGTGTGTAAACCAAAACAGCGTCTGGTTTAGAATGGGCGAGCAGTGTTTCCAGATCGTTATAGAAAAGGGAATCGGGTAATTGATAGTTTTTTTCATATTGAAGAACCAATTGTCTGTCGGCTTCGGCGATACCGATGATAATCACTTCTCCTTTTTTATATTGATTCAGAATTCCATGAACATGATCATGTGCCATTCCTGCAACGGCAACGCGTAGGATTTTTTGTGCTTCACCATTGATTGCTGCGGTCACGAAAGCTAAAAACAGAACAACATATCTGAGGGGACTCCATTTTTTCATGGCGAATCGTTTGAGCACTAAATGTATGAATTAAAGATATACTTTAACTTTAGCAGCTGATCACTTGATTATCTGAATTTGCAAATGACTGACCGTAAGTTTCGTCAATATACATTTTTCGTCATCCTGATATTTTTAAAGGGGACATTAGTCTTTTGCCAGAAACCTGAAAATCGCGACTCAGTTTTTTTCAAAAAAATTATTTTAACGGAGGAATTTATATCGGAAGGAATTGCCACAGGCGACGTGAACGGAGATGGAAAAATGGATATCATGGCGGGCACGTTTTGGTTTGAGGCACCGCACTGGATTCCACATGAAATTGTTAAGGGACTTCATTTTTCCCCGGATACTGCATTCAGTAATTCATTCCTCGATTTTAGTATGGATGTAGATCAGGATGGATGGATTGACCTGATACGAGTGGGTTTTCCCGGTCAGGAACTTGTCTGGTATGAAAATCCCCGGAATAAACCGGGACACTGGACAATGCATACAATCTCCGATCATATAGGAAATGAATCGCCTGCCTTTGTGGATGTAGATGGTGATGGCAGACCTGATATATTGTGTAATGATCCCGTAGAAAAAAAAGTCGTTTGGTATAAATCGCCAAGTGCCAAAGGAGATACAGTCTGGAAAAAATATATTATAAGTAATAATCCCGACCTGGCGACAAATATCTATACGCATGGTTTAGGTTTGGGTGATATAAATCACGATGGAAGACCTGATGTTATCATTACGAAGGGTTGGTGGGAATCGCCTAAAGATCCGACTCAATCCGATTGGATTTTTCACCCGGCCGATCTCGGTGATGATTGTTCCCAGATGTATGCTTTTGACGTAAATGACGACGGTTACGCAGATGTAATTAGTGCATCTGCTCACCATTACGGCATCTGGTGGCATGAGCAAAAAAGAGACAGTACAGGAGATATTATTTTTAAGAACCATGAAATCTGTAAACTGTTTTCACAGTCTCACGGCCTCGCACTAGCAGATATTAATGGAGACGGCCACCCGGATCTTGTTACCGGCAAACGATATTTTGCTCACAATGGAAAAGATCCGGGAGCATTTGATCCGGCGGTTTTGTACTGGTTTGAATTTAAACCGGGTAAATCTCCTCAATGGATTTCGCATCTTATAGACAGTAATTCAGGTGTAGGATTACAGGTAGTCGTAAAAGACATAAACAATGACGGCCTGCCCGATATAGTTGTTGCGAATAAGAAGGGAGTATTTATTTTTGAAAGAATAAAACATTAGGAACGCTTCATAAAATTCTTCACATGAAAAAACAGGCCGTTTATTTAATCTTAGCATGTTTTGTTTTCTCCAGTGGATTTTCTCAGCCTGCTAAATCTTCAACTCAAAAAACATCTTCCATTGATGGACACCCCGCCTGGATCATGCAGGGAAATATTTATGAAGTAAATATTCGTCAGTATACAATGGAAGGAACGCTAAAAGCTTTTTCCAAAAGCCTGGACAGGTTGAAATCCATGGGGGTTCAAACACTCTGGTTTATGCCTTTGAATCCGATCAGTAAGGTCGATCGCAAAGGAACACTTGGCAGTTATTATGCGGTTTCAGACTATACAGCCTTGAATCCGGAGTTCGGCACCATGGCAGACTGGATTGCATTGGTGAAAGAAATTCACCAGAAGGGAATGAAAGTAATTATTGACTGGGTACCCAATCATACGGGTGGTGACAATCGCTGGCTTACAGAACACCCTGATTTTTTTGTGAAGGACAGCACAGGAAAAGCGGCCGTTGCAAAAGACTGGGCAGATACAAGACAGCTCGATTATAATAATCCGGTCATGCAGGACAGCATGATTGCTGCCATGAAATACTGGCTTGTCAATTCAAACATAGACGGATTTCGCTGTGATGTGGCCTGGAACGTACCCGGGGCATTCTGGAAAAGAATGCATTGGCCAGCTAAGGTCTATAAAAAATGTTTTTATGCTGGCAGAAGGTGACAATGCATATCTGCCTGAATCCGGTTTTGACGCTGTTTATCCCTGGGGATGTTCCATAAAATGATTGAAGTTGCAAAAGGCGACAGGCCGGTGTTTGCGTTGGATAGCATACAAAAACAGAATGCAACGAAATATCCCGCCAATACCATTCAAATGTATTTCACCAGTAATCATGATGAGAACAGCTGGAACAAATCTGACTTCGGAACTTTTCCCGGCGACAGTCATGCTCCATTTGCAGTCTTTACTCAAACGATGGCTAATGGTGTACCTCTTATATACAGCGGACAGGAAGAGCCGGTGTTAAGATCACTTCAATTCTTTGAAAAAGATCCGATCGTATTTGGAAAGTTCGGAAGGGCTAAATTTTATAAATCGTTGTGAATATGCGTAAAACAAATCCTGCACTCGCTGCAAATGCATCTTTTCGAAAAATCAGTGCCGGAGATGAAAATGCGATTTATGCATTTGTCCGGGAAAAAGGTTCGAATAAAATCCTGGTAATTCTGAACCTGACAAACAAGGAGCAAACGATAATAGTAAAAGACAAAACTCTTTTTGGTAATCATTACAATGTTTTTATGGGCAAGTCAGAAATTTTGTCAGCGAAATCCTGGAAGATTCGAGCCTGGGGATATGCGGTATATCGATATGATTGATGATTTTTATTTTGAGTCAGTTTCCCTTTTCTTCCTCAGCTCAACCTCAATG
>CAVWUD010000039.1:0-78370 GCA_963757975.1 uncultured Bacteroidota bacterium
GTCATGTTTCTGCACACGTTCAGTTACTAAGACGTATTGCTACAATGAATTTGATTTTGGATCATTTGCAGTTGAACCAGAAATTGTAAAAACCGGAAAGATTAATGAAGTCCTTAGTGGCAAACCTAATATTCTTGTTCAGATTCTAAAAGAGCCCATTGCTGCCAAAGGTCCCCGTCTGAGTTGCGAGATATCACTGCCTGGTCGTTTTGTCGTTATTACGCCTTTCAATGATATTGTCGCTGTATCACGAAAAATTCATTCTTCGGATGAAAGAAAAAGGCTTCAGAAAATTGTGGAAGCCATTAAACCGAAAAATTTTGGTGTTATCGTACGCACTGCAGCCGAAGGTAAAAATACAGCTGAACTACATGAGGATTTAACTGATCTGGTAGCCACATGGAAACTTATTCAGCATAATCTTATCGGTGCTGTTGCTCCTGCAAAAATTTTAAGCGAACAAACCAAAACCACCAGCATGTTGCGGGATCTTCTGAATGAAGATTTCAATAAAATTGTAGTAAATGACCACAATCTTTTTAACGATACCAAGACATATATACAACGCATTGCTAGACAAAATAGATATCATTTCTTATTACAATAATGGTTCTCCTATTTTCGATCATTTCGGTATAACCAAACAGGTAAAAGCTGCATTTGGCAAAACCGTAAACCTGCCCAGTGGTGCTTATCTGATTGTTGAGCATACTGAAGCCCTGCACGTTATCGATGTAAACAGTGGATATAAAAGTGTCAGCAATAACCAGGAACAAAATGCCTTGGAAACCAATCTGGAGGCAGCAGAAGAAATTGCCCGCCAGCTAAGGCTCCGTGACCTTGGAGGCATTATAGTGGCAGATTTCATAGATATGAAGCTTCCCGACAATAAACGGAAGCTTGTGGAAGCGATGGAATCTTTTATGCGCACAGACCGCGCAAAGCATGCTGTTCTGCCTATTTCCAAATTTGGACTCATGCAGATCACCAGACAACGCATGAAACCTGAGATTACCATCAATACCCAGGAAATCTGCCCAACCTGTAATGGAACTGGTAAAATCTCTTCGGCCCTGATTCTGGAAGACGAAATTGAGAAAAACCTTAGCTATCTGCTGAATCATCAGCATAAGGATCTAATCCTAATGGTACACCCCATCATGTATGCCTATCTTACCAAGGGCGGCTGGTACTCCAGTAAAAAATGGAAATGGCGCAGAAAATACAAACGCGCTATCAAGGTTAAGGAAAATAATAATTACCACATGACTGAGTTCCATTTCTTCGATAAGCAAGAAGAAGAAATCAAATTATGACCCCTCTCAAGGCAGTTTTTTATCCAAAACACATTATATATAATTTTAATATCATCTATTTAGCCTAAGTATTTTCATGTATATGAAACAGGAAGATTTCGAAACATTTCCAGGGTTCATTTTCAGGGCTTTAACTAGAAAGTCCAAGAAAAAATACTGTGTTAAATAATTATTAATCAATCAATTATGGGTTAATTCTTAAATATATACAAGTTTCATTTTTATTATTAAAGTTATTCACAGGAAGAAAAATTTATTTTGTTATGTGACCTGATTTTGTAATTTAGTGGAAGAATTTAATGGGTTAGTAAGTAAAAGGTCGGCTCTGGTAGCTGGCCTTTTTACTTTTCTGCCATCAGAGCCATTATCTTTAATGATGAGTAAAATCAAAACCGCTTTCTTCTGTAATAATTGCGGCTATGAAAGTGCAAAATGGCTTGGCAAATGTCCTTCCTGCGAACAATGGAATACTTTCACTGAAGAAGTTATCAATAAAGATGACAGACTGGTAGAATCAGGATGGAAAAAAATCTCCGATAAAAAAGAAATCAAAACGATTTCAATTCATGAAGTTATCAGTGGTGAAGAAAAAAGAATTATTACACCAGATACAGAACTTAACCGCGTATTAGGAGGTGGAATTGTAACTGGAAGTTTAATTCTTGTTGCAGGAGAACCAGGCATTGGGAAAAGTACTTTATTTCTTCAGATCGGTTTGATGTTAAAGAATATTATAACACTTTATATCAGCGGTGAGGAAAGCGAACAGCAAATTCGCATGCGGGCTGACAGGCTAAAAGTGAGGAATCATCATCTCATGAATAACCAGGATAATTTTTACCTCTTAACTGAAACTTCAACCCAGTCCATTTTCCAGGAAATAAAAAAATTAAAACCGCAGGTTGTTATTGTTGACTCTATTCAAACATTACAATCTTCATATATAGATTCTACACCAGGCACTGTTTCACAGATACGTGAATGCGCTGCGGAATTTCAACGCTTCGCAAAAGAAACGGGAACACCTGTTTTTCTGATCGGACATATTACCAAAGATGGAAATATTGCTGGTCCGAAAATACTTGAACACATGGTGGATACGGTATTACAATTTGAAGGCGACAGGCACTATACATATCGTATACTTCGCACTTTAAAAAATCGTTTTGGAAGTACTGCAGAACTCGGGATTTATGAAATGACGGATGAAGGTATGCAGGAGGTCAACAATCCCAGCGAGATCCTTATAACACAAAAAGAAGAACAACTCAGCGGTAGTGCAATCGCTGCAAGTATAGAAGGGCAAAGGCCTCTATTGATTGAGGTGCAGGCCCTTGTTACTGCTTCTGTATATGGAACACCGCAAAGAACTGTGAGTGGTTTTGATCTGCGGCGCCTGCAACTATTACTGGCAGTTCTGGAAAAAAGAGGAGGTTTTCACTTTGGAGTTAAAGATGTTTTTTTGAATATTGCAGGAGGATTGAAAGTTGAGGATCCTTCCATCGATCTTGCTGTGTTATGTGCATTGTTAAGTTCTTTTGAGGATGTTCCACTATCATCAGATATCTGTTTTGCCGGAGAGGTTGGGTTGAATGGAGAGATCCGTGCAGTAAACCGGATCGGACAACGAATTGCAGAAGCTGAAAAATTAGGATTCAGTAAAATTCTTGTTTCCAAATACAATCAAAAAGGTTTAAAAAATCAATCTCATCAGATAGAAGTAAAATTGATGGGAAAAGTTGAAGAAGTATATAAATATTTATTCTAAGGTTCTGCGATTGGAGCAATCTTTAAAATGAGATCGCGGATTACTTTAGTCAAATCACTCTTACATCTTTTCTTTCCATATACCTGTTGCGGATGTGGAACAGATCTTCTTACAGAAAATATATTATTTTGTATTTATTGTCAGGCTTCCATGCCTCTGACCCATTTTGAATATTTCCCTTCCAATCCGATTGAAAAAATTTTTTGGGGCCGTGCCCGGATAGAAGCGGCAGCAGCCCATTTATATTTCACTACAGGTTCTGCAGTACAACATAGTCTTCATCTGCTTAAATATAAAAGCAAAAAAGAAATCGGTATTTATTTCGGTCTGCGAATGGGTGAGACTTTAATTCATTCAAGTCGATTTAACGAATGCGAAATTATAATTCCATTGCCTTTGTTTGCTTCAAGAGAAAAAAAGAGAGGCTATAACCAGGCGACACTGATCGCTATTGGATTGTCGCAAAAGCTAAAAATTCCTGTAATTGAGGATGCAATTATACGTGTGAAAAAAACAGAAACACAGACTCATAAAAGCAGGATTCAGCGCTGGAAAAATATGGAATCGACCTTTGATATTCGAATTCCAAAAAAAATCTATGGCAAGCATATTTTGCTTGTAGATGACGTTATAACAACTGGTGCCAGCCTCGAGGCTTGCGCCAGGGTTTTACTCAGTATTCCGGGAGTCAGGATTAGTATTGCTTGTTTAGCACATACTGTTCAAGCCTAAAGCCCAAAGCTTAAAACTTCTTTTTAGATGTATGGTATAGCAGGATATACAATTTTTAGATTGGTTTTAAGCTTTAAGCCTTGGGCTTTAAGCTTAAAATGTATTTTTGTCCGGATGTTTAAGAACCTGCTTTTTTGCGTTTTTGCCATATTCGCGCTTGTTTCCTGCCAAAAGCAATCAAATCTGAATGGAAGTGTGCTTCTTCTTCTTTCCCAGGATACCCTGAGTTTCGATACGGTTTTTACCACAACAGGCTCTGTTACGCAACAGGTTAAGTTGATTAACAATAACAATCACAGTGTTGGAATTTCATCTATAGCTCTGGCAGGCGGTTCCGGCTCTCCTTTCATCATAAATATTGATGGTACCCCCGGACCGAATGCCTCTAATCTGAATATCCAGGCCAATGACAGTCTTTATATTTTTGTAACCGTACTCGCTCCATCGGGAGCCAAGCCCACACCTTTTTTATTGCAGGACAGTATCAGAATCAGTTACAATGGTATAGAACAATATATACAGCTGAATGCATGGGGGCAGAATGCACATTTTTTAAAAAATGCTACCATTCTGGGGAATATCACATGGCCAAATGACCTGCCTTATGTCATCTACGGCGGCCTAACGATCGATAGCAACGCAAGTCTCACTATCCAGCCAGGTGTTCATATATATATGCATGCAGATGCTCCGATTTATATTGATGGCAGCCTTAAAGTAATGGGAGATACTGCAGCAAATCAACGGGTCTATTTTACCGGCGACCGCCTCGATCTACCTTACGCAACTTACCCTGGTTCATGGCCGGGTATCTATTTCAGGAGCGCAAGTAAGGATAATGTGCTGAATTTTGCCAATTTCCAGAACGGATATCATAGTCTCGTTGCGGACGGACCCAGCACTGACTTGAATCCAAAACTATCCTTAAATCAGTGTACCATCAATAATTCCCTTGGTGAAGGCATACTGGGCATTCAATCCAGTATAACTGCTATTAATTGTCTGATCAGCAACTGTGGACAAAATATCGTTATCAGTTTAGGGGGCGCTTATCAATTTGAATTTTGCACAGTTGCATCGTATTCAACTAACTTACTTACACATCAGCAACCCGTACTCACTGTTTCCAATGCCAGCTCTGATGGAACCCAGACGGGTGATCTAAATGCTGGTTTCTTAGATTGTATTTTCTGGGGAAGTCAGAGTATAACAGATGAAGCATCTATTTCGATGCAGGGTAATACAGTATTTAATGTTTTGTTGGACCATTCCATTCTGAAACAACAAAACTATCCCTCAAATATCGACAGCAATGCTTTATTGCTTAATACAGATCCCCAATTTCTTGCTACAGGTTTTCCTGGAAATACATTTGATTTTCATGTGGAATCAACTTCACCAGCGGTTGATCATGGCTCTAACCTGGGCATTACCTTTGATCTGGATGGCAATCCAAGACCGGTAAATCT
Organism: uncultured Bacteroidota bacterium; assembly: GCA_963757975.1. GTDB lineage: Bacteria > Bacteroidota > Bacteroidia > Chitinophagales > Chitinophagaceae > Puia. The sequence goes on from CAVWUD010000039.1 coordinate 5,286, forward strand.
ACCCGATCTTGGTTGTTATGAACGGCAGTGATTCTTATTCATTTCTGTCTAACTTTGATAGCGTAACATTGATTATAAAATAAAAAAATATACTATGCTAAGATTATTATTCATTCCAATATTATTTATGATTCATAACAGCGTTAGTGTATATGATTTCAAAGTGCCTGCCCTCGATGGTGGAACCATTGACTTGTCTGCATACAAGGGTAAGAAATTACTGATCGTAAATACAGCATCGAAATGCGGATTTACTCCACAGTATGCTGACCTACAAAAATTATATGAAAAGTATAAAGACAAGCTTGTAATTGTGGGTTTTCCGGCGAACGATTTCGGTGGACAGGAACCAGGTACAAATACTGAAATCAAAGAATTCTGCCAGAAGAATTATGGTGTAACCTTTCCACTGGCTGCAAAATCAGATGTAGTGGGAGAAAATACATCACCGCTTTTTAAATATCTGACCGAAGAAGCCATTAAACTTGGAACACCGGCTCCGGTTATCAAATGGAATTTTACCAAGTTCCTGATTGATGAAAACGGAAAACTGATTGGTGTTTATAACAGCAAGGTTACACCTATGAGTGATGAGATCACTTCTCACCTCAATTAATACAGACCAGCCGAATGTTATTCAATCAGGTTATTGGTCAGCAGGAAATCAAAGCAAAGCTTCGCAACCTGGTTGAACATAACAGGTTAAGTCATGCGATGTTGCTGAATGCCCCGGAAGGTGCGGGAGGCATGCCATTGGCGTTGGCATTTTCACAATTCATGGTGTGCGAACGTGTTTCAGAAGAAAATTCAAAAAATAATTTTCCTCTTGAAAGTTGCAATATATGCCCTTCATGTATAAAAGCGGCGCAGATGATTCATCCGGATATTCATTTTGTGTACCCGGTAATTTCGCGCAAATCAGGAGATAAACCCGTAAGCGCAGATTTCATTTCTGAATGGCGAGAATTCATTTTACAGTTTCCCTATGGAACCATTTTTGACTGGCTTCAATTCATTCAGGCAGATAATAAACAGGGGAATATTTCTGCTCATGAATGTAATGAGATCAATCGCAAACTCAGCCTTAAGAGTTTTGAAAGTGGATACAAGATTCTCATCATGTGGATGCCTGAATACTTAGGAAATGAAGGAAATAAATTATTGAAGCTGATTGAAGAACCACCTCCTGATACACTTTTCATATTGGTTACTGAAAATGAAGCCCAGATCCTTCCAACAATACTTTCACGAGTCCAGATTATACGGCTGCCCCGGCCATCCGTTGCTGAAATTAAGGAAGCATTGATTGAACGGGCAGGAGTAGCGCCCGAACAGGCCAGACAGCTCGCTGCCGTTAGTGAGCAGAACTATCGTGAAGCCCTAAGGCAGTTACAACATGGTCAGGATGACTGGCAGGGTTTATTACGGGAATGGTTGAACGCTGTTCTGAAAACAGGCCCAATGGCCCAGGTAAAATGGGTGGAAGAAATCAGTAAAACAGGGCGTGAAAAGCAGAAACAATTTTTACAGTATTTTGGTCACCTTCTTGAACAAGCCATTCGATTGCGGATGTCTGATGGACCACTCACTGATATGGCAGAATCAGAAAAAGATTTTGCTATAAGACTGAATAAGATCGCAGATTTATCAGCACAGCAGGCCATCGTAAAGGAACTCAATAAATCGATTTATTTTATTGAAAGGAATGCACATGCAAAAATGCTTTTTCATGCGCTTACCATACGTCTCTATCATATACTGTCGACCAGGGAAGAGGCGGTGGTGACATAGGAACTTAGTATATTTGTCAACTTGCTTGTTAATTTATAAAAATATATGGGATGTTCTAATTGTGGTACCACCGGCGGCAAGCCAGGCGGATGCCAAAGTCACGGGAGCTGTGGTACAGGTAGTTGCAACAGAATGAATGTATATGACTGGTTATCAAACCTGCCGATTCACGATCCAGGCTCTGAATGCAGAGTAATGGAAATAAGCTTTAACCAAGGCAGCAGGAAGGATTTTTTTCGGAATACAACAACACAAATCTTTGAAAAGGGAGAAATAGTTAGTGTGGAGGGAGTAAGCGGTTTTGATGTTGGTACAGTAAGTTTGACGGGAGAATTGGTCAGGATACAAATGAAGAAGAAAAGTGTGGACGAGTTCAATCCCGACATGAAAAAAATACTTCGACGTTCTTCTGACCGTGACCTGGATCTGCTAAAACAAAATAAAGCCCGTGAAAAGGAAGCAGTCATTCGTTCACGCGCTATCTCGCGTCAGCTGAAGCTGGACATGAAAGTGTCCCAGGTAGAAATTCAGGCCGATGGTCGCAAGGCCACATTCTATTATATTGCTGACGACCGTGTAGACTTCCGCGAACTCATCAAAATATTCGCATCTGAATTCCGGGTGAAGGTTGAAATGCGTCAGATCGGAGCAAGACAGGAAGCTGGTAAAGTTGGGGGCATCGGCAGTTGCGGACGTGAACTCTGTTGCTCGACCTGGCTTACAGATTTTAAATCTGTCAATACAACTGCTGCCCGATACCAGAACCTTTCCATCAATCAAAGTAAACTCAGTGGTCAATGCGGCCGCTTGAAATGCTGCCTGAATTATGAACTTGATACTTATCTGGATGCACTGCAGCAGTTTCCGGATAATGCAGATACATTGCAGGTTGCAAAAGGAACCGCCCTGCTGATAAAAAAAGATATTTTTAAGAATCTGATGTGGTATGTTTTGCCGGACAGCAATAAACAATATCCGCTATTAATTGAAAGGGTTAAACAGATCAAAAAACAAAACCAGCAGAATATCATACCTGATGAGCTGGGTGCTGTAGAAGTAAACGGAAAACCGAAAGAAGAATTGGTGAATGTTGATCTAACCGGCCAGTTCAGTTTAAAAACACTGGATAATGCTGATCGCAAAAAAAGGCATACCCAGCAGGGACCGCCCCAACAGCGTAGAAACGATAACAGGCCGAATAACAGACCCAATAACAGGCCTAACAATAAACCACCACAGGATCCGCCAAGAAAGAAATAATATTTCATGAAAGGCTTTAAGAAGAAATTTTTCCTGCTTTCAGGTCTGTTCCTGTTAAGCTGGCTTCTTCTTGCACAAAGTTGTATGAGCTTTCGGAAATCGGACGCAGTTGAAAAAGCTGAATTTGCAAAAGATCAGGTTGATCTCAGGACCGCAACGTTAAAAGTAGAAGGTCGGCATATTCACTATGCTCTTACAGGAAATGATTCACTTCCCACCATTATTTTTATTCACGGATCTCCCGGAAGCTGGATCGCTTTTGAAGATTACATGAAGGACTCTTTATTATTGAAAAAATTCAGAATGGTTTCTGTTGACCGTCCGGGTTTTGGATATAGCGATTATGGTCAGCCTCAACATCTCGATGTGCAATCGCTTTGGATCAGTCAGCTTTTCCCTTTACTGGCAAACAATAAACCCATGTTTCTTGCAGGACATTCTTTGGGCGGCCCATTGGTTATCAAATTGGGAGCGGATAATCCAAAAATATTTTCAGGCCTGGTAATTATCTCAGGATCTATTGATCCGGCGGAAGAAAAACCTGAGAAATGGAGGCCCTGGCTTTTTAATACACCACTGAATTATTTCGTTCCCGGAGCTATGCGCCCTTCCAATGAAGAATTATGGTATTTGAAAAAAGACCTGGTACAACTCAAAAAAGATTTCTCTAAAATTCATTGCCCCGTCTACTTCATCCACGGAGCTGTTGATACCTGGGTCCCGCCCGGAAATGTAGATTACGGGAAGAAGTTGCTGGTAAACGCTCCAATAGTGGAAGAAACCCTGATTCCGGGAGCTAATCACTTCATTCCCTGGACAAAGTTCACAGTAATCCGTTCGGTTTTGTTAAAGTTGTATTAAGCACAAAAAGCGTATCTGAGCCCTTTACAATACATTTACTTTTTAGTAAATTGCAAGTCCTAAACAAATAAAAATATGGCTATTTTCAAATCAGGTAACCCTGCGATGAATGTTTTCGAAAATACAGTTACCCTGCCTGGTTCGGGCACAATGACTGAAACGGGTACGCTCAATAAGTTTTTTCTCCTGTTTTTACTCGTCATGGCATCAGCTTCATTGACCTGGAAAGCATTTTATGATGGAGTAAATGTGATGCCCTATGTACTTGGTGCAGCAATTCTCGGATTCATAACTGCAATGGTTGTTATATTTAAAAAAGAATGGGCAGCTTATGTAGTACCGGTATATGCTTTATTCGAAGGTGTTGTACTTGGAGGTATTTCTGCAACATATAATAATGTATTTGCTAAAACAGCACCGGGTATTGTAACACAGGCTGTATTGTTAACCTTTGGAGTTGTGATCGCGATGTATGTATTATATCGTTTCAGGATTATTAAGGTAACAGATAAATTAAGGTCTATCATTTTTACTGCAACGGCCGGCATTGCAATCTTTTATTTATTGTCGATCGTTTTGGGCTTTTTCCATATCAACATTGGTTTCATTAATGAAGGTTCTGCTCTCGGTATCGGCTTTTCTCTGGTCGTAGTTGTCATAGCTGCCATGAACCTGCTGCTAGATTTTGACATGATTGAAAAGGGAGTGGCAGCCGGTGCTCCAAAATATATGGAGTGGTATGGAGCTTTCGGATTGTTGGTTACACTGGTATGGCTCTATCTTGAAATCCTTCGCCTGCTTGCCAAGCTGGCTAATCGCAGATAAATACCTGAGAAGTCACTTCATAAATTTTATAATGGCAAGAACACTGCCTAGTATTGCTATGAACTGAACAAATCCAGCCAGGAAAATAGCCTTGTAAGTATCCTCTTTGGATTGCTGAATTCCTTTTCTAAGCGATTGTTCAAAAGAAATAATTTCCTTCATAATTAATTGCTCTAAAGAATTAAAATCTTTTCTGATCGATTGATCTGAAGAAGCAATATCTTTTCTTAACGATTGCTCTATATTACGAATTTCCTTTCTGATCGATTGATCTAAAGAAGATATTTCGTTATTAATTGACTGTCCCAATAAGTGAATGTCATTTTTCGTTGCAAGTAACTCCTTATTCTGTAAGAAACACATAAAGCGCAGTTTTACCTTTCATTTGCGGCTATCAGATCAAGGGATCTATATGTATTAGAACCAGGATCCAATCCAGGTTTTGCTCACATCCTTACCTGCGAATTTTCTTTCCCTTCTTGCTTTTTCCATTGAATGCCTGATCAGTGTAATCGGAATCAAAAAGACTAGAAATATTAATGTGAATGGCGGAATACCCATCATGGATATCCATTTTCCTCCGAAATACCTCCGCATCGGACGTTTCAGTCTTTCAGCAATCAGGTACATGCTCGGAAGAATGAAGAGCGTCATAAAGAAGGCAAAGGCCAGTCCGAAGATGATGGTCCAGGAAAGTGGTTTCCAGAAAACGGCACTATCACCTCCGAAAAAAATGTGTGGATTCAGTTCAGCAAATAATTTTACAAAATCAATATTGAATCCGATGGCCAGGGGGATCAGGGCCAGTATGGCTGCAAGCGCAGTTAACAATACAGGTATGATCCTGGTTTTACCAGCCTGAATCAGGGCTTCCCGGGTTTTCATTCCCCTCTCGCGAAGTACATCTGCGAATTCGATCACCAGGATTCCATTCTTCACAACAATTCCTGCGAGTCCGACAATGCCCAATCCTGTCATGACAGCGGATATGGTCATCCCTGTAAATGCAAATCCAAGCAGTACTCCGATAATACTAAATATTATTTCTGTAAGAATGATAACCGGTTTGCTGATAGAGTTAAACTGCAATACAAGGATAAAAAGAATCAGCATCAATGCCATAAGGAGTGCAGAACCGAGAAATGAAACTGTTTCCTGTTGTTGTTTTCCTTCACCTGTTTGGGTAATGGTAACATCATCCGCCTTGTTCTGGAAATTATCTATCGCATCCTTCAGCTCGGCATTTACTGCAGTCGGTGTGTACCCGGTAAGCACATTTGAATAAAGCGTTATAACTCTTTTTAAAGATTTACGTTTGATGCTTCCATATGTGCTGGTGAAATCTATTTTAACGAGATTGGTAATCGGAATCGATTTGATCGCTCCGGTCGGTTCACGGAAAAAAATCTTCATATTCAACAGGTCAGTAAGATTTCTTCTTTGTACTTCTGTATTACGCAGCTGAATTTTATATTCTTCCTTATTATCCTTTATTTTTGAAAGTTCCCTTCCGAATAAAGCAGTGCGTATCTGCTGGCCAATCTGTGCAGTACTCACACCTTCAATCATAGCGCGCTGACGGTCGATCGTAAGTGTTATTTCAGGATTGGTCAGATCCACATCCATTTTTAATTCCTCCACACCGGGTGTTTGTATGGAGTCAAGATAATTTTTAAGTGCAGAAGCTGTGGTAGTCAGGTTTTCAAAATTATCGCTGGCAATTTCAATATTGATGGGGGGGTCTGTGGGCGGACCGTTCTGTTCCTGGTCTACAGAAATTTCTGCACCTGGAATTCCTTTTAATGCTGCCCGGATAGAATCCATAATAGGCGTTGTGGCTCTTCCGTGACGTTTTTCAAACTCAACAAAAGATACTTGTACACGTCCAAGCTCTGGTCTCGTACTGCGGTCTCCGCTCTGCGGATTTCCTGCACCGATAGCAACATTTGAAATCACACTTTCTACAAGTGGATTTAATTTCCCGTCTTCTATTCCCAATACTTTGTTCACTCGGTTCTCCAATTGGTGTGTAACCGAATCTGTATAATCCACATTGGTACCAACAGGCAGCTTGAGATAAACATAAATAAAATTCGGATCGCCCTTTGGAAAGAATACGACGGGTACTTTACGGATCCCGAGGAAAACAAATGAGAAAACGAGTAATAAGAAAGTACTAAAAAGTAACCAAACAGGGCGCCATCCTTTCAACGCCCATCTCAAACCACTTTCGTAATGACGCATAATCCAGGGAAGGCTGCGGTTCTGGAACGTATGGATCATACCTGTAAACAGATATGCATTCAGGAACATCAGTATACTGAAAAAAATCAGGAGATTCCCAGCGAAGGTGAAATGAGATAAGTCCAGGAAAATGCCCAGAACGAGAAAAGTGTAAAAGAGGGGGTTTCTGAAAACCCTGGATTTCCTTGTGTCACCATCTTCTGCATGGTTCATAAAATCCACAGCGAAAATCGGGTTCATGATAAAGGCAACAATCAGGGATGCAGAAAGTGTAAAAATCAGCATAACGGGTAGATAGATCATAAATTTTCCTATCAGGCCCGGCCAGAATAATAAAGGAAAAAATGGAGCAAGAGTTGTCAATGTTCCCGCAAGAACAGGAATAAAAATTTCGCCGGCTGCAACTTTCGCCGCAATGATGGAAGTTACTTTGCCTTTGCCTTCTGTAAAAATCCGGTGTGTATTTTCAATAACTACAATAGCATCATCCACAATGATCCCGAGTCCGAATAGCAGTGCAAAAAGCACAATGAAGTTCAGGGTTACATGTCCCCCGATGATGATATCTGCTGCGGGCAAAAACATGAATGCTACGAACATGCTAAGGGGTACAGAAAGCGCTACGAAAAATGCATTGGTAACACCCATGAAAAACATCAGGATTACCAAAACGAGGACAAAACCAATTACAATGGAATTCACCAGGTCGTTAAATGAAGTTCTCGTAGTTCTGCTTTGATCTCCGGTAACTACAACAGCCAGATCTTTTGGGAACTGGCTTTCTTTCATCTCTGCCACTACCCTTTTTACTTCGTCGGATGTTTCGATTAAATTTTCACCGCTGCGTTTGATAATGTTCAGGGTTACTACATTTTTGCCGTCCAACCGGGCATAACTCTCACTTTGTTTAACCGTATCAATGATGGTCGCAATATCCTTGAGGTAAATCGGAGCTGCCGAAGTATTTCGTATGATGATCTGTTTAATGTCCGAAGCCGATTTAAACTGACCCTTCAATTGCAGGGTCCTTTTCATATTTCCTACTTCAAGCAAACCGCCCGACATGTCCAGGTTTTCATTGGCAACGGCATTGGCAATATCATTAAAAGTTACATTGGAGCTCTGCATTTTGTAATTGTCCACATTTATCTGAAACTCTCGCTCAGGAGCTCCCACTTCATCCACACGGTTAATTTGAGATAATTCTTCGAGTTTATCTTTTAGGTCATCTGCAAATTTTTTCAGGTGTTGCCCATCATAATTGCCACTCACATTTACATACATAATGGGTTGATCGGATAAACTCACTTCGACCACATTGGGTTGTGATGTCAGGTCAGTGGGTAAATCGGTTTTTGATTTATCGACTGCATCTTTTACTTTCTGCAATGCCACATCTGTCTTAACGTCCGTTTCGAATTCCACAATAATGGCTGAAAAGTCCTGAACAGAAGTGCTGGTTAGTTTATTAATCTTAGCTCCGGTTATACCCTTGATTTGTTTTTCTATAGGACGGGTAACCAGGTTTTCAATATCCTTGGGAGAATTCCCTACATATGTCGTCTGCACATAAATCGTAGGTATTACTATATCGGGGAACTGTTCTTTTGGGGTGGTAACGAATTTATTTACACCCAGGATGGTCACAAAGATGATCAGCAGGTAAACCGAAGTTTTATTGTCGATAGCCCAGCTTGTGGGTTTAAACTCCTTGAATTTCTTTTTAATATTTTCCAGTGTGCTCATAAAAATGAATTCGATTGGTTATAGTACTTCACTGAATCACTGTATCTGCGTTGTTATAGGCTGCTGGTCATATAGACCCTGGTATCCTTCTGTAATAATTTCATCACCTGCCTGGATGCCTTTCAGAACTTCGACCCTGTCGCCATACATCATACCTATGATAATGGGCTTTTTACTTGCAACCAAATGATTGCCATCTTTCACAGCCACCATTACATACTTTCCATTTTCATCATTCTGGAGACTGTTCACAGGGATGGTGATGGCATTGGGTGCAGCATAATCCAGTATTTTAACCAGTGCTATCTGGTTCGGGTAGAAATCTTTATCATAAGGAAGCTTGGATTCCACATAAAAACTCCTGTTTGTGGGGTCAATAGTTTTACCCGTTACGGAAATCTTTGTATCAATGGTTTTATTTTTGAGTTCCGGGATCACGACTTTTACATTGCTTCCTACTTTCACTTTCCCCAAATAGTTTTCGGGTACCTGGGCTACCGCTTTAAGTTCATTTGTATTCACAATACGGATCTGATTATTTCCATTGAAAAATTCGCCCAGACGCACATTTACGTTATCAGCAACACCGCTGATATCTGCGTAAACATTGGTAAGTTCAATCTGTTTATTTATAAAATCTACCTGCCTTTGCATCTGATCCAACTGATTTTTGGATGTGAGTAAATCCACTTCTGAACCTATCTGTTGTGCCCAGAGATTTTTCCTCCTGTTATATAGATCCTGTGCAAAAGCCAGTTGTTGTTTGGCAGTTGCCAGTTGCTGGATTAACAATGCATCGTCTAGTTTGAGAAGCAACTGACCCTTCTTTACTACATCGCCCTGATTTATATAAATTGCTTTTACCTGTCCGCCCGTACCATTCCTCGGTGTTACATAGACGATATTCAATGCATCTATTTTCCCCTGAAGTTCAATAAAGTGTTTAAAGTCCGTTGGTACTGCCGGCTGCAAAGCAACCAGTTTTTCTTTTTCTTTTTTTACAGAGGAGGGATCGATTTCTGCCAGCTCTTTTTCAACTTTTTGAATTTTAGTTACGAGGGCCACCTGCTGATCTTTCAGGCTTTGCAATTCAGCTTTTTTCTTTGTAACCGGATCGCCGCCCTGACCGCAAGACATTAACAATATTGTTCCGGTGAAAAGAGCAGATAAAAATATCTTATTCATAATCTGGTTTGTTTGGCGTTTTTAAATTTTACCTATTGCTTTGAGGTAATCCACTTTTGCGACCACGGCATTATATAGCGCGTTGATATAATTGGATTGTGCCTGGATTAGGTCAGTCTGCGCATTGGTCAAATCGGTTGACGATGCAAGACCGGATTCATATTTTTTCTTGGTCTGATCATATACGGATTCAGCTAGACTGGTATTTTCCTTCTGGTTATCCATATTTCTTATCGCGTTTATAAAATTGTTTCTGGCAGTACGTACTTCTACATCTATGCTCTGTTTCAGATTCTCAATCTGATCACTCACCAGAGTTGATTGGAGTCTGGCTTTTTTTAAATTGGCATCTTTTGAAAACCCACTGAAAATGGGAACGTTCAATGAAAAGCCGAAATAGGAAGTGCTATACCAGGTGCTGGCCGTACTGAACAAATCAAATGTGTTATTGAGTGCATTTTTCTGATAAGCACCATTTAGGCTAAGAGTCGGATAGTAGACCGCCTGATAACGTTTAACATCGAAATCACTTAGTTGCTTTGAAATCTGGAGACTTTGATAATCATACCTGTCTTCATAACGATAAGCAAGATCCATCGGGATACCTCCTTTAAGTCTTGCTTCATCAAAATTGGTAGCGAGATGTATGGAATCCGAAGCTGGAATACCGATTAAAAATTTAAGGGTCAGATAACCATTTACGATTGTAGTCTCGGTGTTTTCTTTAGATGTCTGAAGGTTGGCAAGTTGGACGACAGCTTTGTCAACATCCAGTTTTTCTGCAAAACCATTCTCATTCATTATTTTGGTATCGTGTAATAATTTTGCTGCCCTGGCAATATTGGCATCCAGCAATTCAAGTTGTGTTTTACTTACGACCAGGGAATAATATGTTTTGTAAACATTTACGGATAAATTCTCCATGGTGAGGTCAATGTTTTTTCTATAGTAATCAAGGGATGCGGACCTGGCTTTCAATCCGACAAAAACAGCACCGTCAAATAACTTTTGAGTTAGTTGAATACCTCCGGTCAAATTATATTTTTGGTTTAAGGATACCGCCTGTGATTTGGCAGGAACTCCCTGACCGAAGGAATTCGCTGCAAGAACTATAACAGGTATCTGAAAATAGTTTGTAGACGTTCCAACTGCAGAAACAGTTGGCAGGGCATCCGCTGTTAGTTGCTTATTCGTTTGTTCCTGCATATTCAGATTGGCGAGTGCCGTCTTAACCTGGATATTATTTTTCTTGGCGAGATCCAGCGCGTCCTGGATAGTCAGTTCATGGATGGACTGCGCACATGAAAAAGCCACCCCAATAAAAGTCAGTAAGACGGTAAGAATCAGTTTATGATGGAATCTTTTGCTCATTTGAAAAGTTTTTTTGTCTTTCATTCAAATATTTTTCAATTAATTTTTTCCCCTTGGGATTGCAGACACTGTGCAAAAAAAGGATGGCCAGTTCCTGACAGGTCTGGTTCATCGGGTATTTATTCTGGGGGAAAGCCTCCTGGTTGAAAGGCATAAACGCCGATTCAATCCGGTGGCGGGTTGTCAGGTCGATATTCAGGTCTGTCCGGTAAATATCCTCTCTCGCTCCTCTTTCCAGATTCTCTTTGATTGTTGAAAAGAGAAACTGATACTTATATTGTTTCAGCCGCTTATAAGCTGAAGGATGATGTTTTTCCAGATCGTACATAATCTGGGGATTCATCGCTTTCAGCATTTCCTGTGTGAAATCCATTGCCATGAAAATTTCATGGACCGCATTTTCGGCTGCAAGACTAAATCCCCGGCAATCCTCTTCATTTCCATTTATTACATCATTTACAACGGCTTCCACCATGGCATCCTTGTCGGTAAAAAATTGATAGATGGTTTTCTTGCTGATACCAAGCTGGGCCGCTATTTCGTCCATAGTTATAGACCTTATTCCATACTGCATGAACAGATCGTGCGCTTTCTCCAGTATTCTTTCTTTGTTTTCCATTTTTATCTTCTAAAGAGGCACAAAACTACGGAAACTATTTGTGTAACCAAAGTTTCCATGAATATTTTTAATGATTTTACCGACAAATCAGGCTGAAGGACCGCCACTTGCGTTTTAAACATGGGGCCGGCAGAATGTTTGATTATTTTTGATTACAAACCACTGTTTATGAAACTTCAGATCATATTGGGTAAGCTTTTCAAGTATTTTTTACAGGGTCTGATTATTCTGGCACCAATAACGATTACGTTTTGGACGGTTTATTCATTATTTAACTGGGTTGACAGTATTCTGCCAAATTTCATTCACAGTCTTTTTCCCAAGCTTGCACTGGATGAAAATGGAAACCCAAGGCATATTCCGGGCATTGGGTTTATTCTCGTTATCTTAATCGTATTGATAGTAGGGTATGTTTCTTCATCCTTTATAGTGAGTAAACTGGTAGAGCTATTTGATAATATATTGGAGAAGACACCTGGCATAAAAATTATTTATAGTACCATTAAGGATTTCTTCGAGGCTTTTGCCGGCAACAAACGCAAATTCGACAGGGCTGTGCTCGTTAGTATTGAATCGACGGATATCTGGCGAATAGGGTTTATCACACATGCAGAACTGGCGGAGTTCGGCTTGCAGGAATATATTTCAGTATACGTCCCGCAATCATATGCATTTGCAGGTCATCTTTATTTTGTAAAAAAAGACAGGGTGCGCCTTATTCCAGACATCACATCCACCGACGCGATGAAATTCGCCATCTCCGGCGGGGTTACTAACATTGATGAATAACTCCCCAAAGTCAATTCGATGACGGATGACCGATGACGGATGACCGTCTTATAAATTGGTCAGTAAGTGGTATTTAATTTTTTATACCAGCATTATAATTTGCGCCAAAACAAGATCTGTCATCCGACATCCGTCATCGGTCATCTGTCATCGAAAATAGCAGCAAGCTGTAACATGAAAAAGATTTACTACTTAATCATCCTTCTCCTTCCACCGCATCGCTCCTTCTGCTGGGGATTTTACATGCATGAAAAAATAAATTATCATGCGGTATTTCTTCTGCCACCCCAGATGATGATCTTATTCAAACCTAATATCGGTTTTCTTTCGGAACATGCGGTGGATCCGGATAAAAGACGCTATATGATTGCCAGCGAGGGTGCACATCATTTCATAGATATTGATCATTATGGCCAATATCCTTTTCCGGAAATTCCCCGTGATTATAAATCAGCCATACTGAAATTTTCAGCAGATAGTTTGCAGGCATATGGAATCGTGCCCTGGTGGATTCAGATTATGGTCGGGAGACTTACAAAAGCTTTCCGGGAAAAAGACAAGCAGGCTATCCTCAAAATTGCAGCGGACCTGGGCCATTATATTGCAGACGCACATGTTCCGTTACATGTCTGCTCAAATCATAATGGACAGCTGACTCATCAGGAAGGTATTCATGCATTCTGGGAATCCCGGGTTCCAGAAATATTTGCTGAGACGGAATGGGATTTCTTTATAGGGAAAGCAATGTATATCCCCAATCTTTCATCGTTCATATGGGATCGTATATTGGAAAGTGCTGCTGCAGCAGATACAGTTCTCCGTTGCGAAAAAGAAATCAGCATGATTTCAAGTCCTGATCAGAAATATGCATTCGAGGAGCGTAATGGAAAAATCGTGAAGCAGTATTCTACAGCATATGCAACCCTTTTTGAAAACAGGTTAAACCACATGATAGAACGACGAATGCGACAGTCGATTTTTGCTGTCGCTTCCTGCTGGTATACTGCATGGGTAAATGCCGGTCAGCCGCCACTTGACCACCTGGTACATGACAGCCTTTCTATTTCCGAACAAAAAGAATATCAGCGCCTGAATTTGGAATGGAAGAAAGGGAATCAACTTGGTGGAGACTTGTAATTGACTGATGACGGATGACCGATGAGGATGACACTTAAAAAATCAATTATGACAAATTATAAAACTCTTGATGCCTGGAAATTATCAATGGAAATTGTAAAAGAAATATATATTCTAACTAAAAGATATCCTAGCTGATGAAAAATATTCCCTGGTTGATCAGACAAAAAGAGCAGTTCTTTCCATTCCCAGTAATATTGCTGAGGGGAAGGGGAGAAATCATAAAAAAGATACAATTCAGTTCCTTCATATTTCAAGAGGATCAGGTTACGAAGCAGAAACTCTGCTGAATGTTGCAGTATTAACTGGCATTATTGATGAAGAAACATTTGACAGGGTATCAAAAAAAATTGAAAGAAATATTAAAATGATAAATGGCTTAATAAATTATATGGAGCAAAAACCTTGAAATATTCATCGTTTAACGGTCATCTGTCATCGGTCATCCGTCATCGGTTCTTTCATTTGAGCCAACGAATTGTCGTAAATTGCGCTTCCAAGATCAAATAGATGATACATAATTTCAATGCTGGTCCCAGTATTTTGCCGAAAGAAGTTTTTGAAGAAGCAGCAAACGGGATTTTAAATTTTCGGGATACAGGGCTTTCAATTCTTGAAATCGGACATAGGACTTCCTTGTTTCAATCCGTAATGGATGAAACTGTGCTCCTGACCAAAGAACTCATGAAGCTGGATTCGGATCATGAAGTCTTATTTCTTCATGGTGGCGCAACCACACAGTTTTTCCAGATTCCAATGAATCTTCTGAATGAAAATCAAACTGCTGCATATCTTGATTGTGGAGTATGGGGTTCAAAAGCCATTAAGGAAGCGCGTTTATTTGGCAATGTGGATGTAGTCGCGACATCAAGGGATAAAAACTATACTTATATTCCAAAGGGATTTAAAATCCCTTCGGGAGCGGCATATTTTCATTATACCACCAACAACACTATTGAAGGAACGGAAATGTTTGCCATTCCGGAAACAAATGTCCCACTGGTTGCAGATATGAGCAGTGATATATTGAGTCGTGAGACGGACTTCAACAGGTTCGCACTGATCTATGCCGGAGCACAAAAAAATATCGGTGCTGCCGGTGTGAATATGGTTGTCATACGTAAAGATATTCTTGGCAAAGTAAACCGTAAACTGCCTGGTATGATGGATTACAGGCAGCATATCGAAGCAGGTTCCATGCTAAATACGCCGCCGGTTTTCGCAATATATGTTTGTATGCTTACGCTGCGCTGGTTAAAAAGGCAAGGAGGGGTTTCTGCAATAGAAAAAATTAATATAGCAAAAGCCGATCTTCTTTATAAGACTCTGGATGCAAAGGAAGGATTTGAGCCAACAGTTTCAAGGGAAGACCGAAGCCGCATGAATGTGGTTTTCCTGATCAAGGATCCTCTGATGGAAAAAAAATTCCTGGAAGCATGTAAGGAACAAAATATGATTGGGGTAAAAGGACACAGAAGTGTGGGTGGATACAGGGTTTCACTTTACAATGCTCTTCCTCTTGAAAGTGTGGAGGCCTTGACAAGTTTAATTGATCAACTTTAATTAGAATCCATGGCAATAATTTCTGCTTTCAGAGCACTTAGACCAGCAAAAGATCTGGCTTCCCGTGTTGCATCTCTGCCATATGACGTCCTGAATAGTGCTGAGGCAAGAACTGTAGCTGATAAAAACCCTTATTCTTTTTTGCATATCACGAAAGCGGAGATAGACCTTCCCGAAAGACACCGATGTACACAGCGACAAAGTATATAATAAAGCGGCAGAAAACCTGTTCATTTTCCGTGATAATAAAATTCTGATCCGTGATGAACAACCCGCTTATTATATATATGAATTAACGATGGGCAAGAGAAAACAAACAGGATTGGTTTGTGTAAGCGCTATATCGGACTACGAAAATAATATCATTAAAAAACATGAGCTGACGCGCCCGGAAAAAGAACTCGACAGGATAAACCATATACGTATCACAGGCGCTCAAACAGGAAACGTGTTTCTTGCTTATAAGTCAAATGTTACTCTTAGTATGCTGATCGGTTACTGGAAAAAAGCGCATGAACCTGTCTATGATTTTGTTGCGGATGACGGGATCGGTCATCGGGTTTGGGTTTTGCATGATCCACAAACCATCCATGAAATCACAACTATTTTTCAAAAACAAATCCCCAGTACATATATCGCGGACGGTCACCACAGGGCTGCATCAGCTGCCAAGGTAAAAAAAGCTCTTGGTAAGGAAGCTTCCCCGGAATCAGAATATTTTTTAACTACATTATTCCCATCAGATGAACTGCATATTATGGATTATAACAGGGTCGTGAAAGATTTGAATGGATTGGATAAAGAAAGTTTTCTTGAAAAACTTAACGAAAGTTTCAGGGTAGTTAAAATGAACTCGGCCTATTCACCGGACCAGCTGCATAATTTCGGCATGTACCTGGAAGGCAACTGGTATCACCTGGAGGCAAAAGAAAATAGTTTTTCGGATGATCCGATAGGTATCCTGGACGTAAGTATCCTGCATGAAAATATTCTGTCTCCTATCCTCGGGAATTAAGGATGTCAGAACTGATAGCCGGATTGATTTTGTAGGTGGGATCAGGGGATTGGGAGAACTGGAAAAAAGAGTGGACAGCGGCCAGATGAAACTGGCTTTCAGCCTTTATCCCGTAAGCATGGAACAGCTTTTTGATATTGCCGACAGTGGTCAGATCATGCCTCCCAAAAGCACATGGTTTGAACCTAAATTACGGGACGGCCTTTTAACACATCTGATAAGATAAGCGGTACTTTTGCACGGACAATTATTTTGTCAGTGGGCCGTTTCCTTAAAGGTGGCCTATATTCATTTCATGAAAAAACTTCTCCTCGTCATAAGTTTATTTCTTTCAGGTTTCACCTGTTTTGCCCAGCAGGCAGATTCACTGCATAAGGTTGCAAAACAGTTCATGCGTAACGGAGATTATCCCAATGCAATTATCGTTTTAAATAATGCATTAAAAGCAGATCCGGAAAACCTGGAAATGCAAAAGGATCTGGCTTTTACATACTATCTCCAGCGAAATTACAGCGCGTCTGTAGAAGCCGGAAGAAAACTGATAGCCCGCAATGATGCAGACGAACAGTGTTACCAGATTCTCGGAATGGCATATAAAGCCATTGATGAAAATAAACAAGCGGATAAAATGTATAAGCAGGGAATAAAAAAATTCCCCAGCAGCGGTGAATTATACAATGAATACGGCGAAATGCTTTGGGCTAATAAAGACGGTGAAGCCATACGTTTCTGGGAAAAGGGAATTGAAGTAGATCCCAATTATTCGTCAAATTATTATAATGCCAGCAAGTTCTATTATTTTACATATGACAAAGTATGGAGCCTGATTTACGGGGAAATTTTTATCAATCTTGAAAGCTATAGCCGTCGTACTCCTGAAATCAAATTGCTTCTGGTTGATGGTTATAAAAAATTATTTACTGATCTTAAAATACCAAAAAACCAGGTTAATAAAAATCTTTTTGCTGCAGCTTACCTTTCCATTATGGCTGAATAATCTCCAACGGTTAGTCTTGGTGTAACATCGGAATCTCTGAGTATATTAAGAAGTAAATTTATTCTCGAATGGTTTGATAAATATCGGAGATAAATACCCTTTCAGGCTTTTCGAATATCACAGGCAGCTTCTGAAAGCATGGTATGTTTGATGCTTATGATCAATGGGCATTCGGTGCTTCAATGAGCCTGCCGCTTTTCAAAACTGGACGCACAACACGCAGATGATTATAACCGGTTTATTAATTTTCAGAAAGGAAGGGTTTTCAAATTACCTGCGGGACAGAATTATCGCAACCTGAATTCCAAATAATCACCATGAACAAACCTGAACGATTGTTTGATTGTATTGCCTTCCAGTTGGAGAAATTTCCGAAACCTGATATGCTGGCTGCAAAAGAAAAAGGAATTTGGAGAAAATACAGCACCCGGGAAATATCAGAAACTGTAGACATATTAGCCTGCGGCTTGTCTGCCATTGGTGTTTCCGGGAATGACCTGACTGTTGAAGGCCAGGACAAAATTGCGATCATTTCAAATAACCGCCCAGAATGGCTGATAACTGACCTGGCTGTTCAAAAACTGGGGGCTGTACTCGTTCCGATCTATCCGACAACGAGCAATCATGAAATAGAATTTATTTTCAGGGATGCCTCTGTAAAATATGTTTTTGCAAGCAGTGCAGAGTTATATTGAAAAAATCCGCCAGGTACGCCCAGGAATTCCCTCTATTAAAAACATATATACATTTGATAAAATTGAAGGAGTAGACCACTGGTCTTCACTCCTGAACGATGCAACGGAAGCAAAAAAAAATGAACTGGAATTCATAAGTAAAACGATCCATCCCGGGCATCTTGCGACAATCATTTATACCTCCGGCACAACAGGCACTCCAAAAGGTGTGATGCTGACACATAATAATATAACAAGCAATGTGATGTTTGCAAAGGAAAGTTTTCCTTTTGAAGACAGGCCAGATTTTAAAGTGCTTAGTTTTCTGCCTTTAAATCATATTCTGGAAAGAATGGTAAGCTATATATATATGTTCAGTGGCATCGGTATATATTATGCAGAAAGTTTTGATACCATTGGGGCTAATTTGCTCGAAGTAAAACCCAATCTCTTTGTAACTGTTCCCCGCATCCTGGAAAAAGTTTACGAAAGGATCATGTCCAAAGGTGCATCCCTGAAGGGCATACAGAGAACTTTATTTTTCTGGGCTGTGGAACTTGGAAAAAGGTATGATAATAACAACAGCCAGGGATGGTGGTACTCTTTCCAATTCTTCCTGGCAAATAAAATTATATTTAATAAGTGGCGGGAAGCGCTGGGAAATAATATAAAATATGTTGTTGTCGGTGGTGCTGCATGCCAGATAAGGCTGCTACGGATTTTCAGCAGTGCAGGTATTCCAGTTTATGAAGGATATGGGCCAACAGAAAACTCACCCGTTATTGCTGTTAACCGGCGCGGCAAAGGGCTATGCCGTTTTGGAACCGTTGGCCCAGTACTGAATGGCATTGAAATGCGACTGGAAAGTGATGGAGAAATTTGTGTGAAAGGGCCCAGTATGATGAAAGGATATTACAAACGACCCGATCTGACGGCTGAAACGATCATCGACGGATGGTTGCATACCGGAGATATCGGAGTGATGGAAGATGGAAAATTTTTACGCATCACGGATCGTAAGAAAGAATTATTTAAAACCAGCGGTGGAAAATATGTTGCCCCGGCAGCCATTGAAAATAAACTGAAGGAATCCCGTTTTATTGAACAGATAATTGTAGTGGGATCTGAAATGAAATTTGTCGGTGCGCTAATAGTACCTGCATTTACCCAGCTCGCAGAATGGTGCAGCCAACATGGCTATGATATAAGCTCCAACCTGTCCATGATTCAAAATCCGGCTGTAATAAAATTTTACAGGGGAATCGTGGATGAATATAACCAGCAGTTCAACCATGTTGAACAGATAAAAAAATTTGAATTATTGCCCCAGGATTGGAGTGTTGAAGGAGGTGAGCTCACCCCGAAGCTGAGTATCCGGAGAAAAATAATTCTCGATAAATACAAGTCATATATAGATAAGATCTACAACTGATCCCCTGTTCTTTTTAATTCGCTTTTATGAACGAAGAAAATAAAAGGCTAAAAGATCCTGCCTGGAAAAAATGGGGGCCTTATCTGAGTGACAGACAATGGGGAACTGTTCGGGAGGACTATAGTGAAGATGGTATCAGCGTGGGAATTTTCTACACATGAAGTTGCCCGCAGTAAATCCTGGCGCTGGGGAGAAGACGGATCTGGGTGGGATGAGCGATATCAATTTACAACTATGCCTGTCCGTTAGTTTATGGAATACCCGGGATCCTATTCTTAAGGAAAGGTATTTTGGACTAAGCGGAAATGAAGGAAATCATGGGGAAGATGTAAAGGAACTATATTATTTCCTGGATGCAACACCTACGCATTCTTACCTCAGGATGCTGTACAAATACCCTCAGGGTGAATACCCATACGATCAGATTCTCAGGGAAAACGGTCGCAGAGGCAAATTGGATCCTGAATATGAAATCCAGGATACAGGCATATTTAATGAAAATAAGTATTTCGATGTATTTATTGAATATGCAAAATATTCTCCTGAAGATATTTTATGGAAGATAACAGTAATCAACCGTAGTGCGGAGGCTGCACCATTGCACGTTCTGCCCAATATATGGTTTCGCAATACCTGGGAATGGGGTTATTCAAACGACAAACCCTCCATTGAAAGGCTAACTGAAAACAGTATTCTTATTGAACACAAAACCCTTGGTAAACGGTGGCTCTATGCAGAAAACCCGGGGCAGTTGCTTTTTTGCGAAAACGAAAGCAATAGCGAAAAGCTTTATTCAATACCACCCAATAAAGCCAATACATATTTTAAAGATGGCATTAATGAATATATCGTTCACGGTGCAAATACTGTGAATCCCTCACAAAGCGGGACTAAAGCTGCTATACATTTCAACAAAACAATAGATCCTGGAAAATCAGAAACATTTCGAATACGCATGGGTCCGGATCCGTTAGAAAAACCCTTTGATGATTTTGAAAAAATATTTGATTCCCGTATCAGCGAAGCCGATATTTTTTATGCGGATATTCAAACCCATGTTCCCAATGATGAATTAAAAACAATTCAGCGACAGGCTTATGCAGGAATGATCTGGTGTAAACAATACTATTATTATAATGTAAATAAATGGCTCAATGGTGATCCGGGCTGCCCCCCGGCACCGGAACAAAGAAAAAAAGGAAGAAATCATAATTGGCGTCACCTGAACAGTTCCGATATTATTTCCATGCCCGACAGTTGGGAATATCCATGGTTCGCAGCATGGGATCTTGCATTTCATAGTATTTGCTTTGCTGATATTGATCCCGATTTCGCCAAGAATCAGCTTATCCTGCTCAACCATGAATGGTATATGCATCCAAGCGGACAACTTCCGGCATATGAATGGGCTTTTTCAGATGTAAACCCTCCTGTACAGGCATGGGCGACATGGGCCGTTTATAAAATAGATAAAATTGCAAAAGGTGTCGGCGATTCCAAATTCCTGGAAACTGTCTTTCTGAAACTTCTCCTGAATTTCACATGGTGGGTTAACAGAAAGGATGAACAGGGTAATAATATTTTTGAAGGCGGCTTCCTTGGTATGGACAATATCGGAATCTTTGACCGGAATTCACCTTTGCCTGACGGATCCATTCTTGAGCAATCAGATTCTACCAGCTGGATGTGCATGTATTCCCTCAACATGATGCGCATTTCGCTGGAGCTTTCCCTCACAAATCCTGTTTATCAGGACATGGCTACCAAATTCTTTGAGCATTTTTTATATATAGCAAACGCCATGTTTGCTGATGGTGATCAGGGAACGGGTCTTTGGGATAATGTAGATGAATTTTATTATGATGTGATTCAAAAATCAAACGGTACCAATGATAAGCTAAAAATACGCTCTATGGTTGGCCTGATACCCCTGCTGGCTGTAGAAGTTCTGGATGACGATCTTCTTTTGAGTCAGAAAGAATTTACAGATCGCTTATACTGGTTTCTTAATAACCGGCCCGATCTGTCAAGCCTTGTTTCAAAATGGGGTGAAAAAGGGAAAGATGAAAAACATCTCCTTTCTTTATTGCGTGGTCATCGAATGAAAAGGATTTTATATCGTATGCTGGATGAAAACGAATTTCTAAGTGATCACGGACTGCGGGCCTTGTCTAAATTTCACAAAGACAATCCTTTTATTCTTCAAATTGATAATAATTGGTTTTCGATTCATTATACACCCGGGGAATCGGATACGACACTTTTCGGTGGAAATTCGAATTGGCGGGGCCCGATTTGGATGCCCATGAATTTTATGCTCGTAGAATCCCTGAAAAAATTCCACGAATATTATGGCGATGATTTCCGTATTGAATATCCGACCCATTCAGGTAACCTTTTTTCCCTTAAAGAAATTTCAGAAAAACTTTCAGATCGTTTAATCTCATTATTCACAAGAAATGCTGAAGGCAATCGTCCTATTTACGGCGATCAGGCCCTGTTCCAAAAAGATCCGAATTTCAGGAACTATACCCAGTTTTTCGAATACTTCAATGGCGATAACGGAAAGGGCTTAGGCGCATCGCACCAAACAGGCTGGACCGGGCTTGTCGCACGGCTTTTGATGAACAGATAGCTGTTTTAATAAGTTATCTTTGCAGCCCGAATTATAAAAAGTGGAAAAAAGCAATTTCGTAGATCAGATACGGGTATTTTGTAAAAGCGGTCATGGGGGTGCCGGCAGCAAACATTTTATGCGCACAAAATACAATGCTCTTGCAGGACCTGACGGCGGTGACGGAGGTCGTGGCGGTCATATCATTCTCCGTGGAAATAAAAATACCTGGACACTTCTGCCTCTGCGTTATTATAAAAATGTATTTGCTGAAAATGGCGAAGGTGGGAGCGGTAATAACTGTACCGGCCGATTCGGGAAAGATGTTTTTATAGATGTTCCATTGGGTACCATCGCAAGAGACGAGATTACAGGTTTGAAAGAAGCGGAAATTCTGGAAGATGGTCAGGAAATTATATGGTTAAAGGGTGGTCGTGGCGGCCTTGGAAATGCCCGCTTTGCTACACCTACTAATCAGGCGCCCGAACATGCGCAGCCGGGGGAACCAGGTGTGGAAGGCTGGAAAGTACTGGAACTGAAAGTACTTGCCGATGTCGGTCTGGTCGGTTTTCCTAATGCAGGTAAATCGACTTTATTATCTGTTATGACTGCTGCTACTCCAAAAATTGCTGACTATGCATTTACAACACTGGTACCTCAGTTGGGCATGGTAGAGTACCGGGACGGGAAGAGTTTTTGCATCGCCGATCTGCCCGGAATTATTGAAGGTGCTGCCGAAGGAAAAGGACTGGGTCATCGGTTTTTGAGGCATATTGAAAGAAATGTTGCGTTGCTTTTTATGATTCCTGCTGATAGTCCTGATCATAATAAAGAATTTGAAATTCTGCGCTTTGAACTGGAAAAATATAATCCTGAACTGCTCGATAAACGCTTTGTGATTGCAATCAGTAAATGCGATTTGCTGGATGAGGAGCTGATTTCAGATATCAGGAAAGAACTGCCAGCGGAGATCCCGAATATTTTTATATCTTCTGTCACACAGAAAGGTATCCAGGAGTTAAAAGACCTGCTCTGGTCAATAATGAATGAAGACGATCACAAAAACAGAAATAATTAAGAATACACGAAATTCATGGCCGGAACTATTAGCAAAAAATTATTTTTGAAAAAAGAATCCATGAATTGTATTGCGATGATTCCAGCAAGATATGCTTCAACCCGTTTCCCCGGGAAACTGATGCAAATGCTGGGTAATAAAACCGTCATCCGCCATACATATGATAATACCGTAAAGACCGGACTTTTCGATAAGGTGATTGTTGTAACTGACAGTCAGATTATCTATGATGAAATTAATTCGAACGGTGGCGATGTCATGATGAGTCGCAAAACCCATGAAAGCGGCAGCGACCGTATTGCTGAAGCAGTGGAAAATCTGGATGTCGATCTGGTAATAAATGTTCAGGGAGATGAGCCTTTTGTTCAAATAGCACCTCTGAAAAAATTGCTCGATATTTTTAAGGATGATGAATCAAAAAAGATTCAGGTAGCTTCCCTGATGCAAATAATTAAAGACAAAAAGAATATTGAAGACCCGAATTTTGTAAAAGTTGCGGTAGATCTTGGGATGAATGCTCTTTTTTTCAGTCGTAGTGTGCTCCCGTTTCCAAGAGAACCTTCCCTATCGATCACTTACTATGAACATATCGGCGTTTATGCTTTCAGAAAACAGGCTTTGATGAATTTTACACACTGGCCTGTTACTCCTTTGGAAGCAGCAGAAAAAATTGAATGTCTCCGGTATCTTGAGCATGGTATACCTTTAAGAATGGTTCTTACTGAATATATGGGAGTTGAAATTGATACGCCGGAAGACCTGTTGCTTGCAAACCAGCGACTGGTTTAAAGTAAAGTATAAATAACGATCATCATATGAAAGAAACAATGTGGGGCATTGACCTTGGGGGAACTAAAATAGAAGGCATTATACTAAGGGGAGAAAAAGAACCTGAAACCATTGTCAGGACAAGAGTTGATACAGAAGCCGCACAGGGATACGATCATGTTATTGGCCAGATTGAAAAGCTTGTTAATAAAATGAAAGCTGATTCCGGATTAACGCCTAACGGTATCGGATTCGGAACGCCTGGAATCCTGGATCCTATTTCTCAAAATTTAAAAAATTCGAATACTACAATATTAAACCATAAGCCCTTAAAAAAGGACCTGGAAGAACGTCTGCAATTACCTGTTATCCTTGCTAATGACGCGAATTGTTTCGCCCTTGCAGAAGCAACCTGGGGAGGAGTAAAAAAAGTTTCACCAAGGGCTAAAATGGTTTTTGGAATCATTCTGGGCACCGGCGTAGGAGGCGGACTTGTTATAGAAGGAAAAATTTGGGAAGGGCATCATGGAATTGCCGGGGAGTGGGGACATAATTTTCTGGACGAATCAGGCGGCCCTTGTTATTGCGGTAAAACAGGATGTGTTGAGAAAATAATATCCGGACCATCACTGCAAAAATTTTACGAAACTATTTCCGGAACTAAAAAATCTTTAAAGGATATCGTTATACAAAAGGACAAGGATCCATATGCGCGTCATACTCTTGATCGTCTTAATCACTTTTTTGGAAAAGCTGTTTCTTCTATCACGAATATGCTGGATCCGGATATCATAGTTATTGGTGGTGGTGTTGGAAATATTGATGAAATTTATACTGACGGCGTAAAGAGTCTTAAACATTTTATATTTAATAATTATTGTACTGTGCCGGTAATACGTCCGGAACTGGGTGACAGTGCGGGTGTATTCGGAGCTGCCGCTTTGACCTTTAATCATTAATTCATTAAAAGCCTTTAGCCCACGCTTGAAGCCTTAAGCTTAATAATATGAAGTACAGGAATTTTAAAATGGTCAGCTATGTTGTTTATGGGAGAGGAAGCTTTAATCAGCTTGCTGAAATAATAGCTCCCCATAGAAATGAAAATTCACCAATGATTTTTCTGGTGGATCATTTTTTTGAGAATAAACCTCTTGTGAACCGAATTCCCCTTCGGT
The DNA here is from genome assembly GCA_963757975.1 of uncultured Bacteroidota bacterium. Classification (GTDB taxonomy): domain Bacteria; phylum Bacteroidota; class Bacteroidia; order Chitinophagales; family Chitinophagaceae; genus Puia. The sequence goes on from CAVWUD010000039.1 coordinate 30,430, forward strand.
CTTCAGATAAAATTATATTTGCTGATGTAAGTTTTGAGCCAAAAACAAAACAGGTTGATGGATTATCAAACCAGCTGAAGCAGGAATTTGGAACTATTAGTGGTATCATTGGTATCGGGGGTGGCTCAGTCATGGATCTGACCAAAGCCGTTTCACTTATGATGAACAATCCGGGCTCTTCAGCCAATTACCAGGGATGGGACCTTGTAAAATATCCAGGTGTTTATAAAGCAGGAATACCCACTTTAAGTGGCACAGGTGCAGAAGTTTCACGCACAACAGTATTGACAGGACCCACACGCAAACTGGGAATGAATTCCGATTTTACACCCTTCGATCAAATTGTACTTGATCCCGAACTCACAACAAATGTTCCTGTGAATCAGCGTTTCTATACCGGGATGGATTGTTATATACATTGTATCGAAAGTCTTACCGGTACTTTTCTAAATGAATTCAGCAAATCTTATGGTGAGAAAGCTCTTAACCTTTGCCAGGAGGTATTTCTTGGCGAAGGAGAATGGGGCCCTGAACAGGATGACAAACTCATGATGGCATCTTATGCTGGAGGAATGAGTATTGCTTATTCACAGGTTGGAATTGCTCACGCCGTAAGTTACGGTTTAGGATACCTGTTAGGTACCCGTCACGGAATAGGAAATTGTATTGTATTCGATAAGCTGGGAGAATATTATCCGGACGGTGTCAGGGAATTCAAACAAATGGTGAAAAAAAACAAAATAGAAATTCCACATCATATTACCAGGGGACTTACCGATGAGCAATTTGATACTATGATCGACGTTTCGCTCGGTATGAAACCTCTGTGGGAGAATGCACTGGGTTCTGACTGGGAAAAAATTATGACCCGCGAGAAACTGAGGGCCTTGTATGAACAACTGTAGAAAGTTTAACGCCAAAGGCGGAACGCCAAACGCAGTACTATTTATAATTTTCACTAATAATTTGCATTTAGCATTAAGCTTAAAGCATTTAAATTCCGAATTCGATGCGAATAGCTTGTATCATAATGGCTCATAAGGGGCCACAACAGATTGAGCGTTTCATAAAAAAATTCAGCGGCCTTCCTTTCGATTTCTATATTCATATAGATAAAAAAATAAACATACGGCCATTTGAGTATCTGGCCGAGTTACCGCAGGTTAATTTTATAGCTGACCGGGTTCGTGTTCGATGGGCTTCGTACAGTTATATTGTTGCCATCCTGCACTCTTTAAAGGTGGTGCTTGGAAACCAGATCACATATGATTTTATCAGTATAATGAGTGGTCAGGATTATCCGATTAAACCAGTAAAAGATATCTATAATGCAATTGAAAAGAATCCTGGAAAAAATTTTATCTGTTATGATGAAGGGGATGAATGGTGGACCCATGCCATTTCGCGCGTAAATAAATATCACTTCACTAATTTCGGTTTCCGGGGAAGGTACAGGCTTCAGTTTTTTTTAAATGCCCTTCTCCCCGTCAGGAAATTCCCTTTACCATATAAGCTTTATGGTGGACCCAAGGCCATGTGTATGATCCTATCCAATGAATGCGCCAAATATGTACTTTATTTTATTGAATCAAATAAAAAACTCAGGCGTTTCATGCGATTTACTTGGGGACCAGATGAATTCATAGTTCCTACCATAATCATGAATTCACGATTTAAAGAAACCGTTATAAATAATAATTTTTATTATATCGATTGGTCAATGGGCGGCGTCAATCCAAAAACGCTTTTAACGGAAGACTATCCTTCGTTACTTTCTTCAGACAAAATGCTGGCACGAAAGTTTGATACGTCTGTGGATTCGGGAATTCTTGATTTGCTTGATAAAATGGATTGAAGTTTGGCCGTTTGCCATTGATCGAAAAGCTAATCGTTTATTTTATTTTGGTAGTGATTTAAAAACCGCCTCATTAACAGTAACCGGATATTTTTTCTTTAATTCTTCAATCCATTTATTCTCCAATTCATTCTGATAATCATTGATAACTAAACCGCGTGCTTCGCTGAAAGTTCTGGGTGATGGATCCGGATAATCGTGAATTATATAAGCGAATTGAACAGGTTTATTTTGATTATCAGGGGATACCGTTTTGTATGTACTCCGTAAATCTGCTGCTGCCAACAGTGATTCCTTTACCTGGAATCTGATTTGATTCAAATCGGCCTGAATCTGCTTGCACCTGGCCTCCTATACTATCAACTATCTTCCTCCAGTTAATAATGTTTTTTGATAACGCGCTGCCCAATTTATTAGCTATCGACAGGTTTGAACTATTAAAAATAATCACCTCAGCCCCGGGTTTCCACCAATAATTTTTTTGATGCGCTTCAAAATACTTTTTCAACCCTGCAGAGTCAGCAGTTGACCTGTTCCAAATTTGTCGTTGCATGATTTCAAATAAAAGATTACCGTCTCGGAATTCATTTACCTGCGCAGCAAAAGCAGCATTATATTTTTCGAGATGTTGTTTATAATAATCAAAAGCTGTTATCTGGCGGTAACCATCCAAAATCTCAGCCGGGGTTTTACCATTCGTTAAATTGGGCGATGCTTTTATACTTTTCCTGTATGCGATCCAATCCCCCACAGAATACTTTTTATCCGGAAATTGAAAAAGAACAGAGTTTTCAGCTATCCCTGCATTCAAAGCAGGTTTTTTATTTAAGAGCAGGCTATCTGTATAATCCCATAATCGATTTCCTGGCGGAACTAATTCCTTAAACTGGGTTTTTTTCAAAATCGTCTGAAGCATCTGTTTTCTGGAAACAGCAATTCGAGGGTCCGATTTAATTTTTTCCTTCAGTTCATCCAGCGTTTTCTTATCCGCTATTAAGGGGACCGGAATTCTTTTTATTCTTTTGATAATATGGTACCCAAAAGTAGATGCATATGGTTCACTTACGTCACCGTCTTTTTTAAGATCATAAGCCGTATTCTCAAATCCCCGCTCATATTTCCCGATACCAAATTCAGGTAATGAACCCCCAAGCTGATATGATAAATTATCACCGCTGAATTTTCTGGCCAGTTCTGCAAAATCGGCTCCGTTTTGGATTGCCTGATAAATGGAATCCGCTCTTTTTTGTGTTTCTGCTTTGGCAGCCTCGTTGGCCTGATAAGGAAAAGCCAACAGGATTTGTGCTACACGTATGCGCCCTGCAGCAGGCCTTTCAGCAGTTTTCTTTAAAATAATATATCCGCCGGCAGTACGGAAAACAGGGCTAAATTTCCCTATGGATGTATGATAAGCGACTGTTTCCATTGCATAAGGGAGATCAAATACGGTTATGAAGTCCAGATCACCTTTATTATTTTTCACAAATGGATCTTCGGAAAATTGCAGGGCTGTTTCATCGAAACCCTTGCCGCTTTTCAGATTCTGGTAAGCATTCTGAATTTTCTTCCAGGCTTTGGCTGTATCTGAAGGGGAAGCATTTTTCGGTGCAGCAACAATAATGTAGGATAGTCGAAGATCGTATTGACTTCTGAGAAAGGCTTCCCTGGCCATTGCATTAAGGCTGCTTTCATCATTTGTATATTGATCTACAATCTGGCTCTTGAAATTCTGTAACTCAGTAATCTGTCCGGGCAGGGTATCCAGTTTCATGTCAAAAGCTGCCTGAACTTTCAGGCGATACCTGATATAAAGATTAAGATAATCCCGATAAGCTTTTTCAGTGGCTTTAACATGAGAATTGTTCTTACGAAAAGCGGTAAGAAATTCTTCGCGTGTAATAATATGATTGCCGTAACGAACGAGTGTCTGACCGAAAAAAGATTTAGAAAAAAAAAGCAGTAGAGAGATCAGTACTACATTCTTCATATCAGGGAGTATTGACCTTTTTCAGTTTAAGGTTGATGACTTCATCCACCTGCTGGTAAGTAAGTTTCTTTGCCACAATCCGTTTTTCCTTATCAAGCAAATAGAGTACCGGCGTTTGGTAAACGTCATATAACTGCCGGTAATCAGGCCGGCCTGCAGCTGCTACTTCATCGTGCTGAGCCGTTGTCTGATAAACGTTTATCCAATCCTTCAAATTGTGAGCCTGAATAAAATTCCGCCAGTTATCCTGCCCTCCGTCAACCATTACCCCATAAATCTGAACCCCCTCATATTTCCATTTAGCCTGGTAAATGGAATCTACCTTTGGTATTGTTTCCTTGCAATGACTACAGGTTGGATCCCAGAAACATATGAGTACAAAATTGGCCGGTATTTCATAGAGTGACCTGATTTTACCAGACGTATCCGTCATTTCGAGGTTCGCTGCAGGCTGTCCGATAAGGTTAGCCATTATGCTATAGGCACGGTCATCTACAAATTTCCGGTACTTCTCAGTAAAGAAATCTGCCTGGCCTGTATTGATATATTTCTCAAATAAGTGAATAAATACAGCATCCTGCCCCATAAATTCCGGATTAATATATTTCTGTGTAAAATAAACAAGCAGAAATTTGAACATGTCTTTATTGGTACGGGAATACAGGAGCATATAATCAATTTCTCTATCGATGGAATCTGATTCGGGTGAAACAAGGTCTTTATAATAACGATCAAGTTTGGGTTCAAAGATCGGCGTACGGAGGAGGCGGTCATCTGTAAAAGAAATATTGTCCCAGTAATGTTCTTTATAATACCGGTATGCGAAAGTACTGTCCGGCCTGCCATTCGGAAGTTTAGGTATAGGGGGAACCACCGGTTCTTTCAATGAACGTAGTAACATTGCCAGCAGTGAATTCGGATCTTTATTTTCCAATCCTTCCCTTTCAGCTTTTACTTCTTCATTGAGTTTCTTCATTTTTTCTCTTACCAGGGTGGAATCAGTTTTTGATTTGGCTTGAGATAATTGTGTCTGAAGTTCTGCAAGTGATTTGCCATGGCTATTCATAAAAGCTGTGTACTCCTGAAAAGCAGTGTTTTCTGGTGAACCAGTAAATACTATACTGGCCGGGAGTCTGCCAGAATCCGCAGAAATGGAGAATTGCTGCTGTTTGTCTATCAGCAATTCGAAGAGAATCTCTTTTTTTGGTGAAACAATGAAATAAATTCCTCCCGATAATTTATCCTTACCCTTAAATATCCCTGTCGAATTACCATCGAGGATAGCAGAATCAGCCACTGCTTTCACTTTTCCATAGTGGTACCCCAGGTAAACTTTACTATTGGTAAAGGGCTTTAATGTAAGATGGATTTCGTATCCCTGGGAATGGCCGAAATACGAGATCAATAAAAAACCAAAGGCTGAAAAAGACTTTTTAGATAAAAGGTTGATCATAGGAGCGCTAAATTAGGATAATCCTACATTTGCCGCCGTGAGAAAAAAGAAAAACATTGTTTTGGAGAATCTGCTTGTAACCGGATACGCGGCTGAAGGTAAATCTCTGGCAAAACACGAGGGCAAAGTCATATTTATGGAAAACGCTGTTCCAGGCGATATTGTTACAGTTCGATTGATAAAAAATAAAAAAGACTGGGCAGAGGGTCACGTGATCGGAGTAAATACTTACTCCTCTGAAAGGATTCAGCCTTTTTGCAAACATTTTGGCATCTGCGGGGGTTGTCAGTGGCAGATGCTTCCTTATGAAAGACAACTGGAATATAAACAGGACCAGGTTTTACAAAGTCTGAAACGTATAGGCAAACTGGAATTTCCTGAAGTCAGGCCCATCATAGGTTCCGCTAAAACAACCGGCTACAGGAACAAACTAGAATACACTTTCTCGAATCGGCGCTTTTTGCTGAAGGAGGAACTGGCAGATCCTGAAATTTCCGTACTCCAAAATGCAGCAGGTTTTCACGCAAGGGGAATTTTCGATAAGGTGGTTGATGTGGATATCTGTTATCTTCAGGACGAGCCAACAAACAGAATCAGAAAGGAAGTCAGGCGCTGGGCTCTCGAAAACGGAGTTAGCTTTTATGATATTTTACGACATGAAGGTTTTCTGAGAAATATTCAGATCAGGTTGTGCAGAACGGGCGAAATCATGGTAAATATTGTTTTTGGATATAAGGATGAGTCTCATCAAAATGCCCTTCTCCGGCATTTGCAAAATCAATTTCCGGAAATTACCACCCTTCTTTATACAATAAATCCAAAGTGGAACGACAGTTTGAATGATTTGCAGCCCGTTACTTATTTCGGAAAAGGTTATGTAATTGAAAAGCTGGAAAAATTTTCTTTTAAAATTGGGCCGAAATCATTCTTTCAGACCAATACTGCCCAGGCTGAGCGTTTGTACCAGGTCGTTCGTGATCTGGCCGAATTAGATGGCAGTGAAACCATTTACGACCTTTATTGCGGAACGGGCAGTATCGGTATTTTCCTGAGTGATATGGTTAAGAAAGTTGTTGGAATTGAACTGATTCCTGAAGCTATTAACGATGCAAAAGAAAATGCTTTGTTAAATCAGGTTTATCATGCAGCTTTTTTTGCGGGGGATGTCACTGGTATTTGTAACGATGATTTTCTGGCTGCTAATGGCAGGCCTGACCTGATAATCTCTGATCCACCCAGGGCGGGTATGTCGGATAAACTGGTTGCCAAACTTCTGGAAATAGCTGCGGATAAAATAGTATATGTAAGTTGTAATCCGGCAACCCAGGCCCGTGATCTTCATCTCCTGTCTGAAAAATATCAGATTTCAGCTGTTCAGCCCGTTGATATGTTCCCTCATACTCTTCATATTGAAAATGTAACTGCGCTTTTCTTAAAGCATTAACTTGCAGCCAGTAATTTTTGTTGAAATATGACCGATTTCAGATTGGGGCGTTCTCAGGTAATTCCGCCCGTAATTAAAAACCTGATTATTATTAACGTTATCGTTTTTTTACTTCAACTGGCTGTACAGAAGAGCGGATCTTCATTTATGGAAAATTATTTTGCACTGCACGACATCCGTTCCATTTTTTTCAAGCCTCACCAGATAATCACCTATATGTTCCTGCACGGAGGATTCATGCATATTTTCTGGAATATGCTTATTCTTTGGATGTTCGGATCAATCCTAGAAAATTTCTGGGGAGGTAAACGATTTCTTACATTTTATATAGTATGCGGCGTCGGAGCTGCAGTTTTACATTTATTGGTCCTATACCATGAATTAACACCGGCCTGGCAGGAACTAAACAGCCTGCCCATTCATGAACAGTCCGCATTCAGATACGATCCGAATACAAATTTAAATTCAGCCACCCTGGGTGCATCCGGTGCAATCTTTGGTTGCATGGTGGCATTCGGTCTTCTGTTTCCCAACAGCCTCATATACATTTATGCCCTCATCCCAATAAAAGCTAAATGGGCGGTGCTGGCATACGTTTTATATGAATTATTTTTGGGGGTACAGAATAATGCAGGTGACAATGTGGCTCACTGGGCACATCTGGGCGGAGGACTGTTCGGCCTCCTTTTAGTGTTTTATTGGAGAAAAACTGATCGTCATAATTTCCATTGAACCATGATTCTTTCGATGTGTTAATCATAAAGAGCTGGCGACTTCGTTGATGTGTTGAGTAAGAAAATTGATATGAATGTAAAAGAAGATAATTATCGTAAACGAATGTACCTGGGTCAGGATGGAAACGCTTTGGTCGAGCTCCTGGTTCTGAATGCAGTGATATTTGTTGTCCTGAAATTTGTATTTATATTTTTCCTGCTCACCAATGCTTCCAATGATAGTTTCCTGACCCATGTTTATAACTGGTTTGTATTATCTGCCAATCCGGAAAAAATTGCCTGGCGGCCATGGACCGTAATCAGTTTCATGTTTACGGACCTTCAGTTGTTTCGTTTTATTTCCAATATGTTCTGGCTCTGGAGCTTTGGGTACATACTGCAGGACCTGACAGGAAACAGGAAATTAGTACCTGTTTATCTGTATGGAGGTCTCGGAGGAGCCATCATTTATGTTATGGCACATGTTCTTATTCCTGATCTCCATGCACAAATTGAAGGTGATTATCTCTCCGCCGCTAACTGTTCCATTGCAGCAGTTGCTGTTGCAACAACAGTGGTATCTCCGGACTATCGGATTTTCCCGATGATCAGCGGGGGCATTCCATTGTGGATACTGACCCTGATTTTCCTTTTATTGAATTTCTCAGGAGTCCGTAATGGTGACATGGCTACTTATCTTGCATATGCCGGTGCAGCAGGTGTCGGATTTTTATTCATAGATCAATTACGGAGAGGAAGGGATGGCAGTGTTTGGATCAACCAGTTTTTCGACTGGTTCGCAGATCTTTTCAATCCTGATAAAAAGAAAAAACCCAAGAATATAAAAGACGAGTTCTTTTATAATGTATCAGGAACACAGCCATATAAAAAAATTCCAAATATTACTCAGAAAAGAATTGATGAAATTCTCGATAAGATCAACCAGCAAGGCTACCGGTATCTCACTACAGAAGAAAAAGACATCCTGAAGCGGGCCGCCGAAGAGGAAGATTTCTAACTTCAAAGTTTCTTCCTAATGGCATCACTGCGGAAATTTACCAAACGCTTTTTCATTTTGCTGAATATTGTGGTGGGAGTTTTATTTCTCCTCGCCTGTTGTAACGCCTTTTTACATCCTGATAAATGGTGGCTTATTTCATTACTTGCATTTTTTTTCCCCCTTCTCCTGATATTATTGGTTGTCTTTTTAATTTTCTGGATTTTCACCTGTCCGCGCTATATGCTCATTTCACTGGTGTGTCTGTTTATAGGCTGGAAGAATATTCATGCGTTCTTTGGTTTCAATCCGGCAAATCATGATTTTACTCATAAGGATTCCACAAGCATCCGCATCATGACATGGAACGTGAGGAGCTGGGATGAGTTCACAACAAAAAAGATTGGCGCATCACATCATCGCATCCCCATGCTTGAGCTCGTTGGAAGACAGGATGCAGATATTCTTTGTTTTCAGGAATTTTATGAACCCGCAGATTCCGCGAGATCAAATATCAGGTATATTCAAAAACAACTGAATTTCCCTTATTTCTTCTTTTCAAAGGATTTTCATAATCACATCAGCAAATATGAAACAGGTGTTATCATTTTTTCGAAATACCCGATCGTTTCCAGTTATCAGACATTCTTCAGGTCGGAAAGTATCCAAAAAACTGAAAGCCTGATCGCTGCTGATGTAAATGTGAATGGAAATAAGATCCGGATATTTACCACGCATTTACAATCGGTATTATTCAAACAGAAAGATTTCAGAAATGTTGAGATTGTCCGAAATGCAGAGGACAGTATCCTGCAGGCTTCCCGTTCACTGGCAAAAAAATTAAAAGATGCATTGGGACTGCGTGGATATCAAGCCGACACTGTAAGAAGACAGCTGGATATCTGTCCTTATCCGCTTGTCATCTGTGGCGACTTCAACGATGTTCCGAATTCCTACACTTATTTTCATATTCGTGGAAATCTCCAGGATGCGTTTATTTCGAAAAGTTTCGGCATTGGCAGAACGTATATTTATATATCCCCCACGCTTCGAATTGACTACATACTTCCATCACGTGATTTTCATATCGTACAAAGTATGAAACTTAATTCACCTTATTCAGATCACCACCCAGTGCTGACCGATCTGCAACTACAGGGCAGAAAATTATAAATGTTTATATTTGGGCGAAGTCATGAGCAAATTAAAAGTTTATAATTCTTATACAAGACAGAAGGAAGAATTCCTTCCCATTACTCCCCATCATGTGGGCATGTATGTATGTGGTCCTACAGTAAGTGGAGAGAGCCATCTCGGCCATGCAAGAGGCTTTATAACATTTGATGTTATTTATCGTTACCTGCTTCATCTTGGATATAAAGTGCGCTATGTGCGCAATATTACCGATGCAGGTCATTTTGAAGAAGAAGGACGCGAAGCTGAAGACAAGATCTCAAAAAAAGCCCTGATCGAAAAGCTCGAGCCTATGGAATTGGTACAAAAATATACCAATCTCTTTCATTGGGCAATGCATCAATTTAATAACCTGGAACCAAGCATAGAACCTACAGCAACAGGCCATATCGTGGAGCAGATCAACATGATTCTCGAGATCATAAAAGCTGGATATGGTTACGCGGTGAATGGTTCCGTGTATTTTGATGTAAAAAAATATGCTGAAAAATATCCATACGGAAAGCTAAGCGGCCGCAGACTGGACGATCTGCTTGAAACAACTAGAGATCTGGAAAACCAGGAAGAAAAAAGGAACCGCCAGGATTTTGCTCTTTGGAAATCAGCACCTCCCGGACATATCATGCGGTGGACGAGCCCCTGGGGAGAAGGTTTTCCGGGCTGGCATATTGAATGTTCGGCGATGAGCACGAAATATCTGGGAACCCAGTTTGATATTCATGGTGGTGGAATGGATCTTATGTTTCCCCATCATGAAAGTGAAATTGCACAGAGTATGATCAGTAATCATCATCTGGCAGCCCGTTACTGGATTCATAATAACATGATAACCATCAATGGGAAAAAAATGGGTAAGAGTTATAATAATGTAATCCGGCTTACAGATATGTTTTCAGGCAACAGCCCACTATTGGCACAGGCCTATCATCCGATGACGATCCGGTTTTTTATTTTGCAAACACAATACCGCAGTACGCTTGATTTTGGGAATGAAGCACTTCAGGCTGCTGAAAAAGGTTTAAAGCGACTTTGGGATGCTTACGAGGAACTCATGAAATTAAAAACAGATCCATCAAAAACTTTAAATGATCATCTTGAAAATCAATTTAATTCGCTTTGCCATGAAATGGATGATTTCATGAATGATGATTTTAATACAGCAAAGGTATTGGCGAATATGTTCCAGCTTGTAAATCACATCAATTCTTTTCGCAGCGGTGATCTGGAAAAAACAACCCTTTCCACAGAAACCCTGTCTTATGTGCAGTCCCAGTTTAAAACCTATCTGGAAGATGTATTCGGTCTTCAGGATGAATCTAAACCAGGCTCTGATAAAATTGATGGCATAATGGATCTGTTCATTGAAATCCGCAGAGAGGCCAAGGCTAAAAAAGACTATCAGACTTCTGACCGTATTCGCAAGCAATTAATGGAAATCGGCATATCGCTAAAGGACGAAAAAGATGGCCGCGTAAGCTATAACATGGAATAAATAAATAAGCATAAAGCTGAAAGCCCAAAGCCTAAAAACTTTTTAAAATTATTTATTGAGTCTGAAGTTTATGATTAAATTTTTTGGAAGAACCATATTAAATTTTTCACTGTTTTCACTGGGCATATTTTCCATTTGGTCTTGCAATAAGACTTCACCCAGCAGTCTTAATTCACAAACATCTACCCTCGCAGATATTTTGGCAACAGGAACGTCTACTACGATTTTTAATAATGCTGTTATTAAAGGTGGATTGGACACCATCTTCAATAGCCCATCTATATTTACTCTGATGGTTCCCAACGATGCTGCCTGTACCCAGTCAGGTTATAGCCTCGCAATAATAAATGGATTTACTACGGATCAGGCTAAGAACTGGGTTTTATATCAGACTTACGCAGGAACCGCACTTAATTTCACATCCTTCATTGGCAAAACAGAACTGAAATTAATTATGGCCAATGGTGATTCTGTTTTCGTATCAGGAGATTCTAACAGAACCTTTGTTAACGGATATATGTTTCTAAATTCAGAAGCCACTGCTAGTAACGGGATTATGCTTGCATTACAAAATGTATTGCTGCCACCGCAACAAAATCTGATGCAGATGGTTGGCAGTGATACTTCATTAAGTTTCTTTAATCAGGCTATTCAACTTGCTACACCGGTTCCTGACACGCTTTCAGTTCTGCTTTCTACGGGGGCGCCATTTACTTTATTTGCCGCAATAATGATGCATTCAGAAATCTTGGATATAATACACCTTCTGACCTAAACCTTGTAAGTCCTGATTCACTTCGTGCAATCGTATTATCAGGACTAATACCACAACGATTGTTTAGTTATGATATTCCAGACAGCAGTACATTCTTAGCAGTAAGCGACAGCACCCTTATTTTTATACCACCGGATTCCAATCTTCGGTGCAGGTAGTTGGCAGTGATACCCTCGCAAATGTTATTTCTTCAAATCAAATGGGTATTAATGGAATATTATTTAAAATTGATGGATTACTGGAACATTAAACGCATTAATTTGCGATTATGGCCCCTGTTCTTTCTCCCTATATTCTGCATCTTTCAAAGGATAAAAAATTTGCCCGTTTATTAATAGATCAGAGACGCTGGCCATTTCCAAGCGCAGGAATGTTTCAGTATACTTATGTTTTTCCATACTCGGACAACAACTTTCTACGAAAGTTGCATCAACAATACGTAAAAGGTTTCTGAAACTGTATTCGGGGAAGCCAAGTCCCGAACAGATTCTGGCTACTTCACATGATACTCTCAGATCCATAGGATTATCCGGAGCCAAAGCAAATTATATGCATAACGTGGCCCGGTTTACCCTGGAATCCGGCCTCAATCAAAAGTACTGGGTAAGATGAATAATGAAGAAGTTATAGAATATCTCACCCGGATAAAAGGTGTAGGAAGGTGGACGGCTGAAATGTTGCTCATGTTCACATTGGGGCGGGAAGATGTATTTGCCGTGGATGATCTGGGCATTCAGCAGGCAATGATCAAAGTTTATAATTTAAATAAAGCAGATAAGAAAAAGTTGAGAGAAGATATGCTGAAGATCTCCGCAAAATGGTCACCCTACAGGACTTATGCATGTCTGCATTTGTGGCACCACAAGGATAATACTCCTGATCCCGTAATAAATGAAAGCAACCTCTAATCCCATTTCCCGTATTCAGGAAAAGACAGCTGCCAGGAGGCAGATCGTTAAAAGAAATAAATTATATTGCGTCTTTACCGGTTCATTTATTCATATATTAAATAAATTAAGATGAAACAACTCAGAAGTCTCCTTTGTGCAGCCACAATAATAGTAATTGGTATAAGTAGTTGTAGTAAAGGAACTACCGGACCTGCAGGACCGGCAGGACCGGCGGGACCAGACAGTGTTGTTTACTCAAACTGGATTACACTTTCATTTAATTATAATCCGAACGACAGTTTATATGAAGACACTGTTTTGGCACCAACCATAACAGAAGGCATACTGGACAGTGGCGTTATTTTAACTTATATCGAGTATCCTGATGTAAATAACGTTGCACATATTCAGCCTGTATCTGCCCTCAACTATATCATTTCAGAAGATTACTCAGTAGGAGAAATAAATATTCTTTCCACGCAGGATTTAAGCAATTTACAATACAGATATGTTACCATTCCCGGTTCAAAAGCCGCGGGGAATAGCGCTGCCAGAAAAGTGAATGGATATACGATTTCGCAGCTAAAAGCGATGTCGTATGCACAGGTTCAACAGGTTCTTGCTGATAAGAATTAGATATGATTAAAGCCAAAAGCATAAGGCATAAGGCACGAGTAAGGATTTTTATAAATGAAATAAATAAAAAGAGCATCTCTCGATGCTCTTTTTTTATAAAATATTTTTTACATAATTTCATTCTCCAAAATTTTCATCTTACGCCTTACGCCTTACGCCTTACGCCTTACGCTTACGCCTTACGCCTTACGCCTTACGCCTTACGCCTTACGCCTTACGCCTACTTATCGTATCTGTTCAAAAAATCAACCAGGTAAGGATCAACCCGGGTAACAGTATCTGACAAAGTTTTACCAAAAAAATGCGTTTCATATTCATTTCTGTATACACCTTTTGCCTGTGTTTTCGAGAGTTCTTCTTTATTGAATGAAGTATAGGTCATATAAGCCAGGGAAATCAGTCCAAGACCCGAATAGACAAATAGCCAGAGGTAGAAAAATAACCGGCTTATATGCTTTTTCGAAAATGAATACTGGCAGATAACTGCAGCAATTAAAGGAATAACCGGCACCCAGAAACGCGGATCCTGAAATGGCCAGTTGAACAGGAGAATGATGTAGAAAAAAAGATAAGACTTTACTATAAAGGGGATATTGCTTTTCCTAATAAAACAGATATAAATAAAACCGCTGATACCCAGGATACCTAAAATAATAAAAATCCAGTTTGCGAAGGAACCAGATAACAAGCTTATTACTTTGAATCTTGAAGTATTCAGTAAAATCTCTCCCCATTCCGAAAAATGCCAGCCGATTACATCTGAAAACCGGAGACCTTCATTAAACTGTTTTGACATCACACCCGTATAATGGTTCAAGCCAAGTTGTTTTGAAAAAATCAAAATGATGATAACACATACCAGGAGTGCAAATATCAGTATCCTGTTTTTCTTTATGATATCAAGAAGTTGTTTTCTGAATTCCCAGATCAATGAAACGATCATTGCAGCTACGAGAGAAACACCAACGGTGCGCGTAAGAAAAGCCAGTCCTGCCATCAGAAAAGCAAACAGCAGATACCATATTTTTCTATTTTGGATGAAATTATAATACGCATAAATACCTGCCAGTGAAAAAAACAGATATTGCAATTCAGACAATGGATGAGTAACAAATTTTATCATTGTCCAATTCAACAGTACAAGGAAAAACAATAAGAATGGTGAACGGATATAAGAAAAGACCTTTCTGACAAAATATAATCCGCCAAAAAGATAAAGGCAGTTAACAAAAACAATACTGAAAGATTTCAGTAAGCCAATTTTGGAAAGCAGGAGCAGGAGTGCAGTATATCCATAAGGAAGATAATCGTTGGGATCAGCTCCGGGAGGACATTTCGATTCTATGCAATCCTTTATTGCAAAATAACGCAGCATGTCAAAGTGAAGCCTCAGAGGTGTAAAACAATTTAAAAAAAACAGGAAGCCCAATAAATAAACAGACCATTTTAAGAACCTGGTTTGCTTTTCAGCCAGGGATAAATATGTTGCAGAAGTTACCACTTATCCATTCGATTTTTTCATACCTGCTGAAATTACTGATATACCGGCAAATGGTGTAACAAACCAATCTACCATTCTGAAAAAAGGAATCATCCGGTTATATAGATTTAACTTGGCAGGTGATATGATTTTCTCATGTAAAATATTGCCGGAGAACCACCATCCAATTATAGCGGCAGCATTAAAATAGCGACAATCTGTTACCTCCAGTCCGGCAGCTTCCATTAAATTATTCAATCCCGATTTTGAATATCTTCTATAATGGCCAAGTTCGAGATCAATTGAATTATAAAGCCATTGCCCTGCCGGAACCAGGATGATCAGTTGCCCTTTATTTTTTAAAAGTGCTTTTGCATTCCTGATGGCAAGCAAATCATCTGTAATATGCTCAATCACATTCAATGCAATGACTGTATCAAATTTTTCCAATAATTCAGGATGTTCCGAGCTAAAATTTTTTAATGAAAGATCAAGTTCATGTACTCCTTCAAGATGGGGATCATGACCGAATTTATTCTGCAATAAACGGCAATATTCGGGACGAAGGTCGCTGAGAGATACCTGGGTCTGATCCTTTAATAAAAATGCTGAAATATTTCCGATACCACTTCCTATTTCAAGCATATTTCCCCGTACATAGACACTAATTTTCTGATAAAGCCAGCGGTTGAAAGCATCAGCATGTGAAAAAGCTTCAAGTGTTTCGAAACCGGAAGGATCCGATTGCGTACGTTGTGACATCAGCGAAACAAATTGTATTTCAGAATACAATAGATTGCACGAAATCCATCTTTCCACCCTATTTTTTTACCTTCAAGATAAGTTCGGCCATAATAGGAAATCCCGACTTCATAAATACGAATCTCGGGTATACGTGCCAGTTTAGCAGTTATTTCAGGTTCAAACCCAAACCTTTTTTCTTTTAATTCAATATTTTGAATGATCTGTGTTTTGCACAATTTATAACAGGTTTCCATATCAGTAAGGTTCAGATTCGTAAGCATATTGCTCATTCTTGTTAAAACCTTATTTCCAATGGAATGCCAGTAAAAGAGGATTCTGTGTGGGTTGCCCCCCAGAAATCTTGAACCAAATACAACATCCGCAGAACCCCTTATTACAGGTTTAAGCAGTTTATTAAATTCTTCAGGATCATATTCAAGATCCGCATCCTGGATTACCAGGTATTCACCTGTTGCTTTCTTAATTCCCGTGTGGATAGCTGCGCCTTTACCCTGATTTACTTCATGTTTATAATACTGCATATTCATTCCGGGATGTGCAGCTTTATAATTTAGCAAAACTTCCTCGGTACCATCCGTTGAACAATCATTTACGAGAATCACTTCCTTTTGTAAATTATGGATCAGATCGACAGCATAAACACGGTCCAGAATAAGATGAATAGTCTTTGCCTCATTATATGCAGGGATAATGATGGAAAGTGTTTTGAATGAATCCATAATCTTGAAGGGTTAAATTTAACATTCAGGAACAGGATTTTAAGAATGGAAGGGATTTTTCTGGAAAATCCACTAGCCCTATAATATTCAATGAATTGAGTCGCTAAAATAGCCTATCCTCTCTTATAATACAAGCCCTGGTCAAATAAAAAATTTGAGGACAGAAATCTCCTAATTATTTGAAGTTTAAACTCTAAAATAAACCCATGAAATGAATATAAATATCCATTTTTACGGACCATTGTCGTACTATCTGCATTTTCAACCTATCACAACTCATTTCAGACAAATGAAAAAAGTCCTCCGGCGATATCCGAAGGACTTGATTATAATTAATAAATAACTTAACAATTAATGTTTTACGACAGGCTATTTGCTTCCATCGTATTTCTTCTGAGCTTCCTGCGCTTTTTTGAAATCCAGTACAACCCCATTGATGCAATATCTAAGACCTGTTGGTGGTGGGCCGTCATCGAAAACATGACCCAGATGAGACTTACACTTGCCGCATTCCACTTCAGTCCTCTCCATTCCCAGAGAATTATCCTTTAAATAAATGATGCTGGTTTTGCTTATTGGCTCATAAAAACTGGGCCAGCCACATCCGCTTTCAAATTTAGTATCACTGCGAAATAAAGGATTACCACAAACAGCGCAATAATATGTTCCTATCTCTTTTGAATGCTCAAATTTGCTGGTATATGGTCTTTCCGTTCCTTTCTGTCTGGCAACATAATATACATCAGCAGGAAGAATTTTCTGCCATTCTTCATCTGTTCTATTTACGACTGAAGAATCCGCATGAACCTGGTTTTTATCCATAGTTGTGTTTTTATTATTATTCGATTGGGAATAGCATTGCTGGAATAAAAAAGCAAGCATTAAAATTCCGTAGGTTTTGATATTTCTTTTCATTTCTCTTTACATATAACAAATCTACGTACTCACGGTTCGTTCGGTTTGTCATTTCCTTTATATATCTGTGAATTTTGATTTTATTATAAGAACACAGGGTATTTCCTTTGTTTTCGCGCTGCTAAACAGCCTATTTGTTAAAGGAATTACAAGAACCGTATACTATATTTGTCCATACCTAAGGCTAGTCACAATGTTTAACCTGGTTGCAATGTTTAACCTGATTCTTTTTGGTCCGCCCGGTAGTGGAAAAGGCACACAATCTGAGAAACTGATTGCTCAATATGGGTTTAAGCATCTGAGTACAGGTGATATTCTAAGAAATGAGATCAGAAACGGAACGACCCTGGGCATGGAAGCTAAAAGTCTCATGGATCAGGGAATACTTGTTCCCGACGCTGTTGTAATTGGTATGATTGGGAAGGCCCTGGAAGAAAATCCCGGAGTAAATGGGTTTCTTTTTGATGGATTTCCGCGAACAAAGGCCCAGGCTGAGGCCCTGGATGCTTTGCTTGCAGAAAAAAAAATGTCCATCAATGTTGTTTTGGCCCTACAGGTTTCAAAATCAGAACTTATAAAAAGGCTACTGAACAGGGGACTGACTTCAGGCCGTACTGATGATGTAAACGAATCCGTTATAAGTTCACGCATAGAGGAATACGAAAGGAAAACAGCCGCTGTTGCTGATTATTATAAAATATTCAATAAGGTCGTTTATATCCCGGGAGAAGGTTCTGTCAATGAAATCTTCGGAAAACTGATGGAAGAGATTGAGAAAAGACAGTAAAAGCAAGTATGGGAGTATGGGAGTATGGGAATTGAATACCTGGTTTGTAAATTAATAATAAATAAAAAAGAGTTTGTTCGAAAACAATTTCATTCCCATACTCCCATACTCCCATACTCCCATACTTTCTTAAAATTCCTCATCCCGTTTCTTTATTGCTTTTTCAACCCGGACGGAAATACGAATACTTATTTCGTATAAAAGAATCAGGGGAAGTGCAACAATCGTCTGACTCATCCAGTCGGGTGAAGGAGTAATTACTGCAGCCACAAACAGGATGGCGACATAAGCGTATTTCCGATATTCCCTGAGAAAGTTTGGAGTAATAAGTCCAATATGGGTGAGCACATAACTGATCAGGGGTAATTGGAACGCTATTCCTGATCCAATCAGGATGTCCAACAGATTATCCAGATAATCATCCAGCGTAGGCCTTGTAATCAGCATACCGCTCATTCCGAGCTTATAATTGGAAAGAAAACTAAAGGTAAAAGGGGCAAGAAGGAAATATCCGAAAGCAATTCCCAACATGAAAAAAAAAGTTACAAAAAATATTGAGCCTCGGGAACTTTTAATTTCTTTGGGAGAAAGCGCCGGCTTAACAAAACGCCAGAACTCCCAGAATATATAAGGAAAGGCAATAATAAATCCGCAAACACAGGCAATCGTTATACTGGAGATAAACTGCGACCCAAAGGCTGTTGTTTGCAGCTGCACATTGGCGGCAGGCAAACAAAGCGTATTACCGATATGCAGGAAATGACTCAGGTTACACAGGCCAACCACCGACAGGAAATCCTGTTTTAGAGGTCCCATAATGATATGCTCAAATATCCAGTCAATTTTAATAAAAGCAAAAACAGCCAGTACCACGATGGCAAGTACAGAACGTACGATATGCCAGCGCAATGCTTCAAGATGTTCGATAAATGACATTTCTGCCTGCCCCGGGGTTCTCTTAAAAAAGTTTAAAGCCATTGTACACTGATTGCCATTTATTAAGGCGTCGCAAAGGTAACACTGAAAGCCTAAAGCTTAAAGCTTAAAGCCCAAAGCCTAAAGCTTTTTACAAATATTTGAACTACTGGTGAAACAATCAGGAAATCCGATCAGAGATCGAAAAGAAAGTTTTCGGCTTTAAGCTTTAGGCTTTCAGCTTATTTGAGGAGTTTCATCTTTACCATTTCTATACGGGTATCGCTTACGCTGAGGATCTCAAACTCATAATCGTCGATAATGATATGTTCTTTTAGTCGGGGAATGGCTTCATGGCGGTTAATGATAAATCCTGAAAGGGTTTCGGACTCATTTTCAGGAAAATCCAGTATCATATTTCTCATTGAGATAATCCAGTTCCAGCCTTCCGGCAAAAATAAATTCATCGTTGGATAATTTCTTTTCTTCAAATTCTTCAGTATCATATTCATCCCGGATCTCACCAAAAATTTCTTCCAGAAGATCCTCCATAGTTACAATGCCTGCAGTCCCGCCAAATTCATCCACCACCCAGGCGATGCTTTTTCTTTCCCGGCTGAACTTACTGATCAGGTCAGTAGCACTCATGCTTTCGGGTACCGCAGGAATAGGAAGCAGGATATCCCGATGTAAAGCAGGTGCTTTAAACAGATCCAGTTGGTGTATATAACCCATCACATGATCGATATTTCCATCATAAACCACCAGCTTACTCAGCTTGCTGTTCATGAATTTTTTTCTTGCATCCTCAATGGTGAGACGAATATCGACTCCTTCAATTTCTTTCCTCGGTACCAGGCATTCCCGAACTTTCACTTTGGGCAGTGAGAGAGCAGCTTCAAATAGATTCTGTATTCAGTTCCTGCTGCGGTTCGTCTGTTTCGCCCGTTTGCTGAAAGAAATTACTCAGGTCGGCTTTCGCAAAAAGATCTTTGCGTTCATCGATACGTACATTGAAAACATATTTCAGTATCCATTCCGAGATTCGGGTAAAGAAGACTGAAACAGGATAAAATAAATTATAGAAGAAATTACTTACCGATGCAAAAAAATCAGCAGGCTATCGCTTTTTGCACGGAAAAAGGCCTTCGGTATGAGCTCACCAAAAAAAAGAATAAAGAGAGTAGAAGTGAGCGTTTCGAACATCAAGGCGAAAAATATCCACCCATGCTTGGGGTATACGGTTTTTTTGATTATAAATTCCCATAGCGGCGAAGAGGGTCTCTCCCACCAGTAAGCCAAAAATGACAAGAAAAAATTGAATCCGATCAGTAAGGCGCTTATAAACCGGCTGGGAGTATCCAGAAATCCCGAGAGAGGATACTGCGTTTAAACCCCTGCTTTTTCCTTATTTCAATGGTCAGCCTGTTCGCATTGGCAAACGCGATCTCGATGCCCGCAAAAAAAATGATCATCAGCCAGGCTATTATGATCCAAATCAGGGTATTGGTGTTGATCATGCAAATACGAATTTAAGCGAAAGGCTCAAAGCTTAAAGTTAAAGTAAAAATTTGAAGGTATGACATAATATTGGATATGAGATATGGGTTATGAGATATGGGTTATGAGATATGGGTTAGAATATTATTATTTAACCGTCCATATCCCATAACCCGTATCTCTATAATCCCATGACCTCATTCCCCAAACCATTAAAAGTCCCTGACGTTTAAGAAACTCTGAAATTACGTGCCTGGCTTCTTCACAAGCCGTTTGAAGGTTATCATTCACGATGATTTTATTAAAATGATGCCTGAAAGAAATTTCATATGCTGCTTTATTAAGCCTGTCCTGCAGTGCGTCGACAGATTCAGTGGCCCGAAATTCCAGCCTTCTTTTCAATTCCTCAATGGATGGGGGCTGTACAAAAATCGAAAGGCTTTCATCAGGAAATTGTTCCTGCACATGAATGGCGCCCTTTACATCAATATCAAGGATCGGGATTTTATTATTTGCAAGGATCCTTTGAAGTTCAGTTTTTAAAGTGCCATAATACCGGCCTTCATAAACCATTTCCCATTCCACGAATTCCTGGTTTTTTATCTTATGCTGGAATTCCTCCAGTGTCATAAAATAATAATCCACCCCATTTATTTCATCCTGTCGCTGAGGACGTGTTGCTGCCGAAACAGAAAATGCCAGTTGCGGAAAATGATGAAGCAGATATCGGGTGATGGAAGTTTTCCCCGCACCTGACGGTGCAGTTATAATGATCAGCATCGGAAATATTTAAATTCTTTTAATCGAGGCCCCCAGGCGGTTAAGCCGTTCGTCAATATACTGATAACCCCGGTCGATCTGATCAATATTTTGAATAACACTTTTCCCTTCCGCACTCATAGCTGCAATCAGAAGAGATACCCCCGCCCGTATATCCGGGCTGCTCATAGTAATACCGCGTAATTTGTGCATTCTTCCCAAACCAATCACAGCTGCACGGTGCGGATCACAAAGAATTATCTGCGCTCCCATATCCAATAGTTTGTCAACAAAAAACAATCGGCTTTCAAACATTTTCTGATGAATAAGCACACTTCCTTTTGCCTGTGTGGCAACAACAAGCAATATGCTTAAGCAGGTCCGGAGTAAGTCCTGGCCATGGATGGTCGTAAATGGTGAGAACAGATCCGTCAAGATAGGTTTGGATTTCATAAAGTTCCTGACGGGGAACGAAAATATCGTCGCCCTGAATTTCAAGGCGGATTCCCAGTTGACGGAATTTATCTGGTATTTGTCCCAGTTCATTTACGTGGCGTCTTTGATAAGTATTTCACTTTGGGTCATGGCAGCCATGCCAATAAAAGAACCGATCTCGATCATATCCGGTAACATCCGGTGTTCGGTGCCCCCCAGTTCTGCCACCCCTTCAATTATCAACAGATTGCTGCCGATGCCGCTGATTTTTGCTCCCATTCGATTTAACATTCTGCAGAGCTGTTGAATGTAAGGCTCGCATGCAGCATTATAAATGGTGGTTATGCCTGTAGCAAGACAGGCAGCCATCACAATATTGGCCGTTCCCGTTACTGAAGGTTCTTCCAGCAGCAGATAAGTTCCTATGAGTTCCGGAGCCTCGAGTCGGAAATAATCATCCCCGGGATCATAGGAAAACCGGGCACCGAGTTTTTCGAAGCCGGTCATATGGGTATCCAGTCTTCTTCTGCCAATTTTATCACCCCCGGGTTTGGGAACAAATGCTTTTTTAAATCTTGCCAGCAGGGGACCTGCAAGCATTACAGATCCACGAAGTCTCCCGCTTTTTTTGCGAAATGTTTCACTGTTCAGATATTCCACATTAACATCATCTGCCTGGAAACTGCACACGTGACGGGAACTGCGATCAGTTTTTACACCCATCTCCTGCAGGACTTCAATCAGCAGATTGACATCAAGGATGTCGGGAATATTTGAAATGGTAATTTTGCCTTTGGATAATAAAACAGCGCTAATGACCTGTAGTGCTTCGTTTTTTGCCCCCTGGGGAACGATGTCACCTTTCAACCGTTTACCGCCGGTAACTTCAAAGGCATTCATTCAATATCTTTTCTTTTTGAATTTACCTCCGCGATCGTTATTCCGGTTATTGTTATTATTATTTCTCTGAAATTTCTGATTGCGTTTATTGCGATCATAACCATATCCACCACTTCTTTCCCTGTTTTCGTTTGGCCGGAAACTGCGTACAAAAGGGGTATTGGTAAACTCCAGTTGTCCGTTGGTTATAGCACTGAGTTCTCCCTGAATTGCATCATCGTGAACCGTTTCCTTATGCCAGTTATTATAAGCAAGCTTCATGTAATAAGCAATGGCATTCGCAAATCCATTTTTCTTTTCGGGATTTTCTTCCTGCAATGCTTTATCAATTATCAGCTCAAGATTTTTACCAAGATGCGCATGTTTAGGATAACTCTTCGGATAAGGAAGCGGATCCGATTTTACTTTCAGTGTTTCTGCAGTTGGAATCGGATAAGGAGATGATACATCCAGTTTGAAATCAGAAATCAAAAAAAGATGATCCCATAATTTATGACGGAAATCTTCCACATTTTTAAGGTGGGGATTCAGAAATCCCATCAATTCAATCACTACAGCAGCGTTTTTTTCACGCACTTCAGGATCTTCAATGGTTAGCAGGTATTCTATCATCCGCTGGATATGGCGGCCGTATTCACGCATAATCAGGTGATTACGCGTTGTATTGTATTCCATTATGTAGTATTTAAGCCTGACAAACCTACGGAAAAAAATCAGTTCACAATAACCTTGGTCAGGAACTGCTTGTTATTGGCCGGATTCACTGCCCTCAGGAAGTAAATACCGCTGGCTGGTTTTACTGTAAGATCCATATTAGTCATGGTACTTCCTACAAGTTGAACCTCTTTTCTTTCAATAATCTGACCTGCTGTATTCAACAGCTCGAGGCTGAAATTACCAGTTTGCTGTTCATCAAACTGAACAGTAATATTCTGGTTCACAGGATTTGGATATATCTGGATACCCGGATGTTGATCTGCCTGTTGCAGGTTTACTGCCTTGACGATCGAATAGATGACGTTTCCTTCCGGATCGGTGCGTTTGATGCGGAAGTATATCTCTCCCACATCAGTTTGAGAAGTGTTGTATTGATACTGGAATTGTGCAACAGTACCCGTTGGAGCAGATCCAGCCGGGACAGTTCCTGCTGGTTGCCAGTTTTCGTTGTCTTTACTATATTCAATTTCATATACTATGCCATTTTGATCAATTGTGCCAAGCCATTGTAGTGAGACCGTGCCATTTTGTTTATATGCTGAAAAATTGCTGATGGCTGTTCCCAGTGGAACGGTCGGACACCAGTAATATGTCAAATGTAGTGTACCACCAATAACAGTAGTCACTGATGAATTGTAATTGGATCCTCCGTCAAGGGTGATCAATCCTCCATTGACGGAGTAGGTAAACCGACTGTACCCACGCCAATATACGCGGCATTACCACCTGCAGAGCCGAAGCCGTCTGGAAAAGTAATGATGTTTTCTGGTCCATATGTAATAGTATCGTCTGGCATGATCCGAACGGGGCCAGTGTATCATATCCGTGTGTAGCAGATTATAAACATGGGTTAGAGTTATTCCCGGGCCGGAAATTTTATTTGTCAGCGTTAACTGAAAAAGAAAAGCGGTACTATCGGGACCTGTATTACCATGCACCCGTAACCGAAGTACCGGTAATGGTATCATATAGCGAAACACAACCAGATTCCCGATAGCAGGATTAAACTGCTGAAATGTAAAATTAGCGAACTAGCCGTTGTTGGGGAAATAGTAATGGACTGATCAATAGCGGTTGCCGGGATTCCGCCGGTACATGTGCATTGTGCGAATAGGGATGACTGATAGAAAAATTGTAAGCATGCAAAAAGCACGAAACCTCTGAAGTAAAGATTTTTCATAGTACGGATTTTGATGACGGATGACGGATGACGGAAAACAAACCACTGTAAATTTATCTAATATCACCCTCGAATCACAGCGCGTAAATACGTAAAGCCTTGCCTCGTAATTTCCGCAGTTATATTCTATTCGGGAATTCAGTGGAATCAACAGTTTTTTCCCATTAACTTCGCGTTCTAAAGCCTCAAGCTTAAAGCCTAAAGCCTAAAGCTAAGCAATTAATTAATAGCTATTTGAATAATTTCTCACACATTTATCAGAATCTGAATTTAGAAATGACTGAATCTTCAATACATATACAGGTTGGACTGGATGAAAATAAAATGCCTGTGGAAATCAGCTGGAGTGCCCCGGATAATTCAGCTGAAAATACAAGAAAAGCCAAGGCATTTCTTCTTTCCCTTTGGGATGGCTCTGATAAGGCAGCCCTGCGTATTGACCTGTGGACAAAAGACATGATGGTGGATGAAATGGAAGATTTTTTCTATCAGACACTGATGACCATGGCCGATACTTATCAGAGAGCCACACAGGCATGATGATCTGGCAGCCGAAATGAAGAACTTTGCCCGTAATATTTATCAGAAATCAAGGGCAAAACAATTAAAAGAAAATAAATTATAATTTATACCATGAGCCTCGAACAAAAAGTAATGACGGACCTGAAAACAGCGATGCTGGCTAAGGATGAAAAAGCACTCCGTTCACTGCGCGCTATTAAAGCGGCAATATTACTGGCGAAAACTTCTGAAGGTGCGGGTGGTGATTTGAAAGAAGAGGATGAAGTAAAACTTCTTCAAAAACTGCTTAAATCCAGAAAGGATTCTCTGGAAATATATAATGCCCAAAATCGTAAAGACCTGGCCGTAAAGGAGGAAGAAGAGATAGCCATTATCGAGAAATTTCTTCCTGCCCAGATGAGCCAGGAGGAACTAAAAACAGCCCTCCGGAAAATCATTGCAGATACCGGTGCCAGTTCGCCAGCCGACATGGGTAAAGTAATGGGTGTGGCTACCAAACACCTCGCAGGAAAAATAGACGGCAAAAGCATCAGTACGATGGTCAAAGGAACTTCTTGCCAAATAAGATTTAATCCTGATGGTTCCTGAATGAAAAGAGCCTATTATTTTGGAAGAATGAGCCTATTTTTGGGTAATATTCGAAAGAATGAGCCTATTCAAAAATCACTGATTTTCCAGAGATATATATTCTTTCATTTTTAATAACTTCTTTAAGATAAACGCCCTGAAATCTCTTAATCATTCAGTCTATTAAAATATGAGTACGGCCAAAGGATTTAAGGAATTTTTCGGGTCTTTGGCCACTTATTTATTTGGAGTGATTTTTGAAGAATAATATATAGCGTTTTATACTGCGCTTTTTTTCGAACAGATCTAAAACCTCATCCTTCGTTATTCTTTCGTTATCCCTTTGAAGATTTAAGGTCTATTACTAGGTTAATAACAAATTAAATCATTCTGCATAGCGTCATCCATTGTACCCGCATGTTAGAAAGCAAAAGTTTAATTCTGAATAACCGGCAAGTCGATCCTGGTCGGATATTGAGGAGAAAAATAAATCGTTTGTGTCGCTTTTATAAAATCTGATTCTTTTGCTTCGAAAATATTGGGAATAAATTTTTGAGGGTTACGGTCGATCATGGGGAACCAGCTGCTCTGTACCTGTATCATGATTCTGTGGCCTTTTTTAAACATATGATTTACCTGGTGGAGACCAATCAGGAATTCTTCCGGTTTTCCAGGAATCAGTGCTTCAGGTTTTGAAAAACTTTTCCTGAATTTACCGCGGAAAACTTCCATCGTCACCGGGAGCTGATAGCCGCTCATTTTGAAATTTGCAGAATCCCAATCGGGATATACATCGATCAGCTTTACAATCCAGTCTGCATCAGTACCCGTGGTGGATGCAAATAAATGAGCATTTACAGCACCGGTTATAACAAAATCTTCTTTTAAAGAATCAGAAGTAAAACTGATCACATCGGGCCGCGTATAAACAAATCGCTGGTCCTCTACCTGCCATGTCCGCCAGCGACTGCCTTTTCCATATGTTTCTTCTATAGGCAAGGTTCTGTAAGGAACGGGCTTTTGCGGATCACTGATATACGAAACGGATCCATCTTCAGAAGGTTTTGTAAATACCTGCCTTAAGACCCGGACCGGCATATAAAGGCCGGATCGTTGTCTGCGCGCGGAGGCCAGCTCGTATAAGTTTTCCATTCATTTGACCCTGTTTGAAAAATATATGCTTCTTCAAATTTCCCATCTCCAATTCCTTTCAGATAGTAATCAAACCATTTTTTCTGAAGCCTTCGAAATTCCTCACCAGTATTACTTCCCAATGCAATCATACCAATACTATCTCCCTTACTCCTTCCCCACTGCCCATGAAACCATGGACCAAGCACCAGATGATTTTTATGATCGTTATCCATTTTTTCCATATAGTTATACATCAGTTGCGGACCATTCAGATCCTCCTGATCATAATATCCTCCCACATGCAGTTGCGGGATTTCAACTTTTTTTACATAAGAGAGCGGTGAATTTTTTTGCCAGAAACTATCATAATCCGGATGTTTGACAAAATTGTTCCAGGTAGGGATTCTATCGTGAAAATATTTCTCATTCACATTCTTCAGACTTCCCAATTGCAGGTACCAGTTGAAGAGATCAAAAGCGGGAAAAGGAAATGAATGATCGGTTGTTTTGTCCCCTTCCACTTCGTACGTATACTCAAATCCATAACTTAAACGAAAAGCTCCATTGTGATGAAAATCATCGCCCAAAAATAAGATCGCCCATGCAGGCTTGTTCGGATGAAGCTTTCAACGCCGGATGTGGATCAACTGCACCTACAAGCGCCAGCCAGCCGGGATAAGAAATTCCCGTAATTCCTGCTTTCCCATTATTGTTTTTAATATTATGAAGAAGCCAATCAATTGTATCCCAGGTATCGGTACTCTCATCTACAGCACCTTTTACAGTTTGGTGAATCAGGGGCTGGTGAATCTGCATGTTGCCCTGACTTTTATATTTTCCCGCGTATATCCTGAAAAACAAAAATGTATCCTTCAGGAGCCATATTTAAAAACGAAAAATTTTTAGAGAGTGTAATTGTCTGGTTTCCTTCCGGATAAGCAGCATCAATGCCATAAGGTGTTCGAACGATGAGGAAAGGATAAGAACTATTTTGATTCACAGGTGTCAGAACTATAGTATTCAATAAGATTCCGTCCCGCATCGGAATCATATAACTGGCCTTTTCATATCTCAGGGAATCTTGCAACTGTGAAAAAGCAAAAAAATGAAATCCTGCCAGTGCAGTCAGAAGAAAGAATTTTTTCATACAAAATATTAAAGAAGATTATTCATAAATCCTGAGGCGGGCTCTGAGTGTTTCTGTTTCCTGCTGAAGTTCTTTTATTTTTTCCAGCAAATGTTTCAGTGCATCTATCCCGGGAATATTGATATCCAGATCGTAATACATACGACTGAATTTCTCCAGTTCAGTCAGCTCTTCTTTCAAAATAAATCGTTGGTTTTCTTTGTAACTTATGGAAATCAACCCATAAGATTCCAGGGATTCAATGAAGGTTCGTTCCACATGATAATAGGAACAAAATGTTTCGACAGGTATGATTTCTTCTGACATACTTTTTGTTTTATCTCATTTTCGAAAGTTCGGCAAAAAGTTCTTTTTCTCTCGCAGTAAGATTATTCGGTATTAAAATATTATAAGTAACAAACAGATCACCAAATGATCCTTCATGTTTATAAACCGGAAAGCCCTTACCTTTCAATCTGGCCTTCATCCCATTCTGAGTTTCAGGTTTAACTTTGAGTTTGATTTTTCCATCCAGGGTGTCCACCATTACATCTCCGCCCAATACAGCTGTATACAGATCAAGGTTCAGCGTGATATATAAATCATTTCCTGACCTTTTAAAAACAGGATCAGGTTCTATCCTGAAAGTAATATACAAATCCCCCTGCGGACCGCCATTCGCACCTGGGGCGCCATGATTTTTCAATCGGATAACCTGTCCGTCTTCTACCCCTGCCGGTATGGTTATACGGATATTTTTTTCATTAACTGTTAAAGTCTGACTATGCGTCTTTGCAGCATCACGCAATGAAAGATGCAGTTCGGCCTGATAATCCTGTCCCCTGAATTTTGTATTTCGTGATCCTGAGCCACGTGCACCGGAACCGAACATTTGTTCAAAAAAATCTGAATATTGCCCCTCACCGAAATCCTCCCCGCCTCCAAAATCAGCAAATGGATTGGCAGATTGCCCTGATCTTCTCTGGCCTGAATAGGTGCCTGACTGACGGCTCTTTTCAAACTCTTCGGCTTTTTCCCAGTTCTCTCCATATTGTTCTCCGTACTGGTCGTATTTTTTTCTTTTCTCGGGATCGCTGAGTACTTCATTGGCTTCGTTGACCTGCTGAAATTTTTTATGCGCTTCCTTATCTTTAGGATTGAGATCAGGATGTAACTTTCTCGCCAGTTTGCGATAAGCTTTTTTGATATCTTCTTCTGATGCGGTTTTGGAAACTCCAAGAATTTTATAATAGTCAGTATATGCCATATGCGTCCTGGTTATACCAGTTCTTTGACAACATTCCAGATTACTTTTGGTTTACCAAGGGTATAATAGTGTAAAACGGGAACACCTGCTTTTTTTAGTTCACGGCTCTGCTGCAACAACCATTCGGTACCAATCTGTTCTACATCTTCATCCGACTTACATTTCGTAACAGCATTTGAAAGGTCTGCAGGAATGTCTACATGAAAAACTTTTGGTAAAAGGCTGAGTTGTTTTTTATTCGTGATGGGTTTCAGTCCGGGAATGATCGGCACTTCAATCCCATTCTCTCTGCAGGCTTTGACGAAATCAAAAAATTTCTGATTATCAAAAAACATCTGTGTGGTTACATATTCAGCACCCGCATCCACTTTTGCTTTCAGGAATGAGAGGTCGGTAGCCAGGTTGGGGGATTCAAAATGTTTTTCAGGATAGCCGGCGACTCCGATGCAGAAATTCGTTTTGCTCCCGTTTTTAATATCTTCTTCCAGATAGATCCCCTGATTCAGATTCACTACTTGTTTCAATAAATCCAGGGCATACTGGTTTCCGCCGGGCTCCGGTGTGAATGCGGCTTCGTTTTTTGGTGCATCTCCTCTCAAGACGAGCACATTATCAACCCCCAGGAAATGCAGGTCGATCAATGCATCTTCGGTTTCACGTTTCCCGAATCCACCGCAGATCAGATGGGGAACTGCGTCGACCTGGTAATGATTCATAATGGCGGCGCAGATGCCAACGGTTCCTGGCCTTTTCCTCACTTCCACTTTCTCGAAAGTACCATCACTCTTTTTTTTGAACATCGTTTCACTGCGATGGTAAGTCACGTTAATAAATGCCGGCTTAAACTCCATCAGGGGGTCCAGGTGATCATATATTGAACTGATTGTCTTTCCTTTCAAAGGCGGAAGAATTTCAAAGGAAACGGCGCTATCTTTTGACTGGCGGATGTGATCAATAACCTTCATCAGTGGGTTCCAGAACGGTTTATTTGTGGATTGCAAACTTAATTCAATAGCACTATAACACAAGCACCTGTTAAACTATTTTAAAATGAATCGATTACACATTCTTCTGGTATTTTTGCTCAAATTTTACAGGAATTGAATCTTACTATTCATACAAATGATCTTGTCAAAACCTATCACAACCGCACGGTAGTTGACCATGTTTCCGTAAATGTAAAACAGGGCGAAATTGTAGGTTTACTCGGACCCAACGGTGCGGGAAAAACAACGACTTTTTATATGGTGGTTGGACTTATCAAGCCCGATGAAGGCCAGGTTTTTCTGGACGACCGGGATATTACCAGATTGCCCATGTATAAGAGAGCCCAGCTTGGCCTGGGTTATCTTCCCCAGGAAGCTTCTGTTTTCCGCAAACTCTCAGTGGAGGATAATCTCAAAGCCATCCTGGAAATGACTAAAATGACTAAGAAGGACCAAAAGGAAAAGCTCGAAGCTCTTCTTGATGAATTCCGTCTGCACCATGTTCGAAAAAACAACGGAGACTCCCTGAGCGGGGGAGAAAGAAGGCGCACTGAAATTGCACGTGCACTGGTCGTGGATCCTAAGTTTATTTTATTGGATGAACCTTTTGCGGGAGTAGATCCTATTGCCGTAGAAGACATTCAGGCCGTAGTAGCCCGTCTGAAATATAAAAACATAGGTATCCTGATTACCGATCATAATGTAAATGAGACCCTTTCTATTTGCGACAGGGCGTATTTGCTGATTGAAGGAAAAATCTTCAAACATGGAACGGCCGAAGAGCTCGCAGCAGATGAACAGGTTCGCCGGCTTTACCTTGGCCGGAATTTCGAATTGAAACGAAAAGACTATCTTCACGAAGAAGCGTCCAGGCCCGTCATTTAGAGTATTTATGACAGTTGCAGGAGCTGTTTCTATGATCTAAACCAAGTCATCTTGAAATTATTAAGTCCTGCCATATCACGCCTGGCCAGGATGAGACGCTGGCAAATTGAACAATGGGTTCTCGACCCTGTTGCCGTTCAACGTGAAGTATTACAGGACCTGGTTACCTCAGCACAGTATACCGAAATAGGACGTAAGTATAATTTCTCCAAATTATTTTCCATTAAAGAATTTAAGAAAGCTGTTCCGATACACGAATATGACGATCTCAAACCCTATATTCAACGCATTATGCAGGGGGAAGAAAACCTGCTTTGGAATACGCCCATCAACTGGTTTGCAAAGAGCAGCGGCACTACGAGCGATAAAAGCAAATTCATACCAGTAAGTGAGGAAAGTCTTCAGGATAACCATTATCTCGGCGCGAAGGATGTTCTTACCATGTATTATCATTTTCATCCTGATTCAGACCTGCTCACGGGTAAGGGTCTTGTTATCGGCGGCAGTCATACCATCAGTCAGTTCAATGCAGAAGTGCAGTATGGCGACCTCAGCGCTGTTCTTTTACAAAACTCTCCATTCTGGGGTAACTGGATACGTACACCCGAATTACATATCGCTCTTCTGGATGAATGGGAAGATAAGATCAATCAGATGGCCGGCAATACCGTCCGTGAAAATGTAACCTCCATTTCCGGTGTTCCGACGTGGACCCTGGTTCTATTAAAAAAGATCCTGGAAAATACAGGCAAAAATAATATTCTGGAAGTATGGCCTTCATTGGAATTATATATCCATGGAGGTGTTTCGTTTACGCCTTACCGTGAGCAGTTTAAAAAAATCATTGGGGGCGATATCAATTACCTTGAAATGTATAATGCCAGCGAAGGTTTTTTCGCTGCACAGGATTATCCCGGAGAAGATGGTATGCTGCTTTTTACCAATCATGGTATTTTTATGGAATTCATGCCTGCGGAAGAATACGGAAAATCCGACCCGCAGACCATCGGATTGAAGGACGTGGAATTAGGCAAAAACTATGCACTGGTGATCAGCACGAACGGTGGGCTCTGGCGTTACCTGGTCGGGGATACCATTCAGTTTACCCGTCTGGGGCCTTTCCGCATTAAAGTGAGTGGGAGGCTTAAACATTTTATCAATGCTTTTGGAGAAGAGATCATTGTGGATAATGCCGATAAGGCAATAGTTGTTGCAGCAAATAAATCCGGAGCTGTTGTCAACGATTACACAGCTGCCCCGGTTTATTTCGGCGACCATTCCAATGGTGCCCATGAATGGCTGATCGAATTTGAGAAAGAACCTGAAAGCATTGCTTTGTTTTCTGATGAACTTGATAAGGCATTGAAAGAATTAAACAGCGATTATGAAGCAAAGCGTCACAAGAGTATTGCCCTCAGACCGCCCATTGTAAAATCAGTTCCCAAGGGTCTCTTTACCAGTTGGCTTCGCAAAAAAGGAAAACTGGGAGGTCAACATAAAGTTCCACGCCTTTCGAACGACAGGAATTATGTTGATGAGCTGCTAACTATGCTGAGGCAACTTTGAGAGTGTGGAAGTGTGGTAATGTGGTAGTTTAAAACTTTTAACTCCACTACCACACTACCACACTACCACACTTCCACACTAAGTAAAGAGGATGCAATTATAAGACTCACGAAAGAAGAAGTGTAAAATAGATACC
Organism: uncultured Bacteroidota bacterium; assembly: GCA_963757975.1. Classification (GTDB taxonomy): domain Bacteria; phylum Bacteroidota; class Bacteroidia; order Chitinophagales; family Chitinophagaceae; genus Puia. Next base: position 63,127 of record CAVWUD010000039.1, read on the forward strand.
CATAGGGGACATCAATAAACTGATAAAAAACGAGCAGACTGAGTTTGAAACAAGCCAGGTTAATGTTTCGAAACTGCCACTTTTTTTGAAGAAGGCAAAAACACATGAATAAAAGAGGTATTCCAAAACTCATTGTCAGTAAACAAAAATGCAGGATTGCCATTCTGTGGGGGCCATAAAATTTTGCCAGGCCAAGATTCAGCCAGTATACTTCAGGAGTAAATTCCCAGACATGTTTTGCAAAAGACACATAATTTCCTGGCAGGGCAATCATTTGGTCCAGTGTTTTAAACCCGAAAGGAATCAGGAAGAAAAGAAGAAAACAAAAGATTCCGGTAACAGAGAATATAATGAGTTTTCGTACATCTTTACGTGCAGCAAAAAAAATCAGGCACGGAACCAGCCATCCTATCATGCTGTACCTGCTTAACAGACAAAGCGAAGCTGTCAAACCCATCATAAAAGCATTCCCCGAAATAATAGCTATAGTTAGCAGTACAAAATAAAAAATGACAACACCCTCTTCACTCATGCTTACAAGGCTGTGCACATCATTTCTTGCAAAAATCCACCAGAACAATAATCCAGTTATAGCAATCAGACTGTAGCCGAAATATTTGTTTTTCCTTATCTGTATAAGGTTTAAAATGATAATAAAGCTGAGTAAAACGAGCAGTACTGTTATCCATCGTATATCAATATGGAGCACTACGGCTAAAGAATATGGCAACCACATTGCCGGCAGGTAGATGGGGCGGGTTCCATTCCAGATTTCAGGAATCGGTTCATACACCTGTTTCCATTCTCCATGAAGGAACCTTTCATTCATAACTTTCATTACGGGAAGCATATCTGCAAAATCCGGATCCAGGGGGATCAGATCCAGCCAGTAACGGGATGTAATAAACGCAAGCAGCAATATCAATATGATGAGGGGCAATTTTAGCAGAGAATCTTTTTTCAATTCAGTCACCCCGGGTAGTCTCGCAGACGGCAGTATTAGTATGGAAAAAATGAAAATCAGACCAGTCATGAGATATAATATTGAAACTATGCTTGTCTGTTCCCCTATCAGAAGGCCATAACTTGCTAGAAAAGTTTCTGCAGCCAAAGCAAATAATAATAATTTCTTTCTATTAATCAGATTCATGGTTTGATGGAAAGGCCTAAATTAATATTTAAATTTACCTGCAAACTTTTCAGTTTATATATTTGACTCCACATAATGCAATGAAATGAAGCTTTTAGAAGGGAAAATAGTAATCGTTACAGGAGCTGCACGCGGGATTGGTGAAGCCATTGCGATCAGGATGGCAGAACAGGGCGCACATATTGCATTTAGTTTTCTGTCCAGTGAAGAAAAAGCCAAAATCCTGGAAAAAAAGTTGCAGTCATTTGGTGTCAAAGCAAAAGGATACAAGAGTAATGCGGGATCATATGAGGACAGCGAAAAATTTGTAAACGAAGTTCTGGAAGAACATGGCACAGTAGATGTTTGCATAAATAATGCAGGTATATCCAAAGATAGTTTGTTGTTGCGGCTTAATCCTGCACAATGGGATGAAGTCATGGAAGTCAATTTGAAGAGCGTCTTCAATATGACAAAACAGGTGATCCGGCCGATGATGAAAGCAAAAAAAGGATCCATCATCAATATGAGTTCCATCATTGGAATTCGTGGAAACGCAGGCCAGTCAAGTTATGCAGCTTCTAAAGCCGGCATTATCGGATTTACAAAGTCCGTTGCGCATGAACTTGGAAGCAGGAATATCCGATGTAATGCCATTGCGCCCGGGTTTGTGGAGACAGACATGACGCACTACCTGAAGGATGAAGAAGGAGCCAAATCATTCCTGGCAAAAATCCCCCTAAACCGCTTTGCGAGTGCTAATGAAATTGCCGACACTGCCCTGTTCCTCGCTTCTGATATGAGTAGTTATATTACTGGTCAGGTAATTAGCGTCTGTGGTGGCTTGAATATATAAATACTAAAGTGAATAAGCTATTCATTTAATAATCTCAATCAACAAAGATTATGAGAAAGCTATTAACAAATGCTTCTGCAGATATTCCTGCCTCAGTAGTTGTATTCCTTGTGGCTTTACCGCTTTGTCTGGGAATAGCCCTGGGTTCTGGTGCGCCTTTATTTTCCGGAATTATAGCGGGAATGGTAGGAGGTATCGTAATTGGTCTGCTCAGCGGATCTTCACTGAGTATTAGTGGTCCTGCCGCAGGGCTGACAGCTATTGTTGCAGTAGCTATAGGTAAAATGCCAGCTTATGAAGCCTTTCTTTTATCAGTAGTAATTGCAGGTGTACTTCAGATTATCCTGGGATTTGTGGGAGCCGGTATCATTGGTGATTATATCCCAAATTCAGTGATCCGCGGTATGCTTGCTTCCATCGGATTCGTTCTTATTCTGAAACAGTTTCCTCATTTGATAGGATATGATAAGGATTGGGTTGGTGATGAAACATTCATCCAGGTTGATGGTGATAACACTTTTTCAGGAATTATTAATTCAGTAAATAATATCGCACCGCTTGCATTCATCATTGGAATAATTTCGCTCATTATTTTAATAGTTTGGGAACGACCCCAATTAAAAAATAATAAATTCTTTAAGAATTTACCCGGACCATTGGTGGTCGTCGTGGCCGGCATACTGATGAATGTATATTTCTCATCCCCAGGAACCCATTTTTCACTGGGTACAAACCAGCTGGTTAATCTTCCCATTGCAAGTGATTTTGCTTCTTTTACAAGCTTCTTTATATTTCCCAAATGGGAATATATAAACAATCCCGATGTCTGGATCACGGGTTTGACAATAGCGCTTATTGCAAGTATTGAAACTTTGCTTGGAATTGAAGCCGTTGATAAACTGGATCCACTCAAAAGAAGAACCCCTGCCAATCTGGAATTAAAAGCACAGGGAGTTGGTAATATTGCGTCCGGATTATTGGGTGGTCTGCCTCTTACCTCTGTGATTGTAAGAGGTTCAGCAAATGTCGGCGCAGGTGCAAAAAGTAAATTTTCAGCCATTATGCATGGTGTGCTGCTTCTCTTAAGTGTTTTATTCATTCCGGGTTTGTTGAATAAAATTCCACTGAGCGCCTTGGCTGCCATCCTGATCATAACCGGTTACAAACTTGTTAAACCTTCCATCTTCAAAGAATTATACAAGCGCGGCTGGGATCAGTTTATTCCATTTATCATAACACTATTAGCAATACTCTTTACTGATTTGCTGATCGGTATAGTAATTGGTACCATCGTCGCTCTATTTTCTCTGATCAGAAGCAATTTTAAATCAGCCGTGATGGTAATACATGATGATAATAAATATCTTGTTCGCTTTCGAAAAGATATTTCATTCTTAAACAAACCGATCGTAAAAGGAAAACTTGAAGATATTCCGGCTGATTCTTTTTTAATAATTGATATAGCCCGGGCTGATTTTATTGATAAGGACATCATTGATGTTATCAATGAATTTCTTCAACACGCCTATCTAAAAAATATTAAAGTAGAAATTAAAAAAAGCCAGTTCAAATCCGGACATCACCTGGTACATGATCAGTCAACTATTGGGGACTACAAAGGAACGAGTACTCATTAACTTAAAAAATATTTTTATGCATTCCATAAATAAATTACTGCTTGAAAACAAGGCCTGGGCCGCTGAGAAGATAGTGGATGACCCTGAATATTTTAAGGCACTTGCGAAAATTCAAACGCCTGAATTTTTATGGATAGGTTGCAGCGACAGTCGTGTGCCTGCAAATGAAATTACGGGAACTCAACCCGGTGAAATTTTTGTTCACAGGAACATCGCCAACATGGTTATACATACAGATGTGAATCTGCTCAGTGTTCTGGAATATGCCGTGGCACATATTAAAGTAAAACATGTAATTGTTTGCGGGCATTATGGCTGTGGTGGTATTAAGGCAGCTATGACCAACCACGATTTCAAACAGGTATTGAATATGTGGCTCAGGAATATTAAAGATGTTTATCGTTTGCACCGGGACGAACTGGAAGCGATCCCTGACCAGGAAAAAAGAGAAGACAGACTTACAGAATTAAACGTTCAGGAGCAGGTTCTTCACCTTGCGAAAACCTCCATCATTCAGCGTGCATGGAAACACCGGAAAGGTCCCGATTTACACGGATTCGTTTATGGATTGAAAGACGGACTACTTAACTCTATCTTCACTATGTCGGCAGAAAGTTTATTAGATCCACTGTATACTTATAACGATCTCGGTGCAGAATAAGGAAAGCAAGTATGGTAGTGTGCAAGTGTGTTAGTGTGGTAGTTTAATACTTTTAACTCCACTACTCACACTTGTTTATGCTTTATTAAATAATTTAATTGCTTTCTGTGCCTGTTCGCTGATAACTAGTTGTCCACTTATTTTAGCGCGTTCAGAAAGAAGTTGATCCCAGTTAGAAGTTCCCTGCCAGAGTATTTTTTTTATTTCCTTCACGGCCTGAGGATTTGAACGGATGAGATGATTGGCGAGTCTTTGTATGGATTCATCGAGCTCATTAATATTCATATGAACTTCCGAATAGAGCCCCCGTGTTTTAGCCCATTCAGCGGTACGCCACGATGCGGCATCTATCGTCAATTGCGAAAAAGCTGAGAGTCCGATTTTACGTTCGAGCGCCGGACCTACCACAAAAGGACCAATCCCGATTTCCAGTTCACTGACTTTAATATCAGCTCCTGTCAGCGCTATCGCATAATCTGCTGCTGCTGCAATACCGACTCCACCTCCCACACACTTACCATGTATTCTTGCAATAATAAATTTCGGGCATTTCCGCATACTGTTGATCACATGAGCAAATCCATTGAAGAAATCTTCGCCTTCTCTGCTGGTTTTTATTTGCAAAAGTTCGGTAAATGAAGCACCCGCACAAAAAGCACGGTCTCCTGCAGATCTCAAAATAACCACCCTGATTTCATCATCAAGACCGGCCCCGTGTATGTGGCTGGAGAGATCTGTCAGAAGATTGTGCGGCAGAGAATTACTTTGCGGATGAAAGAACTCAATAATCATTGCTGATCCATGCCTTTCTGATCTTACATATCCCGGAATTTGTTCCTGCATATCTTATATTTTTTTTCTGACCATGGTCAGTATGGTTGCTATCATAACCGATTCGCCTGTTTCATCAAATACATCCACATACCATTTTACAATGCCTTTAGGAATATCATTTTCATCTTTTAAATCCTGGCTGGTTTTCTCTTTACATGTGAGTCGCACTCCAATCGTTGTTCCCGCATAAACCGGTTTCAGAAAACGACATTCATCAATTCCATAATTAAGAAGTACTGGCCCCTTAGCAGCATCTACAAACAACCCTGCTGCCGCACTCAGTATAAAATAACCATGAGCAACCCGTTTTTCAAACATGGTATCTTCAAAGATTTCATTTTCCTTATGTGCATAAAAATGATCCCCGCTGAGATCCGAAAAACGATCGATATCCTCATCTGTTATTTTGCGAAGCTGCGTATGAACACTATCACCAATCTTTAATTCTTCAAAATATTTTTTGAAAGGATGTTTTTCGTCTGTTTTCTGCGCAGCGTGGGCCTGGTAAATGGAACTGATGTTTGTTATACCGTCAGGCGAACCCTGAATAGCCGTTCTTTGCATATAATGTTTTACACCGCGGGCTCCTCCCATTTCTTCGCCTCCGCCTGCACGGCCAGGCCCCCCATGAACGAGCATAGGAAGAGGAGATCCGTGTCCTGTACTTTCTTTGGCGTCCTGACGATTCAAAACTAAAATTCGCCCATGATGTGTTGCGGCACTTACAACATAATCTTTTGCTATACGATCTGAAAAGGTTACAATCGTGCTGCAAAGTGAGCCCTTCCCCTTTTTTGAAAGCAGGATCGCCTCTTCAAGATCTTTATATGGCATCAAAGTGCTTATGGGTCCGAAAGCTTCGATATCGTGCGCGCCACCGCTGGTAAATGGTTTTTCATTTTCCAGTAAAAGCGGACCCATGAACGCTCCTTTAAGAAAATCTGCATCCAGGAGTTCCACACTATCCAGTGAACCATATATGATTCTGGAAGAAGCCAATAATCTTTGTACCTGATGTTTCACTTCATTTCGCTGATCCTGACCTGCCAGGGATCCCATGCTGACTTTCTCATTTTCAGGATTTCCGATCAGTATTTTTGACAGTGAAACAGAAATAGATTTTCGAATTTCCTCTATCTTATTTTCAGGAACAAAAATCCGCCGGATGGCTGTGCACTTTTGGCCTGCTTTTACCGTCATTTCTCTCCGTACTTCTTTTACAAAAATTTCCCATTCGGGCATTCCCGGTTCCACATCCTCACCAAGTACGATACAGTTCAGGGAATCAGCTTCCATGGTAAAGGAAACATTCTCTCTGAGGATGGAAGGATTTGATTTTAATTTCAACCCTGTTGAAGCCGAACCCGTAAATGTAACTACATCCTGGGCCGTAAGCATATCCAGAAGATTTCCGGTGCTTCCGCATATCAATTGCAGCGCACCTTGAGGGAGAATGCCTGATAACTGTATTTCTCTTACAACAGCTTCTGTTAAAAAACTGGTACATGTGGCAGGTTTAACAATCGCAGGCATACCGGCCAGCAGATTGACGGCAATTTTTTCCAGCATACCCCAAACAGGAAAATTATATGCATTGATATGAATCGCCACTCCTTCTTTCGGAACGAGGATATGCTGCGCCATAAAATGGTGATTCCTGCTCAGGTCGACCGGATCTCCATCAGTACAAAAAGGCTGGTCAGGAAATTTTCTTCTCAGGGAAGCATAGGAAAAAAGATTACCGATACCACCTTCAAGATCAATCCATGAATCTGCCCTTGTTGCGCCTGTTTGATAACTTATCCTGTAAAATTTTTCAACCTGGTTTTTAAGATGCATCGCGAGGGCTTTCAACATCCTTCCTCTTTCATGAAAGGTCATTTTTCTCAAAGCAGGATTTCCATGTTTTCTTGCATATTCGAGAATTTCCTGAAAATCCAGACCTGCTGTGCCGGCCATGTAAAGAGGCGTACCCGTCACTGCATCATTAAGTATCTGCTGCTCCCCCACACCCTCGATCCATCTGCCTGTTACATAATTACCCAGTTTTTTCATCTGGCATTTTTAATGTTGAAAGCTAAACCTACCCATACTCCCATACTTTCTTTCTACCAGCCCAATATCCATGCAAATATGAGAGGCACCACAATGGTTGCATCGCTTTCCACAATATATTTTGGTGTATGGATATCCAGTTTCCCCCAGGTGATTTTTTCGTTAGGCACTGCGCCTGAATAAGAACCGTACGAAGTAGTTGAATCGGATATCTGGCAAAAATAACTCCAGAAAGGAACATCGTGCCACTCCAGATCCTGATACATCATCGGCACCACGCAAATCGGGAAATCGCCTGCAATACCGCCGCCAATCTGGAAAAACCCAATACCCTTTCCACCTGAATTTTTCCTGTACCAGTCTGAAAGCCAGACCATATATTCTATGCCGCTTTTCATTGTACTTGCCTTCAGTTCACCTTTCACGATATAAGATGCGAAAATATTTCCCATTGTACTATCTTCCCAGCCACCAACTACTATGGGTAGATTTTTTTCTGCCGCTGCAATCATCCAGCTGTCTTTTACATCAATTTCATATCCGTCCTGCATTACTTTGCTCAGAAGAAGTTTATACATGTATTCGTGAGGAAAATAACGTTCACCTTTCGCATCTGCATCCTTCCATAAATGCACGATATGTTTCTGGATTTTTCTGAAAGCTTCTTCTTCAGGAATACAGGTATCCGTGACGCGGTTAAGACCTTGTTCCAATAATTCCCATTCCTGTTGTGGTGTAAGGTCACGATAGTTTGGTACTCTTTTATAATGTGAATGGGCTACCAGGTTCATGATATCTTCTTCCAGGTTGGCACCTGTACATGAAATGATATGCACTTTATCCTGACGGATCATTTCTGCGAGCGATACGCCCAGTTCAGCGGTACTCATGGCACCGGCAAGGGTGACCATCATTTTTCCGCCTTCCGCCAGATGAGTTTCATACCCTTTGGCCGCATCTATAAGAGCTGCTGCATTAAAATGCCTGTAATGATGCGCGATATAATTTGAAACAGGTCCTTTATTCATGATTTTACTATGTGGAAAGCGAAATTAATTCTTTTAAAGCTTAAAGCCCAAAGCCTAAAGCCTAAAGCAAATTTGATAAATTGTTAATTTGAAAATATAATTTAAAGTCTTCGGATATTAAGCTTTACCAGGTTTTAGGCTTTAGGCTTTAAAAATGTATTTTTATCGCAATGAACTACCTGGCACATGCTTATCTTTCATTCGGGGATCCGGATATACTTGCAGGAAATATGATCAGCGATTTTGTTAAGGGCAAAAAAAAATTCGAATACCCCGACCGTATCCGAATGGGTATTACCCTGCATCGAAAAATTGATGAGTACACCGACTCCCATCCCGCAACGCGACAGGCCAAACAATTCCTGAAAACAGCAGCAGGATTATACGCCGGAAGCTTTGTGGATATTATTTATGATCATTTCCTTGCCAATGATCCCTATGAATTTGAGGAGGGTGCATTGTCTGATTTCACCCAAAAAACATATGTACAACTCGAATTGAATGAAAAATGGTTTCCCGAAAAATTTAAGAACTTCTTCTTTTATATGCGAATGCAAAACTGGCTGTTAAACTACCGGTCCACCCAGGGAATCCATAATAGTTTCGAGGGCCTTTGCCGTCGGGCAAAATATATTGACGATCCAGAGCCCGTTTTTGAAGCTTTTATTAATTATTATGAAGAGTTAAAAATGGCATACGAATATTTCTTTCCTCATGTAAAAACCTTCGCATTTAACGAACTGCTCTACCTTCGCGCCAATTCATAAGCATTTCCTGTTTAATTTTGCCTCCCATGAATATGATCAAATCTTTTCTGACGATCGTCTTTTTATTGTCTGTTTCCTGTTTTTGTACAGCACAGTCCTCGCTGCCTCCCCTGGATAAGTCACCGATGGATATGTGTTATTATCCGGTGGATTATCCTGTTCTTAAAATTCAGCATAAATCTGATGCACCATTAATTGCGCGCGTCATTTATGGGCGGCCTCAAAAAAATGACCGCAGCATTTTTGGAGATCTGGTGCCTTATGATATGGTCTGGCGGATGGGTGCTAATGAAGCAACGGAGATTGAATTTTTCAGGGATGTGAAAATCGATAAAAATAAGATCGCAAAAGGAAGATATACGATGTATGCGATACCATCAACGGATAAATGGACCATCATATTAAATAAGGAAACAGATACCTGGGGAGCGTTTGGATATGATACAAAAAAAGATGTCATCCGTGCCGATGTAAAAGTAAACACGAGACCCGATATCATCGATGTATTTACGATCTGTTTTGAAGGGAAAGAAAAAAATAAAACGAACCTGATGATCGGTTGGGATAATAAAGAAGTGCATTTACCTATAAACTGGTAATCCCGGTTTTCAATTCGAAAAAAACAAATATGAAATTTGCAACACGTTTGATTCATGCAGGTATGGACCCCGATCCCAGTACGGGCGCCATTATTCCGCCTATTTACCAGACATCAACTTTTGTACAGTCAGCACCCGGCAATAATAAAGGTTATGAATATGCCCGCTCGCAAAATCCTACCAGAAAAGCATTGGAGACTGCATTGGCTTCTATTGAAAATGCCCGTTTCGGACTTTCTTTCAGCAGTGGTGTGGCAGCTTCAGATGCTGTGATCCGGCTCCTGCTTCCGGGTGATGAAGTGATCGCAGCCAATGATATGTATGGCGGAACTTTTCGTCTATTCTCTAAGATTTTTGAAAAAACAGGCATCCATTTTCATTATGTGAATATGCAGAACTCCGAAAATATCCGCCCTTTCATCAACGAAAAAACAAAACTCATCTGGACGGAAACTCCCACCAATCCCCTGATGAATATTGTGGATCTTGCAGAGGTCGCGTCCATTGCCAAAGAAAAAAAACTCCTGCTATGCGTTGACAATACTTTTGCATCTCCTTATCTTCAGAATCCGCTGGATCTGGGGGCTGATATCGTGATTCATTCGGCTACAAAATATCTTGGCGGCCACAGTGATGTGATACATGGATGTTTAATGATGAACGACCCTGCATTGCGCGAACAATTATATTTCATTCAGAAATCCTGTGGAGCTGTTCCGGGTCCGCAGGACTGCTACCTGGTTTTAAGAGGAATTAAAACCCTTGAACTGCGCATGCAAAGACATTGTGAAAATGGGGAAAAAATCGCCCGCTGGATGCGTAAAAACCCAAAAGTAGAAAAAGTTTACTGGTGCGGATTCGAAGATCATCCCGGATATGCAGTTGCTAGTAAACAGATGCGTGGATTTGGTGGCATGCTAAGTTTCGAATTAAAAAATAATTCTGCCGAAGAAACCAGCAGGGTTTTATCTGCCACGCGATTATTTTCCCTCGCTGAAAGTCTTGGTGGGGTTGAATCTCTGATCAGTCAGCCAGCCAGTATGACGCATGCATCCATACCCAAAGAGGATAGAATGAAAAACGGATTACGCGATTGTCTTATCCGGCTAAGCGTCGGCATCGAAGACGCCGATGACCTTATAGAAGACCTGGATCAGGCAATAGGTTAAATAATATGACAGTTTTCCCGAACAAAAAAGAACTACGGGATTTTCTTGAAAAGAAAGTGCTTGAATATAATCATCCTTCCTTTATTGAGGCAGATCCCGTGTCGGTTCCGCATCGTTTCAGTAAAAAACAGGATATAGAAATCGCGGGACTTTTTGCGTCCATTTTCGCCTGGGGTAACCGGACCACCATCATTCAAAAATCAAACGAGCTGATGCGCACCATGGATGATGACCCTTATAATTTTATTTTGAACCATCGAGAAACTGATCTGAAACGTTTTCTGAATTTCAAACACCGCACATTCAATGCTACGGATCTTTTATATTTCATCCATTATTTACAATCCCACTACCGGTCGTCGGATTCTCTGGAAACTGCTTTCCTGCTGCCTGGAGAAAATATGTATGTTGGAAATGAATTCATAAAAAATGCATTATCGCTTTTTTATACCAGGTTTTTTTCACTTGAAAATGCACCATTCAGAACGCATAAACACATCTCGTCTCCCGAAAAAAATTCTGCCTGCAAGCGCCTGAATATGTACCTGCGATGGATGGTACGAATGGATAAACGGGGGGTGGATTTTGGAATCTGGAGAAAAATATCTGCAGCAGATCTGATTTGCCCGGTTGACCTTCACGTGTCACGTGTTGCGAGAGGTTTTGGATTAATCAGCAGGAAGCAGACAGACTGGGAAACAGCAATGGAACTCACACTGGCCCTTCGTGAAATGGATAAAAAAGATCCCGTGAAATATGACTTTGCTCTATTCGGACTCGGCGTAATGGAGAAATATTAATAACAATACATAAGTTCCTTCACCTTTTCCTTGTCTTCCTTTTCCTTTTTCAGATCGAACATGGTACCGAATATCCGGTCCCAGAAAGTAGTGCTTACACCAAAACCCTTGTGATCATCCTTGTAATGGTGAAGATGATGGTTTCTCCAGAGAGGTTTCATCCATTTGAATGGAGGGTTCCATGCATGAATTGCATAGTGCATACTTCCATAAAGGAGGTAACCCAATATGAATCCGGAGAAGAAAGTGAAAGCGTATTCTTTCATTGCCAGGTACATTATCCCAAAAATGGTTGAAGCAATGATAATACTGGGTACCGGTGGCATAAAAAGACGCTCTTTATCCCTGGGAAAATGATGATGGTTGCCATGCATTACATAGATGAACTTTTGTGCCGATTCACTTTCCGCTACTGCGTGAAAAGCAAACCGGTGCATGAGGTATTCGAAGAAAGTCCAGAAAAATCCTCCTGCAGCGAACGTGAATAATATACTGAGATAACTGAAGTCCAGCTGGAAATGACTGAGGTATATAAAATAAATGATCACTGGCAGGTAGATCCCCCAGATCACCAATGGATGGGTCTTGGTGAGCATTTCCATATAACTGTTGCGGAAAAGCTGTGCCTGGCCCTTATTGTGAATCTTTTCAAACTTCATTTTCCCAGGATTTATCCGACAAAAATAGGTCAAAACACGTTAAAAACCAGCCCTATTCCGATGACCGTACGTTGGCCGTTGACGGCACACTCCCATACTCCCATACTTGCTTTAAGCTTTAAGCCTTAAGCTTTAAGCTTAAAACGTACATTTGCGGGAATTTAGAAAGTGACTCTATGTCTCATCCATCTTTATCAGAACAGGAACTTATACGCCGGGAAAAGTTGAAATCTTTGAGAGAAATGGGTATTAACGCCTATCCTGCTGCCGCCTACCCGGTAAATACTTATGCAGCCATTATTAAATCTAACTATTCAGAAGAGAAAAAGGATGAATTTGAATCTGTATGTCTGGCAGGCAGGATCATGAGCATCCGGGATATGGGAAAAGCCTCTTTTGCTGTAATTCAGGACAGTACTGGTCGCATCCAATTATATATCAAAAGGGATGATATAGCTCCTGGCGAGGACAAAACATTATATGATAAGTTATGGAAACACCTGGTGGATCTGGGGGATATTATTGGAGTAAAGGGTTATGTTTTCATAACTAAAACGGGTGAAATTTCTGTTCATGTAAAGGAACTGACTCTTTTATCAAAAGCACTCCGTCCTATTCCTGTTGTGAAGGAAAAGGAAGGGGAAACTTTCGATGCTGTAACTGATCCGGAGTTCCGTTATCGTCAACGGTATGCAGATCTCATTGTAAATCCCCACGTCAAAGAGGTTTTCATAAAAAGAACGAAACTGATCAACAGCATGCGCGATTTCCTTAATACAGCCGGTGCTTTGGAAGTCGACACTCCGGTACTCCAAACCATACCTGGGGGCGCATCTGCCCGACCATTTATTACACATCATAATGCCCTGGACATTCCTCTATACCTGCGCATTGCCAATGAGTTATACCTGAAAAGGCTGATTGTGGGTGGATTCGACTGGGTATATGAGTTTAGCCGAAACTTCAGGAATGAGGGTATGGACCGGACACATAATCCCGAATTCACTATACTGGAATTTTATGTTGCCTATAAGGATTATTTCTGGATGATGGCAACAACGGAATCTATTCTGGAAGCCGCCGCATTATCAGTTAACGGAACCACCGTAGTTTCAGCAGGCGATAAGGAAATTGATTTTAAAGCGCCTTACAAAAGAATAAGTATTTATGAAGCGATCCGTGAAGCTACCAAAACTGATGTATCCGGAATGGATGAAGATGGATTAAGAGATTTGTGCAGGCAAAATCATATCCCCGCAGATAACAGTATGGGGAAAGGGAAACTTATAGATGCGTTATTTGGTGCAACCAGTGAACATCTATATATACAGCCAACATTTATCATCGACTATCCGATAGAGATGAGTCCGCTGACTAAAAAGCATCGGTCTGAAAACGGACTGGTTGAAAGATTTGAGCTTATCATTAACGGAAAAGAGATCGCAAATGCATATTCTGAATTGAATGATCCATTGGATCAGAGAGAAAGATTTGAGGACCAGGTAAAACTTATGGAAAGAGGTGATGAGGAAGCTATGTTCATTGACAATGACTTTTTAAGGGCGCTGGAATATGGTATGCCACCTACTGCAGGAATAGGTATAGGAATTGACCGACTGACCATGCTGCTCACGAACCAGCCTTCTATTCAGGATGTATTGCTATTTCCTCAAATGCGACCTGAAGAAAGCTTAAAGCTTAAGGCGTAAGGCTGAAGCAAAGTTAAAAGCTTAATGCTTTAATCTTTGGGTTAAAAAACGCTAAGGGTAAATACTTATTTGTTATTATTGTAATAAATATTCGCTGTTCTTTTACTGAATGCATTTTGGCTAACTGTACTAACAATCAACGAAAAGCCTTACGCTTTAAGCTTTAGGCCTTAAGCCTCAATCGTATTTTTACGAATTTTTTCAGTATTAGCTGAAAATAGGAGATCGAGCGCAATCCCGCTTGTCCCGGCATATGCGATTTGTATGTTTACATCGTCATAGTGAAAGACGTCCGGTTAGATGGTTCAATATCCAATTCCTTCGAAAAGCTAACTATGAAACCAACCAAACCATTTATCAGGGCCCGATCACCGACAGTTAAAATCCAAATTCCACGAGAAGACCAAATCCGATGAAGTGTTAAAATTTGTACCCTATTGATGACCAACTTGGTAACGGTTAGGTTAAGTACAAACACATTCGAGGCCCTGGAGTATTCCAGGGCTTTTTATTTATAGAGAGACTAAACATTATATTTGATACTCGCTTTATGCCATACTTTTTTTCTAGTTCTTCGGCATTCCATTCTCCGGGAAAGCAAAAGGGCCTGTAATCTGATAAATAGTATACCCGCTGAAATCCTGGGGTGCCTCAAGGCCGGTACCATAAGAATGGTCCCACCTGATTTATGAATCTGTACAGGTTTGTCGGTATAAAATTTTTCGGCTTTCTGATCCCACCAGAGTTCCCTGCAATAAAGAGTATCTCCTTTCAGAATATTCATAACTACCACACTGTCCCGCAGATAAACTTTCCCATCCTGTTCCCGCCATTTACCATAATGCGCATTCATAATACTTTCGATTACAAGTGAATCATTATAAAAGTCAACATGCAGCGTATTTGGGAATTCTACATAGGGTGAATCTACCTCCTTCCTTCGCATATATGGTGCAGTTAGTTTGGCTTTCACTTTAGCATTTTCACTCAGAAAGGCAATAATCTGTTTGCCTTCATCCACACTGATCTGTTTTTGACGGAAATTGGGCAAGTGTTTTCATATTATTTTCACAAGCAGAAAAAATCACACATGTAAAAATAGGAAAACCCATAGCCTGTATTTCGACGGAGAGATTTCAAATTGAAAAATTATATTCACTTATTAAGTAAAGTCCTTTAAAAATCAGATCCGGGTCTTCGACTAATTTTTTTCCTCAGAAAAGGCATAAAATAATGCGCATCTCCTCCGGTCATCAGAACATGCAGCTTTTCATATCGATCTTCTTATGCTTCAATAACACCATCTATTTCTTTTGCTATCCCAAATTGCACACCCGACTG
>CAVWUD010000040.1:0-36448 GCA_963757975.1 uncultured Bacteroidota bacterium
GGACATCGATCTGACTGCTTTTTTTAGGCTTCAGATATAAATTTAAAATAGAACCCGTACCAAGCAAATTAAGACTCCAGGGTCTTTCCTCCTGAACAAATGGAAGTTCCAGAATGCGTTTGCTGATCATTAATAACCTGTCTTTTCTGTAAATACTTCCTTCCGGAATACCAAGGTATCTCTCCATGAAATCGACAGAAATTTTTGCAGCACCGATAATCCGGATACTGTCTATCTTATACAAGGGTCCCTTTTCAATATTCAGCACTGCACTGATACCTCCATTATCCATCTCAACACTATCCAGAGAGATCTTAGCAAATGGATATCCGTTATCTTCCATGTAATTGAGCAACTGCAATTCTTCGGTTTGAAAAAGATCAGGAATTGCCGGTTTGCCTGATAGCTTTTTTGAATCCCAACCGGCAGCATCCAGCACTTGCATGTCTGCAGGCTTTGTTTTGATTTTCGACCAGGTAAAGCGTTCGCCAATGTAAAGACGAAGAAAGGCAGATGCGGAATCAAATTTCACACTATCTATGGAAGCAGAAGTAAATCCTTTATTTCTGAGCAGGTCAGTGAGTTTGTAAACATATTCCGTACAACCTGCCCTGTCTTTAAATGAAGCCGGAATACCGAGGGCCGCAGCCCTGAGAATGGAGTCGGGCGAATTGAGCTTTACATGCAGAGCGTATTGAGCATGCGCCGGCAGGATGGATGCAAGCAACAAAAAGGGGATGAAGCCATATAATCTTAATTTTGCCATTCTCTCAAAAGCATTCGTAATTCCATAAAATTAGCCAATCCTATGGCAGGCATTTATATTCATGTTCCATTTTGTAAACAGGCCTGTTATTATTGTAATTTTCATTTCTCTACCAACCTTGCGTTGCAGAACGATTTTACAGACGCTTTATTGAAAGAAATTGAATTGCGGAGAACTTATTTAGCCAATGAACAGATCGAAACGATTTATTTTGGTGGGGGTACTCCGTCTCTTCTCCCTCTACCTGCATTCCGGGATATACTGAATTCGATTTATAGCAATTTCTCAATCAGCGCTGATCCTGAAATCAGCTTAGAATCCAATCCGGATGATATGACTCCGTCTAACTTAAAAGCCTGGAAAGAATCCGGGATTAACAGACTAAGTATCGGAGTCCAGTCTTTTTTTACTGATGATCTTGTCTGGATGAACCGCGCTCATGATGCACAAAAGGCCGTCGAAGCCCTTGAAAATGTAATTACTGCCGGTTTCGAAAATTTTAGCCTGGATCTGATCTATGGTTTACCAGAGTTAACGGACGAAAAATGGAATGAAAATCTTGGAAGGGCAATTTCTCTGAATCCTTCGCATATTTCCTGTTATGCGTTAACGGTTGAACCTAAAACAGCGCTGTATAAAATGGTTCAAATGAAAAAAACTGCCGATGTACAACCTGAAAAACAGGTTCGTCAGTTTTTAACCGGAATAAGATTACTGGAGGCTGCAGGATTTGAACATTATGAAATATCAAGTTTTTCTAAACCTGGAAGGAGAAGCCGACACAATAGTTCATACTGGCAGTCAAAAAAATACCTGGGGCTTGGACCTGCTGCCCATTCATTTAACGGTTCCAGCCGGCAATGGAATATTTCCAATAACGCGATTTATATCAAGTCTCTTATGGAAGGTAAGCTGCATATGGAATCGGAAAATCTCCAGCCCAGGGACCTTCTGAATGAATATATCATGACTTCGCTGCGAACGATGGAGGGATTGGATCTGCAAAAAGTTTCAAATCAATTCGGATATGAAAAAAGCCTTTCATTGGAAAATAATGCCAGGAAATATATAGAATCCAAAAAAATAGAACGTAAAAAGGAGAAACTTGTACTCACAAATAGTGGAAAACTTTTCGCAGATGGGATTGCGGCATCCCTATTTTTCGATTAATCAATATAGTTTACAGGAGGCTTATGACAGTTGACAGGCGTTCAGCTTTCAGCGTTCAGTGTTAGGCGTTTGGCGTTGAGCGTTTGGCATGGATAGTTTCATCCTTGGAGTGGTTGAGAAACCTGTCTTTCAGATACTTGATCAACTGACTTACTGAAAGAATCGCAACCATCACGAGGATGGCTGTAAACCCAAAACCCTGGTATGAAAGCGGTGTCATATTACATTAATCGTTAAAAAATCAGACCAGTAAACCTTCTATTCGTTTAAATGCTTCCCGAACATTAACATTTTCCCAAAGAACCTTATAAATAATATCGGCTATCGGCATATCAGCTTTTAGTTGCTGATTAACACGGTAAAGGCAATGGCTGCCATTATAACCTTCTGCTACCATGTTCAACTCCAGTTTTGCAGCATTAACCGAATATCCTTTTCCGATCATATTCCCGAAAGTACGGTTCCTGCTGAATAAGGAATAACAGGTAACGAGCAAGTCCCCCAGGTATACGGATGCGGCATAATTCGCAGTCTTTTTCTCAAGTACGGAATTCTGTTGCATCATGGATGCCAACTTCCATATGCCGAATCCCCGCTTTTAAAAGAAAACCGGCCATTTCATCCGCACAGTTGGCTATGAACACGCTGAGAAAATTATCACCATATTCCAGCCCATGGGCAATCCCGGCACCCAGCGCATAAATATTCTTCAGAACTGCTGCATACTGAACACCATAAATATCATTGTTGGTTATGGTGTTCAGATAGTCTGTTGTAAAATAAGACGCCAGTTCCCCGGCAGATGTTTCAGAAATACCCGAAAAAGTCAGATAAGATAATTTTTCAGCTGCAATCTCTTCAGCATGACAGGGCCCCATAACCGTAAAATAGCCTTCCGGATCAAAATGAAATTGTTGATTCAGGTAATCATTCAATAATAAATTTTTACCCGGAAGAATTCCTTTAACAGCAGAGAGAATTTGTTTCCCCACAAATATTTCAGGTGGCAGGGGGTCGAAGATTTGTTCAATATAGGCAGAGGGAACAGCAATAATAAGGCAACTCGAATCCCGAATCAGTTTTTCGAGATCATTGGTCAGGTTAAGCCGGTTGGTATCAAAATAAACAGAACTTAGATATTGAGGATTATGGTTCTTTTTTCCTGATATGATCAATGACTCCGGGATTCCTGATCCACCAGTTAAGCGATTGTTGATTGTCGGTCAGGATTTTGACAAGCGCAGTACCCCAGCTTCCGCTTCCTATGATTCCAAATCGCATTGAATCCTGAATTTCGGTGAATAAAACCCCTGTTCCGTATCATTTCTTCGTTTCGAATAGTTTGTCTTTGTCTACAACCGTAACCTTGGTGCCATCGTTCAATATTTTGCTTACCGTGCCATATGGACCGGTAACCACTTCATCTCCCAATTTAATGCCACTTATAATTTCAATATTGTTTACATCCTGAATATCCGTTTTTACACTGACCTTTTTTACCGTATTATCAGGTTGTAACAGGAAAACTACTTCATCCAAATCACCTGATGATGCCTCTTTTACATCTCCATTATTGTCTTCAACTGGTTTTTTATCCTTCGCTGCAGCCTGACTACCCGCAGTTTTTTCCCTGGTAGTTACTGCATTGATGGGAACAGACAAAACATCTTTATGCGTTTTGGTTTGAATATCTGCACTGGCTGTCATTCCAGGACGAAATACAAGGCCTTTGGGTCTTTTATTATCCGTGAGATCTTTATATGTTGCAGGATCCAGACGGATATGTACTTTATAATTTGTTACATCATTGGTTGTGCTGCTGGAAGTAGCTGGCTGTTGAAACGATACTGCTGGCGATCTGAGTAACTATGCCTTTGAATTTTCGGCCATTATATGCATCCACTTCAATAATAGCTGAATCACCCAGGTGTACTTTCGTAATATCGTTTTCACCTACATCCACAACAGCTTCAATCTTACTCATATCTGCAACGCGCATGATTTCAGTACCGGCTGCAAATTGATTACCTGCAACACGTTCGCCTTTTTTAACGCTCAACAGGGAAACCACACCGTTTAATGGAGAAGTAATAGTTGTCTTATCAACATTCGCGGCCTGAATAGCGAGATTTGCTTTTGCACTTGAAACAGCTGCAATATTACTTTGAACATTTTGCAGTGCTGCATTATAATTTGCCTGAGCTGTTCTCAAACCCGTTGTAGCGGTTTCAAATTCTGAAAGTGAAATAACTTTTTGTGAAAGAAGTGTTTTCTGCCTGTCATATTGTGCCTGTGCAGCATCCATGGTCGCTTTTAAACCTGGCAGCTGGGCTTTCGCATTGTCTACCATGGCGTCCTGTTGATTGACAAGTGCAGCTGCCTGGTTTAACTGGTTGGAATAAATATCTGCAAAGATCTTTGCAAGTACCTGACCCTTTTTTACACTATCGCCTTCTTCTACATTCAGTTCAACGATTTGACCGGAAATATCCGAACTTAATTTAACCTCTGTTTCGGGATAAATTTTCCCGCTGGCCGTAACGGTTTCTATAATAGTGTGTTTGCCTGCTTTTTCCACCGAAACTTTAATCCCTTCTTCTTTTCCAATAATACCGCTCTTTTTTAAAATTATTATGACAAGTATTATAACCACGAGACTAACAATGATCCAGACCAGCTTCTTATTCATACGAAGGTTGTTGTAAAGGTGTTTTTATAATTTAATGCCGAGTCCTTTATAATATTCCAGCACTTTCATACGGAACACATAATCATACTGGGCGATAAGTACGTTAATACGGGCCGTAAATAAATTGTTCTGATTGGTTAAATAATCAATGGTATTCAACATCCCGATATTATATCTTTTGGTTGAAAGATCGAATGATTTTTCTGCAACAGTTACAGCTTTCTGGTTTGCCTCAAATTTTTCCAGAGAAGCCACGGCATTATAATATGCCTGATATACGCCCTGTTTCAATGTCATCAGGTCGCTTTCTTTCGTAAGCTTGGCTGTAGCGACGCTCAGCTGCGCTTTTTTATAATTTATTCTTTGGCTGTTCCCGTTAAAAATAGGGATAGCCAGGGAAAGTCCAAACTGTTGGCCGAAGTTATTGCTCAGCTGATCCCCATATCCCTGAAATGCTTTGTAGAAAGGCTGGCTGCTGTAAACAGGCGTAATGTTGGGATAATACAGAGGATATTGTTCATTTGGTATAGGAGTAGTATTTAAAGCATAAGAACCCGGCACTGGTGAAATTGTGGCCAGATAGTCCACATGGCGCAGGTCATTGAAAAAGTTATCTCCCAATGCACCATAAGCAGTAAGGGTGGGATATAATTTCCCTCTGTTATAATCTACATATTTTTCAGCAGATGTAATACGCAGGTCGTTCATCTTTTGTTGAGGGAATGAATTGACGGCTAAAGAATATACAATATCAGGCTGTAGTTGGGATATAGGTTCCACCGGAATTGTTTCAACCGGTGGAGTATCCAGATCGAACGGAGCAGCTGCATCCAGGTTCAGAATGGCTTTAAGCTGAAGATTATCCAAATCATATGTTTCCTGTGCAGTAATCACGGATGCAGTATCTGTTGCAAACTGGACTTCCAGTTCGGCTGCATTCAACTCGGGAACGGACCCTGCGTCTACCAGTCTGCGCGTATTTTCAAGTTGTTGTGAAGTTAACTGGAGTTTAGTTTTTGCAAGCGTTACCTGTTCTTTTGCCAACAAGGCTGAAAGATAACCGGCGGCCACATTTAAAGTAACATCATTTTTAATTTTGTCGATATTTATTACCTGTGCCTCGTAACTGTATCTGTTTGATTCAGTCGCCCTCCTCATGGCGAACCAATTGAAAAGCGTAATGCCGACCTGCAAACTGTAAACTTGTGAAAGCCCCTCTACGTTTGAATAAACATTGGTTGTCTGATTAATTGAACGGCCGAAGTTAAATCCCAGACCAGTATTCCCGGTAGCCGTTCCATATTGTGCCCATTTGGTTTGGTCCAGCGTAAGCTTGGAAGTTCTTGAATCTATATCGGCTTGTTTGATTGAAATATTATTGGCCATTGCGTAGTCCACACAGCGGCGAAGGTCCCATTTGTCCTGGGCGGTGAGGGTTAAAACAGAAAATAGGGCGGATAAGAATAAGGTTAGTATTTTGGTCATTCTCATGAAACAATTTTATAAAGGGTCATCCGCAGCCTTCTTATTTTGAGAAGGGCAATCAGAAGTATTGCAAAATAAAGAATCCACCCCATTCCAAGCCAAAAAAAAGCCTAAAGAGAAGTTAGAATGATGAACGGAAAGCCTGTTCCAGGTCATCTATCAGGTATTGTGCAGATTCCAAACCCACATATAACCTTAGCATCCGGTGTTCCTTATCCCCCTGATCGAAATCAGCATCTTCAAGACTGGCACAGCGGGGCAAAATTAATGATTCGTGACCTCCCCAACTAACTGCCATCATTATATGTTTCAGATTTTCACAAAAATGAACGATTTCCTTCCTTTTTCCCGCCCTTACAAAAAAGCTGATCAATCCACAGGCATTTTTCATTTGCTTTACCGCCAGTTCATATTGAGGGAAAGATTCGTCAAGGGGAAATAATACCGATTCCACCAGTCGATGTTTTTTCAGATATTGAAGAACTTCTTTTGTAGTTTCTGTAATCCTTCTCATTCTTATTTCCAGGGTTCTTAACCCCCGTATTAAAAGCCAAGCATTGAAGGGTTGAATACCGCTGCCTACAGCCATATATTCGCAATCGAAGATTTTTTTTATCATCTGATGGCTTCCGGTCAGAATACCACCCAGTGTATCACTATGACCGCCTATATATTTAGTGGCCGTCTGCATGCACATATCAACACCCATCGGGATTGGTTTCTGGTAAAGTGGCGTACAATACGAGTTATCCATCAGGGTAATTAGCCCGTTTCGTTTTGCAAAATCAACAACCTTTTCTACATCCTGAATGGCAAAGTTCCAGGAGTTGGGGCTTTCCAGGTAAATAAAACGGCTGTTTGGCTTTAATACATTTTCAAATTGTACGATTTCAGTTCCTTCAATATATGTTGTTTCAATACCGAACCTGGAGAAGATAAAATCGAACATCCGTTTAACCCAGCTGTAAGGATTTTTCACAGAAATAATATGATCCCCTTTATTGACATTGGCTAAAACAGCTGCAAAAATGGCTGCCGCGCCGCTATTGAAAACCAGACAGTCTTCTGCCTTATCGAGAGCAGCCAGTTTTTTTCTTAGAATATCGACAGTAGGATTTAATCCCCTGCTGTATAAATAACCGGAATATTCGTCTGCAAATAATTTCTTCAGATCCCCTACTGTATTGACACGGAAATTACTGGTCTGTATAATAGGTGGTGCAACAGCATTAAAATAATCTGAACGGTCCTCACCCAGCTCATTTAATATATATGAAATGTCTTTTTCGTCTGCCATGATCAGGGAAATAAAATTTGAAAATAATAAATCCCCGGGTAACTCAATGTTTTAATTGCTTTATTGAACAGGCCTAAAGCTCAAAGCTTAAAGCCTAACGCCAATTGGTAAATTTCGATTTTTGCAGTTAATTGCGTGCTTTGAACTGTATATCATACTTTATTTATCCCACCATTGTTTATAATCGGGATTTTCATATAATAGTTTTTCATGTGTTCCGGAAAGAGGTAGTTTTCCCTGTTTTAAAAAAATTACAGAATCACAGTATTTAACTGTTGCCTGTCGGTGTGTAACAATGATTATTGTTTTTTTTTGATTATAAAACCATTGCAAAGTCTCCTGCACTTTTCTTTCACTTTCAGGATCAAGGGCTGAAGTAGCTTCATCCATTATCAAAATTGAAGGCTTCCTGTACAAGGCTCTCGCGATACCAAGTCGCTGCTTCTGTCCTCCGGAAATATTTACGCCCTGCTCCCTTATTATCGTTTGATATTGCGCGGGCAAACTGGTAATAAATTCGTGTAATCCAAGTCTGATGCAAATATCAAATATCCTTTCAAGGTCGGGTTTATTTTCACCCAGAGCGATATTAGAAATAATTGTTCCGTGAAACAGATCAATATGCTGAGGGACTGCTGCAATTTTTTCGCTCAAAACTGCTTTTGAAATATATTGAATATTAATTTCCGCTATAAATATTTTGCCGCCATTTGGCTGATAGATTTTCTGAATAAGCGAAAGCAGTGTTGATTTTCCGCATCCGCTATCTCCTACAACGGCTGTGATATGATTCTGATGAAAACGCAACTGTAAACCACTGAACACCGGAATTCCCGGACTATAACTGAAAAGAACATTGTCAAAAACAAGGTCCCCTTCCGGAAAACAATCAGGTATTTGTAATTCTGTAATTTCTTTTTCCGATTCCAGATCTATGATTTCAAAAAGGCGGTCAGCAGCAATCATTGCATCCTGCATCGGTTTGTTTGCACCAATTAGCGCCTGCAGGGGCGTCGTAAAAAATACGGTAAGTGTATAAAATGATAGCAGTTCTCCTGGTGATAAGATCCGGTCTATTACGAGATAACTACCGGTCCAGAGAATTAATATATTAAGAAAGCTGGTTATCCATTCTGATACACCGGAAAGGATAAGCCCATGGTGACTGCTGGTAAAAATCGTCTTCATCAGGAACATAAATCTGTTTTCTGTTTTCAGATTGAAATATTCCTCTGCAGCAAAACGGCGTATGGTGGAAACTCCCTGAATCGTTTCGACAAGATGGTTTTCCATTGTTGCGCCTGTCTCCATTATTTCTCTCTGCCATTTTGCATGCGACCTGTTACTTATAAAATAAATCAAACCATAGACCGGGATTGCTAAAAGCATTATCAGTGTAAGTTTCCGGTTATATATAAACATGGCTGTCATACTGAATACTATGGTGAATCCATGTATGACCAGGCCAAGTGCAACATCATTGATGAAAAACCGGATCCGTAGTGCATCATTTACGCGGCTTATGATTTCACCAACGCGCATATTGTCAAAAAACTTTTGTGGGAGTTCAAGCAGATGCCTGTAGTAACTCAGGATCAGCCATCTGTCAATCTGCTGACCCATTTTCAAAATGATGAGTGATTTGAAATAACCGATGAAAACCTGAAAACAGAGAAGAAGGATCATACCAAGACTCAGTATATTCAGCAGGCCAATGTTCAAATCGGGCAATACATAATCTATGATTTTCCGGATATATATTGAAGCAGACAGACCGAGCATGGTGTAAACCATAGCAGCCAGGAGTGCGCGAAAAAGCATGTTTCGATGTGGCAAAATTAATTGCCGCAGGTGGATAATAAGAGATTTTCTTTCATTTCTTTTCTGAAATTTATCTGATGGTGCCAGCAGTATAATAACACCCCTCCAGCTATTTTGAAAAGAAGGGATTGGTTGATTAATTAATTGTCCTGATGATGGGTCCATGAATCTCACATTGTTTTTTCTTACCCTGTATACAACCACAAAATGTTGTATTCCGTTTTCCAAAACCAGGTGAAATATCGTTGGGAGAGGAATATTATTTAAATCAATTCCTGTTGTCTTCACGGCCTTTGACTGAAAATTCAATTGCTCGGCCGCCGTAATTAAACCATACAGGCTTGTTCCCTGTTTGTTTGTCCCCGCATATTGTCTGATCCTGCTTATGGGAATCTTCAGACCAAAATATGCAGCGACTGAAGCAAGGCAGGCTGCACCGCAATCAGAAACGTCCCGCTGTTTAATCTGAATAGATTTCTTCATCAGGGAAAAGACTTTCTAAAATCATAAATAAAATATTAAAAAGAGACTTCTGTAGAAGTCTCTTTTTATTTCAATATGGATCATCCTAAAAGATTCATCAATTGATGACCCGAAGATTAAAGGTTTAAGAATGTGTAAACAGATTGGCTGCCACACCTATCCCATACCCAATCCAATAAAAAAGTGATTCACCTGCAATTATGGAAACTGATGCTTCCATGGGCAATTCCTGCATACCCTGCATTAATTTGCCATCCCATCTTTTACTCATATTCATTGATTTTAATTATTCGCATGCAAACAGATAAATTGGATTTCACAAAAATTTGTGAAGTCCAATTCAAATAGTTTCATTCGAAAAATTATTAACTCCTACTCTTCGCAACAGCATGGGTTTCGGAATTCCCATTTGTCGCAAAATAGTCTGCATGCGGGATGAAAAAAATACCCTGTTGGTGTAATTTTTTTTCGCGTTAAGCTTTAAGGCCCTTCGTAAGAAAATATATGATCATAAAAAATCCCATTACGCCAAGAGCGGTGAGTGCAGTACCAGGGCTGTTTACAAAAATGCTAACGGCTACAAATGCATAAGCTGCAATGAAAATAACCGGTAATAAAGGGTATAATTTCATCTTATAAAATTCTTTCCCTTCGGGGTGTACCTGATGTTTTCTTAATTTGAATATAGTTCCTGCAGAAGCGGCCATTCCAAAACAATCCAGGAAGATTGTAAAACTTAGTATTTTATCAAATGCCTTCATCCAGAATACAACCAGAACACAGGCGCTCGTAAATGCTGTTAAGGAAGTAATCAACACACCTGTGGAAGGATTTCGCCTGGCAAATATTTTTGGAATTACACCATCTTCAGCCATCGCAAACATCACCCTGGGGTTGCTCATAAGCAATACATTTACATAAGCCAGCACGGAGAGAAAAAGTAGAACCGAAAGGATTTTTCCGGCAGCATCCCCGAAAACATGCGCCGCCATCACGGATGCAATCCCTTTTGAATTCCGCAGTCCTTCCAGTCCCATAACTCTTATATAAGCAAAATTTATGCTCATATACAAAATAATAATAATGGAAATTCCCATAAAGATCGCACGCGGAATATTCCTTCCGGGCTGCGCAACATCCGAACCAAAATTGATAGTCTGCTGATAACCTCCATAAGTAAAAGAAACTGCAATTAAACCGGCGCCAAATCCTTTCAGATAGACCAGCCAACCGGGAAAGATATTCTGAGATATAATTGAACCCTTACCCGCTTCAGTAAAAAACAAGGGTGATACCAGCAGAACGATCAATGAAATTTTTATAACTGTCAGTACATTTTGTGCTCGGGCGCTCATTTTAAGTCCCAGTAAATTCACACAATAAAAAATCAATATTGAAAAAAGAGCGATCGCAATTTCTCTCACCTGTAATGCATCTGCTTCAACGATACCTGGGAAAAGGATACCTGAAATATATTCTGCCCCTATCAGGGCAACTCCTGCCAGGGATGCTGCATTGGAAATAAGAATAATACAGTTGATAGCAAAAGCAATGGAAGGATGATAGCCGTAAGAAAATATTTTATAGTACCCCCCGGTGACGGGAAGGCGCGATCCGATTTCCGCATAGGTGAGCGCACCGCAGAGAGCAATCAACCCACCGGCTATCCAGGTAAAGAAAAATAAAAAATTGTCCGGAACATGCTGGGCTACATTTGCGGGAGTTCTGAAAATACCCATGCCAATTACCAGACTCACCACAATCATCGTGCTATCAAAAACACCCAGTTTTTCATTTTTTACCATAGATCCAGATAATCATGCATTCTATCTATTAAAACAAACTTTAAAGAAGTCAAGATAATGAAATATTCTTTTCTACTTTTGAACAGGAATAAAACCAATGAATGAAATACTGGATATGCGCGATGGTATTGATGATTTCGGGAATTGTCAGGGCACAAAATGACACAAAGATTCCGGATACGGTAGAAAGGAAATTGTTACAGGAAGTAGTTGTACAGGCATATGAACAAAACCGCAAGCTTGCGGATGTTGCTGCAGCCGTAGGAGTAATAACGAGTTCTGAATTTAACCGCTACGACAAACTGAGTATCGTTCCCGCCATGAACAGCATACCCGGTGTACGAATGGAGGAAAGGTCGCCAGGCAGTTACAGACTGAGTTTCAGGGGCAGTACACTTCGCTCCCCTTTTGGTGTCAGAAATGTAAAAGTCTATATAGACGGTATCCCTTTTACAGATCCGGGAGGCAATACTTATCTTACACAGCTTGCTCCTTTTGATATGTATTCACTTGAACTGATCAAAGGTCCGGCAGGCAGTCTGTATGGTGCTGCAACAGGTGGAGCCCTGCTTATTAAATCCAGGCCTGATTCCTGGCAGCCGGGATTTACGGGCGAGTATACATACGGTACATTCAACAGTAATAATATTAACGCGCAGGTGAGATCAGGAAATGAAAATGGAGGTAATATCATTAGTTTTTCTCATCAGACTTCCGACGGTTACCGCGATCATACCAACCTCCGCAGGGATATTGTGACCTGGGAATCCATGCTGAAGAATAATGATCGTCAGACCCTGAGCACTTACGCTTTTTATGGAAACCTGTATTATCAGACTCCGGGCGCTCTGACTCTTACAGAATATAATACTGATCCAAAACAGTCCCGCCCTGCAGTGGGTTCAACTCCATCAGCCGACCAGGCGCAGGCAGCCATATACCAGAAAACTTTTTTAGCTGCCATTGTAAATACATACCGTATAACTGATAAATTTCAGAATACAACAAATTTTTATGGCGCTTATACGAATTACCAGAATCCTACATTCAGAAATTATGAATTTCGCAATGAACCCCATTTCGGGGGCAGAACCATTTTTAATTATACAACAGATTTTTTACACCTGAGTTTCGGGGGTGAAGGACAGAAAGGATTTTTTCAGACACAGGATTATGGCAATACGAATGGTGCACCTGATACGCTTCAGACAAACGACAATATCAATACCTGGACCTATACCATTTTCGCCCAGGCAGATGTTTTTTTTGGAAAAGGATGGCAGGCTTCGGCAGGAGTCAGTTATAATAATGCGTTCATCGGTATAGACAGGATCTCTGTCCCGAGCTTTGTTCCGAGAAATAAGTTATTCAGCAATGAACTGGCGCCCCGAATCGCCATTTCAAAGAAAATCACTCCGGACATATTATTATACGCCAGTATATCAAAAGGTTTTTCACCTCCCGCAGTCGCAGAAGTTCTGCCTTCCACCACCAGCATAAATACTGATCTGCAGCCGGAAAATGGAATCAGTTATGAAACCGGAATTAAAAGCAGTTTCTTTAATAAGCGCTTATACGTTGAAGTGATCGGATTTTATTTTGAACTGGAGAACGCTATTGTGGACCGTAAGGATTCCAGCGGTAACGACTACTATGTGAATGCAGGTTCTACAACTCAAAAGGGAATTGAATCACAGTTGTCATACCAGTTGTTACCATCCGCATTCGGACTGATAAACAGCGCCCGCATTTGGGCTGCTTATACATTAGACAATTTTACCTTTGGTGATTTCAAAGTAGCCAGTACCGATTATGATGGGAAACACTTTCCCGGCGTAGCTAATAATACTTTTACAGGAGGCATTGATCTAAACAGCCGGCCTGGTATTTTTCTTCATCTGACTTATTATTACAGCGACAAAATGCCACTTGATGACGCCAATACTTCTTTTGCCGGCGCTTATCAGCTGGTGGGCGGAAGAATTGGTTATTCTACAAGTATACAGAAACTTTACATGACCTTCTTCACCGGTGTTAATAATGCCTTTAATGCGAAATATAGCCTGGGAGATGACATCAATGCAGCAGCCGGCAGATATTATAATGCGGCACCGACAGCAAGTTATTTTGTTGGGCTTACCATCAATTATAATAAAGCAACCAAAAAATAAAATTCCTCTGGTTCTTTTCAAACTCTCCTTTACATTTGCATGATCTGGTCTCCGCACGTGCGGAGTTAAAAGGGAAGTCCGGTGTAAGACCGGCGCTATCCCCGTAGCTGTAAGTTTCGTTCCCCCCAATGGCGGGAAAAAACTGTTTACACTGCGGCCACTGTCACAGCATAAGCGAGACGGGAAGGCAGTAAACAGGAAACGAGCCAGAAGACCTGCCAGGTAAAATATTAGTCGCAACGCTTTCGGGTGAAAGGCAGGCGGAGTATATACGGCTTCTCTATTTATATTCCTTCTGGTGCCTCCCATGTTGCTTAAATGAACTTTCATTGCATGACCCGATCATTCATCATATTGTTACTTCTTACCATTGCAAATTCTGCTGTTCCTGCACAAAATCCTTCGGACACAGGAAGATTATTACAAAGGGTAACTGTAACCGCTGAAAAAAAACAGAACCCTTATACTGCAATAGTTCCGGTTCAGATATTAAATCATGAAGCGCTTCAGGAAATGAATGCAGAAAATATAGCGGAAGCATCCAAGTATTTTTCAGGAGTGCTCATTAAAGATTATGGAGGAGTTGGTGGATTAAAAACGATTTCAGTAAGGAGTCTGGGTGGTCTCAATACGGGTTTGGTGTATGACGGAATAACAATTGCCGATGCGCAGACAGGTCAGGTAGACCTCAGCAAATTCTCTACAACTTTCATTCAAAGTCTCGAGTTAGACCAGGCAAATCCTCAAATGATACTGGCACCCGCAAGGATCTATTCATCCGCTTCCGTTCTTTCATTTACCAGCAACAGTTTTAACGCTGTAAACTTCGTACAAAAAAAATGGATGGCCGGATTAAATGCAGGCTCTTTTGGTTTATGGCAACCTTATGCCGGAATTTATCTGCCCGTTTCAAAATCTATGATCGTTAGCGCAAACGCAGAGGCAACCTGGGCGAATGGAAATTATCCATATTATATCAATAATGGTATGTTTTCGCAAAAAGCATATCGCACTAATTCTGATATCCATTCTTTGCAGGGAGAAGTAAATACAGTAAACAGGTTTTCGGATAGTTCAACATTGCAAATCAAAATATGGGGTTATAGTTCGGATAGGGGATTACCGGGAAGCATCATTTTCTTTAATGACATATCTGTTCAGCGACTTGAAGACAAAGATTACTTTATTCAAAGCCGATATTTAAAACAATTCAGTGCCAGCACTTCGTTATTAGTTTCCTTAAAATACAGTTCAACGTACACCAGGTATACAGATCCTAATTTCCTGAATAACGCGGGTGGGTTGGACGACCGCTATACTCAAAATGAAATTTATGGTAGCATCGCAGTGAGTCATAAAATGGGAAAATACTTTTCTTTTTCTCTTGCTTCAGATCTTGCATATACGCATCTTACTGCAAATATTAATGAATTTGCCACTCCAACGCGTTTGAGTTTATGGAACAACCTTGCACTGCAATTTATAAAATCACATTGGCTGCTAAGCGCTTCTCTTCTGAATACAAATATCAATGACAAAACAGTCATTGGAGAATCTGCATCAAACAAAAATAAATTCACGCCTGCTTTTGAGGCTGGATATAAGACCAGTCTCCAAAGTCCCTTTCTTTTTCGATTCTTTTATAAGGATATTTTCCGCATGCCGACTTTTAATGATCTGTACTATACATATAATACCAATATCAATCCCAAGCTGCTCCCGGAATATTCATCACAATATGATGCTGGCCTGACATATTCCAAAAGTTATAAATCTGCATTGCGGGCAATCAGCTTAAGTGCAGACGGTTACTACAATCATATTAAGGATAAGATAATTGCAGTTCCCACACAAAATCTTTTTATATGGACAATGGAAAATATCGGGAAAGTTCAAATCAGGGGAGTCGATATAAATGCTGAGGCAAATGGTAAATTCTCTGCAAAATCAGGATGGTCGGGAAGAGCAGCATTTACCTGGCAGGAAGCGTTGGATGTAACCAATCCATCCGGCTCAGAATACAAAAATGAAATTCCATATACACCTAATTATTCTGGTTCTGCCCTGGCAGTTTATAATTATAATGGCTGGAGCTTCGGATATAGTATTTTATTTTCCGGAAAAAGATATGCACTTGGCGAAAATGATCCTTCTAATGAATTGCCAGGATGGATTACACAGGATGGGTTTATTGGCTTTCAGATAAATGAAGGTGACTTAAGGACCATGTTAAAAGCTGAAGTAAATAATATTTTCAATCAGCAATATGATGTCATCAACTATTATCCCATGCCAGGCAGGTCCTATAAACTAAGTATAACCATCAATAATTTATAAAATAATAAAAATGATTACTAACAAATTATCACTGCTTTTTTTAATAATTTTTATCAGTCTCATTGCCTGTAAGAAAAATGGCTCGCCATCTCCTGTTTCACCAGATGTAACAACCGGCGTTTATACACTCAATCAGGGAATTTTTCAGCAAAATAATACGATGCTCACTTACTACGATTTTACCAGCGCTATGCCTACTACGGATTATTTTAAAACCGTAAATGGATTTGGACTGGGCGATACTGGTAGTGATTTCATTATCTATGGGGGCAAATTATATATTGTTATGAATGTATCTGGCTATGTTGCAGTTGCAGATGCCATAGGTGCAAAATTCAGAGACACCATTGATTTTAAAAACGCAGGGGTCAATCGTGGTCCTGAAAACATTGTAGGTTTTGGTGGCAATGTATTTGTTTCATCTACTGATGGAACGGTTGCGGTAATCGACACTTCCAGTCTTACGATTCAGAAATTCATTACAGTAGGAACAAATCCCGCACAGATGGTCGTTTCTGGTAACAACTTATATGTCAGTAATACCGGAGGATTCTCTCCCTCATACGATTCAACTGTATCCATTATAGATTTGACTTCGCTAACGGAAACAGAAAAAATTACAGTCGGAACCAATCCAGGCAGTATCGCCACTGATAATGCAGGAAATATCTATGTAGCCTGCACCGGAAACTACGGATCTGTTTCACCCAGCCTTGTTAAGGTTAGTTTAAGTACGAACAAAGTAATCTTATCTGTAGATAGTGCTGTGGGGACTATTCGATATTATAATAATGAATTAATTACGACGGGTGGATACCTGGGCGTTGCTAATGTTGGAATTTTGAATTCAAGTGATTTCAGTGCCATAAGGCCATCTTTTGTAACCGACGGAACGACTATTGTGAATCCTTATGGACTGGATATTGATCCCGCCACAGGAGATGTATACGTTGGAGATGCTAAAGATTATATTTCTTCAGGAACAGTATATTGTTTTGATAAAACTGGCAAAAAGAAATTCAGTTTTTCCACATCTCCAGGAATCAGTCCGATAAGAACACAAATAATTCAACAATAAGCTTTCTGGACTGATTCGAATATCTTTACGCCAGAATTGGATCTTAACTTTACAAATCATGCAAACAGGATTTAATGAGTTGCTGACAGTAACCTTTACCCTGTTTGCTGTTATTGATATTCTTGGTTCAATTCCTCTTCTTTTATCGTTGAAAAAAAAGATGGGCGGCATAAAGGAACTCAAAGCCACTCTCATATCAGGCGGGCTGATGATACTGTTTTTATATCTTGGTGAACCCTTTCTTCATATTCTCGGCGTAGAGACTCATTCATTTGCCGTTGCAGGATCCATTGTAATTTTTATTCTCGGATTAGAAATGGTACTGGGAATAGAATTTTTCAAGAGCGAAAAAGGAGCATCTTCTTCCATTGTGGTTCCCATAGCGTTTCCCCTGATTGCCGGTTCTGGTACACTTACAACGATTATTTCTTTAAAAGCGAATTATGATGAGAGTATGCTCCTGATTGCCATACTTATAAACCTTGTAATCGTTTTTATAGTATTGAAATCATTGAATTTAATAGAGCGTATTCTGGGACCGGGCGGAATGGTTGCCATACGTAAATTTTTTGGCGTAATATTGCTGGCCATAGCCGTAAAAATATTCAGCAGTAATGTCCCCGGCTTGATCAAATAGGCCTCGTCGTACAATGGATAGTATAAGAGTTTCCGAAGCTCCAGATCCAGGTTCGATTCCTGGCGAGGCCACTTCCGTTTAAATCTATTTCATTTAAAATGTCTGTTATTTTTGAAACAGAGCGGCTGATGCTGCGGGATTGGAAAAAAGAAGATACAATTCCTTTTATTGAAATGTGCGCGGATCCGGCTGTTATGAAATATATTTCTACCCTGCATACTCCGGAAGAAACACGAATGACGATTCGAAGGATCAGGGATCATTTTAAAAAATACGGTTTTGGATTATACGCTCTTGAAAAGAAGGTTTCCAAAACTTTCATAGGTTTCACCGGTTTTATGATTCCCAATTTTGAGCACTATTTTACACCCTGCATTGAAATCGGCTGGCGTATCAAAACTTCAGAATGGAACAAAGGATATGCCACTGAAGCCGCAACGGCCTGTTTAAATTACGGTTTTAATAAATTGTCTTTTAAAAAGGTTCACTCATTTACATCTGTCCACAACAAGGCTTCACAATGTGTGATGCAAAAAATCGGATTAAAAAATATCGGCAGTTTTTTACATCCAATGTTACCACCCGATCATTTATTGAGAGAGCATGTTCTTTATTGTATAGAAAAGAAAGAATTATATTAGAATTCTATTTATATACAAATTCAATTAAACTGCTGTTGTCCACACCGTATTTCTTGGCGAATGCTTTAATCACGGTTCCTGATCTAACTACAAAAGGTTTGGCATATTCATATTCTTTTGTAAACGAAGGTGTAGTTCCATCGATTGTATAGTAGATTTTTGTTCCGGGTGTTGCACTTGTAATAGTTATCTTATTCCCTGTTACAACAATTACCGGGCGTTTGACAATATTTGCATACCGCACGGTACGATCATCACTGATGACACCTTTCCAGTTAAGCCCGAATCCAAAATTATAGGTGTTACCATTTGCATCTGTATAACAGATCATATCGTGGGGAATATCTTCGCTCTGTAGTTCCACATTTTTCATGTTAGCAGGCATCTGAACCGGCAATAGTCCGGAAGGTTCCGATGAACCGGAAACTATATCCATCACGGCCTGGTTCTGTACACCAAAACTTATAAGTATCCCATCCGCATCCTTTTCAAACTCGCGAACGACTGCGGGTTTTGTAAGCGAAAGACAAACAATCACAGGCTTGCCATGCATTGCCATCTTGGTATCCCGAATAGTTTTCAGGTCAACTGCATTAGAGACTTCAATAGTTTTGCCCTTATAAGAACGATTTGTAATACCCGGTTCAACCGGATCACCACCAGCAATACTCTGTGCCCTGGCATTATCTGCTGTATAAGTTTCATATTGGAGACTAATGGGAACATATCCATTTCCTCCCTTCGCCAGGTCCTCTTTATCATATCCTGGGCCGCCGGCTGGTCCTCCTGCAAATACAATGGCATAATCTGCTTTCGCCGGATCATCCGTTACTGAAAAATATCTTTTTAAAATATCCGGACTTACTGCATCGACCAGCTTCGCAGGTGTTACATTTCCAAAAAAATCTTTCCTGGCAGGAATGTTTGACTTGGGAATATATACAGTTTTACCTTTTTGTAATGGCAGAATATGATTGCTGTTTTTCAGCATTACAATTGATTTTAGCTGTGCATCATATCCGGCTTTCATGAATTCTGCCTTCCCAACAGTCTGTTTTGCTTTTTCTATATCAAGATATGGGTTTTCAAAAAGCCCCACACGAAAAATATTTCTGAGTAATCTTACAGCAGATTGTTCCATTCTTGCACGCATGAAAGCTTCTCCGTGTTCCTTAACCCCCATCTTGTAGGCTTCAATGACAGGCCCTGCATCATTATTTCCTCCAAACTGGTCCACACCCGCCATCAATATTTTATAGTGACGTTCTGCCACCGATTTATTTTCCATACCCCATGATTTACCAGCGAAGATGTCGGGAGATTTTCCCTCATCTGCAGTTACAAGCCAGTCAGTGCAAACCACACCATCAAAGCCATATTTATTCCTGAGAAGATCAGTAATCAGGAAGGCATTATAACTGTTACCTTCATTTTCTCCGTTTTTATTATCCCTTTTATATGATATGGTATAATATGGCATTACTGCGGAAGCCATTTTCGTTTTACCGGTGAGATGCATTGCCCCCTCAACAAAAGGTACTACCTGTTCGTCAAAATTATTTCCCGGATAAACTGCATATTTTCCATAAGCAAAATGTGCATCCCTTCCGGCTTCTCCCGGACCCCCACCCGGCCAGTGTTTTATCATAGCATTTACGCTATTATAACCCCAGCCCTCTGCAATTTCACTGCTACCCATGGATGTTTGAAAACCATCTACGTAAGCCCTAGCCATATCAGCATCCAATTGCGGATCTTCACCGAAAGTTCCATTTATGCGTGACCATCTTGGTTCAGTTCCCAAATCTATTTGAGGTGACAACGCGGTCGTTATTCCCAATGCCCGGTATTCTTTAGCAGCTATCTGACCGAATTGTAATACAACCGTCGGATCAAAAGTTGCGGCAAGTCCGATAGATTCAGGCCATTGGGAAATTTTGCCACCAGCACCCGCCGTGTATTCGACACCGGAGTTAGTGCTATTTCGCGGATCCGTGCTATTATTCGCCGGTATACCCAGCCCAATTCCCTCGACCAATGCCTGCATTTTATTATTCCAGCGGGCCGCTGCTTCAGGTGTCTGAACAGAAGTAATCAGTACATGCCTTAAATTATCATTTGTAAGAAATGATTTTTGCTGATCCGTAAGATCCCAGGCATTTGCACCGCTTTCACTGAATAATTTTCCATTGTACGTTGACCTGCCCATGGGACCCGGGAGCGCAGGTATAGCCTGATGAAGACTGTATAACATGAGTCCCGCAATCTGTTCAATTGACATCTTTCCTGCCAGATCTTTTGATCTTTCGTCCACGGATAAACGCCAGTCCTCATATTTATCCAACTTACCATTTCTGTTCAGATCTTTGAAAGCCAATCCGTCGAAAGTAAGAATTTTTATTCCCGAACTTTCAGAATATCCCAGAGTTGGTCCACTGGCATTTTTAACAAGCACAATACCATCGTCATCCGGTATTGTCTGATAATTTATTGTATTAATTGATTTACTGCTTATCAAAGAAGCCGAAATGAATCCTATTGAAAGAGTGCCTGCGAATATGATTATCCGTTGAACATTTTTTCTTTTCATATCTGGAAATCAGTTTTGTTATTTAGGTGGAAATAAGGGATTTAAAGTATACCAGGCTATAGCAGGGAAAAAAACCATGGGCACTGCAAGACCAGGAAATAGTTCGGGAAGCTGAACACTTAAAGGCAGTGTAACAGAAATTGGAATCATAACGGCTGCAAAAGACAGAATAGAAAACAAAAAATTAAAAATGATTTCACCTTTCTTTTTTAGCATCCTGATTATGCCATAGTTTAACAGCACAGTCATCATACAAGTGAGAAAACTAAATCCTGTTATTCTTCGTAACCCCAGTACTTTGGAAAAATCCGTTTCAGTTGCAAAAAAATAAATTCTCGAGTAAATAATGGCAGCCAATGCTGATAACAAAGCAGCCATCAATCCATGAAAAAATATCCTTCTAAACATACCCTCTTACTTTGTAACCGGGACTGAAATATCCACTTTAAAACTACCGGCGCCATGATTGGGTTCCGCAGTGTTGATATTATAATCCAGGCGATTTACTGTAAGAGTCCCTTTGAAAGTATTGTCCTGAAAGGTAAAAGGAATGACAACTTCCTTTTGCACGCCGTGCATACTAAGAATTCCTTTTGCTTCATAACCATCTGCTGTTTTTGTAATAGCTGAAGAAGTAAATTCTATGGTAGGATACTTTTCGGCATCAAACCATTTTTCACTTTTGGCATGCGTGTTTTTCATGCCATTACCTGTGTTGATAGTGGTTACGTCAATAGTAGCATCAAATTTTGAATTAGCGAGGTCATTCGGATCAAAACTTATTGTGCCCTTTATTCCCCCGAATTGGCCTGAAGGATCCCCTCCATCAAATTTTACAAAAGATGTATCCGCTATTTTCCAGTCCTGCCCTTTAAAAATTGTAAAAGCGGAACCAATTATAAGTACCACAGCGGCGAAAGGATAAATGAGTTTTTTCATAACGTTTGTTTTTGACCTGGAATTTTTTAGGATTCAAAAATATTATACCATGCGTGAATCGTCAGTAAATTGAGTCAAAAAAGGTAAATGTTGAGACGAAACCGGACAATTTAATTTGATATGACCCATTTTAAAACAATAAATTCAATTAAACTGTAATAAAGCTGTAGATCATTATTTGAAATTTTAAAATCAGGAATATGAAAATCGCATTAATAGGAGCGAATGGTAAAATTGGTTCCAGGATTTTACAGGAGGCTCTTAGCCGTGGACATTCAGTTACAGGGATTTCAAGAAATCCGGATTATAATGATAAAAATGAAAAACTAACCTGGATAAAGGCTGACGCGTTAGATTCGGATGCCCTGGCTATCGCGATAAAAGGGAAATGATGCGCTTATAAGTGCTTTTGGCATTGAATGGCAAAAGCCTGAAACATACCATTTATTCAGTCATATAGCCAGGTCATTGATCCATGCTGCTAAAAAAGCGGGCGTGAAACGCATCATTAATGTGGGTGGCGCAGGGAGTCTTGAAGTTGCACCTGGGCTTCAATTGGTCGATACTCCTTCTTTTCCTGAAGCGTGGCGAAAGGGAGCAGATGAACAGAGAAAATCACTGGAAATTTTCCGCAGAGAAAAAGACCTGGACTGGACTTTTTTCAGTCCCGCTATTATTATTGAACCCGGTCCACGCACCGGGAAGTTTCGCATTGGAAAAGATAATCCGGTATTTGACGAAAAAGGAAAAAGTACCATAAGTTTTGATGATTATGCGGCTGCCCTCATGGATGAACTCGAAAATCCCCATTTCATAAATCAACGATTCACTGTAGGTTATTAGTGATCGCCAAAATATTGCCAAAATGATTCAATTTTGACTCTGTCTGTAAGTTTATGAGATAAATTGTAAGTAATAACCCTTATTTCCGGCCTGTTTTAACAATCATTTTTGAGTGGGGGAGAATATTTTTCCTGGGCAAACGTTTTCTGATAGATAAACTCCCTTTCATTGTGA
The DNA here is from genome assembly GCA_963757975.1 of uncultured Bacteroidota bacterium. GTDB lineage: Bacteria > Bacteroidota > Bacteroidia > Chitinophagales > Chitinophagaceae > Puia. The sequence goes on from CAVWUD010000040.1 coordinate 22,927, forward strand.
AAATTGGTTAAATAATTTATCTTGTAAGGCCAATAAATCCTTATGAAGCAACTAGTTCTCCTCTCTTTTTTCATCCATTTGCATAGTGGCACACCGCTAATTAAAGCGCATTATCCTACTATTGATTTGATGACGGTCCGAACTGATCCATGGGTCATAAATCTCCAAAGGGTAATTTACTATACAGATACCTGTTATGCCGTTCAGTTCAGGGACCAGTCCATCCTGAATGCGGTAAGTATTAAAACCATGGATTTGGAGACAATGGAACAATTGAAATATTTCAGAGAAGGGTTGGCTACATTAAAAAAGGGCAATAATGGAGATATTGCCGAATTCAGGAATTATTCGATAAAAAAAGTCGGTACTAAGAAAGAGAATTCGTGGTATATCTTAAGTTATGATGGTGCTGTTACGAATTTCCAGGAGACGCAGGTTAACCGGATGATATATATCATTAATAATTTTATTTCAAGTCAAAATTAATTCTTCATCTAAAAATCCAAAAAGTTCGTATGAAAAAGTTCCTTTTGTTAATCCTTTTGTCGCCACTGGTAATGAAGGCGCAATTTAAAATTGTAAATTCAGCAACCATCAATATTATCGATGTCAGACAGGGTACATGGCCGATCAGCCTGCAAAGAATCACCAAACCGACAGATACCTGTTATGTGCTTCAGTTCCGCACTCAGGAATACAATAATTCTGTAATTATTAAGACCCTCAAGTTCCGCGATCTGGGTCAGTTGAAATATTTCCAACAGGGTCTTGCAGCTTTAAAAGCCGGCAATAATGGCGACGTGGCAGAATTCAAGGATTATACGATTAAACGAGTAGATGTGTACAAAGAAGGAATTTCGTATATACTTACCTGTGACGGAGGATTAACGAATTTTCAACAGCCCGAAGCCGACAGGATGATTGCGGCAATTAATAAACAATAAGGGATCTATTTTATTGAGGCAGCCGGTTGCGTAATATCCCATAGATCATAGTTCCTGCCAGCGCACCGGCAATCACCATTAGCATGACCGTGTAGCCCTGTCCGAGTAAAATGAAAATAGGGCCTGGACAGGCGCCTGTAAAAGCCCAGCCTATTCCAAAAATATATCCGCCAATCAGGTATTTTTTCCAGCGTTTATCTTTCTCTGGAAATTGAATGGGTTGCCCATCTGTATCTTTAAGGTGAAATCTTTTTATAACAGCAACCAGAATAATACCGGATATAACTGCCGTACCCATAATTCCATACATGAATATGGATTGAAAACGGAACATCTCCTGAATCCTGTACCAGGAAACTGCTTCTGATTTTGTCATAATAATGCCAAACAATATGCCCGTCAGAATATATTTAATTGCCTTCATGAAACATTATTTAAAAATGACAGGGAAGAGAATGAATGTCGTAAATAATCCGCCAATAAAAAACCCAATCACAGCAATAAGTGACGGTAATTGAAGAGTAGAGAGGCCTGTAATAGCGTGACCGGAAGTACAACCACCAGCATAACGTGTTCCGAATCCGATTAAAAATCCACCTCCCAGAAATAATAATAAGCCCCTTCCGGTTAATAAATAGTTCCAGTTAAAAATGGATCCGGGTTCCATATCTCCATCGAAAGGAATATTCATTTTCTTCAGATCTTCAATGGTTGCAACAGAAAGAGAAAGTGGTTGATTCGATTGCAAATAATGTGCAGCAATATAGCCACCGAAGACGGAACCGGCGAGAAACAACAAATTCCATTGCTGCTTTTTCCAATCGAATTTGAAATAATCAATTCGTTTCCCAAGCCCCATCATTGAACAGAGATTCGACAGGTTAGCTGAAAACCCAAAGGTCTTTCCTGAAAAAAGGAGTATCGCCAGGATCAGTGCAATTGCAGGGCCTGAAACATACCAGGGCCAGGGCTGACTTATGAATTTTATCATATTTTATTGATGAGGTTTACAGTTTACAGTTGACAGATTTCGTTTGGCGTTCTGTCGCGTTAAGCGTTTAGGCTTTAGGCTTTAGGCTTTAGAAGTTTACGTTTTAAAAGATTCCTGGTTTCCTGCAGGGATTCAAGATCGGGAAAAGCATCCTTTGGAACCAGGAAAAAAGCCCTGCTGGTGAAATATAAATGAAAAAAAAATGGTGACTCCAGGAAGCTGCTAAAGTCCTTCCATGCCCAGGCATGTGATCCCAGTTCCGTTTGTAATATTACTTCATGATCACTAAAATTCATGCTGAACTGATCCTGGAATGTCTGCGATCTCTTATAAACACTGAGAGGAAGTATTGTCCAGAAGGTAATGAGTAAAATAAACCATAAGAAGGAAAACAACAGGAATGATATGGGCTGGATTTTATGTAAATACAAAAGTATAGCACTCAGTATAGTAAAAATGTTTACAATGATCAATAGAAATTTTATTTCAGGTCTTGAAATGAAGTGATGCCTCAATGCGCTCATCACCTGTTTTTTATCATACTCAAAATAAATTACCATCTTAGTGCATTAGTTGATTTTCTGAAATGCTCCAGTTGTATAAATCTTTCTCATTGGTTCCTTAATCTGCACTTTCAGGATCCGCTCATTCTTTTTTCCTTCCACTCCGATTTTTGCATAATTTCTTTTTTCAACCAGGCTGCCCGGGACGCGGAAAGGATTATTTATCTCAACTCCCTTTACTTTGGCTACTCCGCTTGTAAAAGGCGAAACTGTAATATCATACAAATCATAATTCCCTGGTCTTTCCAATTTTATTATTTCGCTGTGATGACGATCACCTGTTAAGAACAGAACCCCCTTAATTTTTGTTCTGTTTAAAAAATCCATCAGCTGATGATATTCATAACTGTACTTGTAAAATCCTTCTTCGGAACTATATGGATTCAGGGTTTGACTACCAATCACAATTATTTTAAATGTTGCAAGACTTTGCACCAGCGCATCTTCGATCCATTTCAATTGCCTATCTCCAAAAAAATGTTTATCGGGATTGGGTTTACCATCGATACTATCTTCCATTTCATCTGCGCTTCTGAAATATCTGTCGTCTGTTAGGAACAGATCAACATCACTATAGGAAATCTGTGAGTAGGTACCTTTCTGATCCTCACCATAAAATGGATTACACCAATACTTCATAAAAATATTCCGGGATATATCTTTCAGTCCATACGAAAATCCCGAATTGTCAGGGCCGAAATCATGATCATCCCAAATGGCATATTGCGGCATGGCTTTTAACAGGTGTTGAATAACAGGTTGTGCGCGATCGCGCGAAGCCCGGTACCAGAGCCCCATTCACTACCATAATCTGCTTCACGCGTATACCAGTTATCTCCAAGCCAAAGCATAAATGCGGCACTATCCTTTGCCATGGATTCGAAAATAACAGAATCTCCTCCATAAGGTTTTCCAGGTCTGTCGTATACAGGTTCATTGAAATAGGCACAACTTCCTGTGAGAAAACTGAAATCAGGAGCAGGTTTACGCCACTGCCAGAGATCTTTGGTCTTAAATGTTCCCGAAGCAACAGATTTTATTATTTAATATAAACTGGTATTCATATCGGGTGTTAAAATCAAGTCCGTTTAGATCAAACTGTATTGGATTGAATTCTTAAGCGTTTCCTTTAAGTCATCGCTTATTATTATTGTTGAAACTTTTCCGTTTTTCCCTTTTTTCCAATATGTCAGGGTTATGGAGATATATCTGCTGAAACCTGAAGCCATAGCGTGGCTGTCCTCATTTCTACCTGGCCTATCATAGGGCCGGAAATAATGTCCCTTGGGGAGTTCCTGTGCACTTGTAAATTGAACGGGTATAAAAAAGAAAATCAACCAAAGCTTTTTCATATCAGTACATTGGGTACACAATGTACAAAGAAGAGCAATGATTGATGATATTCGAAAGGCTGGAAATTTACTTCATGTACTTGCAGCTGTTATAATGATGGGTAGCAGCATCATAGGGCGTTACATAACGGTTACAGGAATACAAAAGGGTTAAGAGCAGTGCGAGGGCCAGGATCTTTTTCATGGTTTTCATTTGAGGTTAAGAATTAACGGTTTCAGGGTATATAAAATTGCTATAGCTATATCCAATTTCCCTGCCAAACTGAGGGAATTTTTCCCGGAATGGGACAGAAGCGATGACGGATGACCGTTAACCGGTGACCGTTCAATTTTAAAATCAAAATGCTTTGGGCTTTAAGCTTTAGGCTTTAAAAAAAGAACCCCGCATAGAAATACGGGGTTCATGGTTAAGTAAAACCGTCCAAAGTATTTTTAAGAACTAACTGCAGCCCATGCTGTTTCCGCAGTTCAGGCATTTATAACAGGTTCCGCTGCGAATAGTAATATGTCCGCAGGTATTGCAGGCCGGCGCATCACTTTGCATACTTTTTGCAGCTGCATTTACAGAATCGAGGCCGGATTCAGCTTTCATATTTTTAGATGAAGATTTCGATTGCATAGGATTCGCCAGTGAAACAGGTGGTTTGGCCACTATGCGCACTTCACTCAATTCTGGCGTTTTTTTTTCCTGTTCAGCTACCGGCTGGTCCCAATCCGCCGTACCCGTGTTCATCACTTCTGGTTTATCGAGCACATGTACCAGATCCGTTCTTCCCAGATATTCATAAGCCATTGAGCGGAAGATAAAGTCCACGATGGAAGTCGTGCTCTTGATATTAGGATGATCCACCATACCGGATGGTTCAAACCTTGTGAATACAAATTTCTCTACAAATTCTTCCAGGGGAACACCATATTGAAGTCCGATGGAAATGGCAATCGCGAAACAATTAAGCATACTTCGCATCGTTGCTCCTTCCTTGGCCATATCGATAAATATTTCACCCAAGGATCCATCGGAATATTCTCCTGTTCGCAGAAAAATTACCTGTCCGTTGATCTTTGCTTTTTGTGTGAAGCCTCTTCTTTTGGGAGGAAGCGTTCTTCGTTCAACAATAGTCGCGAGTTCTCTTTTTAATTTTGTATCCGGAGAAGCCTGAACTCTTTTCTGAACTTCCACCAATAATTCCTGTACGGTCAGTTTGCTCATATCTACAATATGAGGTTCCATAGCAGGAAGGGGTTCGTTCGGAATGGTTGCTTTAACTTCTTCAGATGTTTCAGCTTTCTTCTTTTTATCAGATTTATTACTTAGCGGCTGTGACAGTTTGGATCCATCACGATAAAGCGCACAGGCTTTCAGTGCCAGTTTCCAGCTGAGAAGATAAGCGTCGGCAATTTCATCTATGGTGGCTTCATTCGGAAGGTTGATGGTTTTGGAAATTGCGCCACTGATAAAAGGCTGTACGGCACTCATCATACGGATATGGCCATGAGCATGAATAAAGCGTTCTCCTATTTTTCCGCATTTGTTGGCACAATCGAAAACAGGCAGGTGTTCCTTCTTTAAATAGGCAGCACCTTCTACTGTCATCGTGCCACAGATATAATCATTGGCTTCTGCGATTTCATCTTCGCTGAAACCAAGTGCTTCAAGCAGGTTCCATTCGAAATTATAATATTGCTCTGCCTGAAAACCCAGCCGTTGTAAACATTCTTCTCCGAGATTATAAACGTTGAAAACAAAGCCAATTTCGAAAGCAGATGCTACTGCGTTATCAAGCTTTTTGATTTCTTCAGCAAAAAAACCTTTTTCACTAAGCGTCTGATGATTGATATGCGGTGCTCCGGCAAAAGTTCCGGCCCCTACAGCATATTTTACAATAGAATCAATTTCCTTTTCTGCATAACCCATATTTCTGAGAGCCGCCGGAACAGATTGATTGATTATTTTAAAATAGCCACCACCTGAAAGCTTTTTAAACTTGACAAGTGCAAAATCAGGTTCTACACCGGTCGTATCACAATCCATCACGAGACCGATGGTTCCGGTAGGTGCAATAACCGTTGCCTGCGCATTCCGGTATCCATATTTTTCTCCTAACTGTACGGCATCGTCCCATGCTTTGGTGGCAGATTTCAGAAGGTAATCAGGACAATATTTTGCCTTAATGCCCTGCGGTTTGATTTCAAGATTTTCGTATTCATCGGCATCATAAGCAGCGAGACGGTGATTACGCATTACACGAAGCATAGCATCCCGGTTTTCTTCAAATTTTGGGAATGCCCCCATAACTGCGGCGATTTCTGCACTTGTTTTGTAAGAGATCCCTGTCATGATTGCGCTGATCGCACCTGCAATACCCCTTGCTTCTTCGCTGTCGTAAGCTATACCCATAACCATGAGCATGGAACCAAGGTTGGCATATCCGAGTCCAAGGGTGCGGTAATCATAAGAAAGTTTTGCTACTTCTTTAGATGGAAATTGTGCCATCAAAACAGAAATTTCGAGTACGGTTGTCCATAACCGACAGGTATACTCAAATCCTTCCACATCGATACTATTCGCGGCTTCATCATAGAACCTGCGGAGGTTTACAGAAGCCAGATTGCAGGCTGTGTTGTCCAGAAACATATACTCTGAGCAAGGGTTGGAAGCCCGGATACGGCCACCATTAGGGCAGGTATGCCACTCATTAATAGTAGTATCGTATTGGGTACCCGGGTCAGCACAACGCCATGCAGCGTACGAAATCTGGTTCCAAACTTCCTTGGCAGGAATTTTTTTCATGATCCTTCCGTCACTTCTTGCTTTCAATTCCCAGTCCTCATCGTTTTCCAGCTTTTCAAAAAATGAATTCGGGATCCTTACTGAATTATTTGAATTCTGTCCGCTGACAGTTTTATAAGCTTCTCCTTCGTAGTCACTGGCATAACCAGCAGAAATCAAAGCGGCAACTTTCTTTTCTTCTTCCTGTTTCCAGTTGATAAAATCAAGTATTTCCGGATGATCCAGGTCGAGACAAACCATTTTAGCTGCCCTGCGTGTCGTACCTCCGGATTTTATCGCACCCGCAGCACGGTCACCAATTTTGAGAAAACTCATGAGGCCACTGGAAGTTCCACCGCCACTGAGTTTTTCTCCTTCACCCCGTATATTGGAAAAATTCGTTCCTACTCCTGATCCGTATTTAAAAATGCGAGCCTCGCGTACCCACAGGTCCATAATACCACCATCATTTACCAAATCATCTTCAACACTCAGAATGAAGCAGGCATGCGGCTGGGGGCGTTCATATGCAGAGGTGGATTTTTTCAGAAGCCCGTCTGCCTGATCAACATAATAATGGCCCTGTGGCTTACCCGTAATACCGTAGCTTTCATACAGTCCTGTATTAAACCATTGAGGACTGTTGGGAACACAGGCCTGGTTTAGAATGGAATAAACCAGTTCTTCATAAAAAATAGTTGCATCAGCGTCTGATGTGAAATAACCATAACGTACACCCCACACTTTCCAGCAATTCGCCATTCTGTGAGCCACCTGTTTAATAGAAGTTTCACGACCCATACTGCCATCAGACAATGGCACTCCCGCTTTCCGGAAATATTTCTGGGCAAGGATATCTGTTGCGATCTGACTCCATCCTTTGGGCACTTCAACATTCGTCATCTCAAATACGATTTCACCGGAAGGATTCCGAATTACCGAACTGCGGTAATCATATTCAAACTGGTCAAAGACATGAATATCGTCGCGCGTATAACGCCGTTTGAATTGCAAACCGCTCGCAGATTGCGTATGAGTGGACATATGATGGAATTACTTTATGTGGTTAGGAAATCGTTAGCCTATTAACAAATTGTTAAGCAGAAATCGAAAGTATTTTTTCATTTCCAATTTTCCTCCTGTTCATTTTCCACACCTGTGGAAAAAAACGGTTGATAAATCATGAATCGCAGTCCTGTATTCGTTGATTTGATTTATGCACAATATTTTCAGGATTGTTCACAATATAAATTTTGGTAAAACCCAAATAATCGTTTAACTGCTCCCTATGTACAACGTTTCGGAAAGCGGGAAAGTTTTCGCACATTTGTAAGGTAATCAGCCACATGAATGACGCGATTTATTCTTCTTTACTGCTTAAAAAAAGAACAAGGCGTAAATCTTTCGCACTGCTCATCGACCCCGATAAAGTAGATCCTGCAGGTACCGCGATTTTAATTAAACTGGCAGTGGAAGCCCGGGTAGACTATCTCTTTGTTGGCGGCAGCCTGGTTGTTTCCGACCAGCTGGACCAGGTAGTTCAACAGATAAAAGCCCATTGTAAAATTCCCATTATCCTTTTCCCCGGAACCCCCTCCCAGGTATCTCCTTTTGCTGACGCACTTCTGTATTTATCCCTTATATCAGGAAGGAACCCTGAGCTATTAATAGGCCAGCATGTTGTTTCTGCCCCTGCTGTCAGGAAAAGTGGTCTGGAAATCATTTCGACCGGATATATGGTCATTGACGGAGGTGCTCCTACAACAGTTTCCTATATCAGTAACGCCCTGCCCATTCCTGCAGATAAAAATGAAATTGCCCTCTGTACCGCAATGGCTGGTGAAATGCTTGGCATGAAGCTTATTTATATGGATGCCGGCAGCGGTGCCCGAAGACCCATTTCGACTGAAATGATCGAGCGCGTTTCTTCCAATATCGAAATTCCACTGATCATCGGAGGCGGAATCCAGAATCCTGAAAAGGTTTACCTGAATGCCAAAGCAGGAGCCGATATGATTGTAGTAGGAAATGCAATTGAAAAAGACGCTTCTTTACTGGCGGAAATGGCAGGTGCACTTCATTCCGTGTCTGTTCAATAAAAGGACAGCACACTTTGTTAAGATTCAGCTCCTTCCATCAAAAAATATCTGAAAATTTCCGGAAAAGCTGTTTCTTTGTAATGTTAACAACTCTAGTAATCCCATTTTTTCATAAAATGAAAAAAAACTCACCCATATCAGTCCTCACCGGAATGGTATTGCACGCCTTCAATAAGCGTGGGTTTTTTGTAGCGCCCCTCTGCGTTATTTTTTCTGTTCGTCCCATTCCCTTTTGGGTACGACGTTGATATTTACCATCCATAGTATTCCTTCAGGACCTATGCCCGTAATCAGCCGGCCTGTAAACTCAATGACCCCGTCATTGGCATTTATTTATCTCACGTATTCATTCAATGGAACAAGAACAAAAGTTCAAGATACTAATTGCAGATCCCTCTCATCAGGACTTTGCGCAGATCATCTGTGATGAAATGGAATCTTCCGCCAAAGCCCGCGGAACCGGAATTGCAAAAAGAAGTCCTGACTATATCAAGGAAAAAATGCGCGAAGGAAAAGCAGTAATTGCTTTTACCGAAGAAGGTATTTGGGCAGGTTTCTGTTATATCGAAACCTGGAGCCATGGCGAATATGTCGCTAATTCAGGATTAATAGTAGCCCCTGCTTTTCGAAAAAGCGGACTGGCAAAAAATATTAAGAAAAAGATTTTTGACCTGAGCCAGAGATTATATCCGGGTGCAAAGCTTTTCGGACTTACCACAGGACTTGCCGTCATGAAAATCAATTCCGATCTGGGTTACGAGCCAGTTACTTATTCGGAACTCACTCAGGACGAAGCTTTCTGGGCTGGTTGCAAAAGTTGTGTGAATTATGAAATTCTCATGAGCAAGGAAAGAAAAAACTGCATGTGTACCGCCATGTTGTATGATCCCAAAGATCAAAAACCAAAAGAAACCGCACAGGATTTCGTAAAACACAGCAAACTCTATGAGCGCTTCATGAAAATCAAACAATGGGGCTTATTGAAAAACATCCTTCGAAAAGAAAAAGTAGACATGATACTCGCAGATCTTGGCCTTATCCGGACAAATAAATTCAAAAAAGAAAAGCTGGCTAAATAAAATATCATATCGATAGATGAATAAGGAAAATAAAAAAGTTGTGCTGGCATATAGTGGCGGACTCGACACCACTTATTGCGCCGTTTATCTCAAAAAGGTCAAAGGACTTGAAGTTCATGCCCTAACTGTAAATACCGGTGGATTTACTAATGAAGAAATAAGCGCAATTGAAAAAAGGGCAATGGACCTCGGAGTATCTTCTTTTAAATCAGTTGACGTTACGGAGGATTATTACCAGTCATGTATCCGTTTCCTGGTATTTGGAAATGTGCTCAAAAATGCAACATATCCCCTCAGTGTAAGTGCCGAAAGAATGGTTCAGGCCATAGCTGTTGCGAAATATGTGGTAGAAACAGGCGCTGCCTACGTAGCCCATGGAAGCACGGGTGCAGGAAATGACCAGGTTCGCTTCGATATGGTATTTACCGGCATGGTACCGGATGCTACAATTCTTACACCCATCCGTGATTTAAAACTCAGCCGCGAGCAGGAAATACAGTTTCTGAAAGAGAATGGCGTAGAGATGAATTTTGAAAAAGCAAAATACAGTGTCAATAAAGGTCTTTGGGGTACCTCCGTAGGAGGCAAAGAAACACTGAATTCAAAAGAATATTTACCTGAAGACGCGTGGCCAACTCCTTTGTCTGAACACGATATAAAAAAAATCAGTCTGCGGTTTGAAAAAGGAGAATTGAAAGCAGTCAACGATAAAAACTTTGATCATCCGGTGCGGGCCATACAATTTCTGCAATCTGTTGCGCAGCCATATGCGATCGGAAGGGACATTCATGTAGGTGATACAATAATCGGAATCAAGGGCCGGGTTGGTTTTGAGGCTGCAGCTCCGCTAATCATCATCAAAGCGCATCACCTTCTTGAAAAACATACATTAACAAAATGGCAGTTATACTGGAAGGATCAGTTAAGCAGCTGGTATGGAAACTGGCTGCACGAAGGACAAATGCTGGATCCCACCATGCGAAATATTGAAAAATTCCTGGAAGATTCTCAGTCGACTGTTTCAGGAAAAGTCTTTGTAACACTGGAGCCGTATCGATTTACAGTAACCGGCATTGAAAGTGAACACGATCTGATGAGCAGTCGCTTTGGATCTTATGGTGAAATGAATAGCGGATGGACTGGGGACGATGTAAAGGGTTTCGCAAAAATATTCGGAAATCAGACTGCGATATTCCATAAAATCAACGAAGCAGGGAATAATACCAAATGAAAAAAATCAGGATTGGCATAACAGGGGGCGCTGGCTATACAGGTGGAGAATTGATCCGCATCCTGTTGACATCATCCCTTTGCTGAACTCGTATTTGTACAGAGTAAGAGTCATGCCGGACAATTCCTGTCTGATGTTCATCACGACCTGGCGGGTGAAACGGATTTTAAGTTTTCCGAATCCATTTCCCCTGAAATTGACATCCTGTTTCTTTGCGTTGGTCACGGAGAAGGAAGGAAATATTTGATAGAAAATCAGGTGAATCAGGATATCAGAATCATTGATTTATCTCAGGATTTCAGGCTTCAGTCCAACAATCGACTAACCCACGACGGAAAGCCCTTTGTTTACGGCCTGCCTGAATTAAACAGGAAAGAAATAAAATCCGCACAAAATATTGCCAATCCGGGATGTTTTGCCACAGCTATTGAATTGGGGCTTCTTCCGCTGGCACAACAGGGATGGCTAACCGAAATATATTGCACAGGTATTACAGGATCTACTGGTGCGGGCCAGGGATTAAATGCGACCTCTCATTTTTCATGGCGTGCAAACAATATTCAGGCGTATAAAACACTTACCCACCAGCATCTGGCAGAAGTAAACCAGTCTCTGAATCAGATTCAGAAAGGATTTGGAAACAACCTTCTCCACTTTGTTCCGTGGAGAGGAGATTTTACCCGCGGTATATTCGTCAGTTCACAACTGAAAATCAAACAGGATCTGCCTGAATTAATAAAACTATTTAAAAATTATTATAAAGACCATCCATTTACCGTGCTGAGTGAAAATCCTATTTTTTTAAAACAGGTTGTCAATACCAATAAGTGTATTATTCAACTCGAAAAACAAGGCAATCTGATGGTTGTTCATTCGGCAATAGATAATCTGTTGAAAGGGGCCAGCGGACAGGCTGTTCAAAATATGAATCTGATGTTTGGTCTGGATGAAACAGAAGGATTAAAATTTAAAGCAAACTACTTTTAGGCCTAAGGCGTAAAGCTTAAGGCTTAAAGCAAAGCCTGGAATTTAATAATTGAACAATTAAATAAATTGAGAAAATAACAATTAATAATTAAAAAAGCCATGTGCTTTACGCCTTGTGCTTTAAGCTCAAAAAATATGAAACTCTTCGACGTCTATCCAATTAATGATATCACAATTACCCGTGCGAAAGGTTCTTATTTATGGGACGATGCCGGACAACAATACCTTGATATGTATGGCGGCCATGCCGTGATCTCCATCGGACATACACATCCGCATTTTGTTTCAAGAATTACGCAGCAACTAAACCAGGTAGCATTTTATTCCAATTCAATAAAAATCCCTTTACAGCAGGAACTGGCCGATAAATTGGGAAAGGTTCGGTAAAGATGATTTTCAGCTTTTCCTTTGCAATTCAGGAGCAGAAGCAAATGAAAACGCATATGAAGCTTGCTTCATTTCACAGTGGAAGAAAAAAAGTAATTGCTTTTAATAAATCATTTCATGGAAGAACATCCCTGGCTGTGGCTGTTACGGATAATCCGACAATTGTTGCTCCCGTTAACCAAACTGAAAATGCAGTCTTTCTGCCGTTTAATGACGAAATAGTGCTGGAGGATTATTTTAATGCACATGGCGAAGAAGTTGCTGCAGTAATCATAGAAGGTATCCAGGGTGTCGGAGGAATAAATATTGCCGTGATTAATTTCTTAAAAACATAAGACTCAGAATGTAAGACACACAAGTGCCATATTGATATGCAGACGAAGTACAGTGCGGATATGGAAGAACAGGTTCATTTTTTGCTCATCACCAGGCGGTAATACAGGCCGGATATATTATAGTATGCCAAAGGAATGGGTAATGGATTTCCGATAGCGGGTTATTGATTAGTCCGATATTAAAGCCAAAACATGGAATGTTAGGGACAACATTCGGCGGTAATCACCTGGCCTGCGCTGCGGCTCTTGCTGTTTTAGAAGTAATCGAAGAAGAAAAGCTGATGGAAAATGCAAAATCGACCGGAGAATTCCTGATCAACGGTTTAAAGAAAATAGACGGTCTTAAAAATGTACGCGGCAAAGGATTAATGATAGGGTTTGATCTGGAAATAAATCTGAAGGATCTTCAAAAAACTTGTTAAAAAATCAACAGGTATTTACAGGAGATGCAAAACCTAATACGATACGTCTGCTTCCTTCTCTGGCATTGAGAAAAAAAGAGGCGGAGGAATTCCTGGAATCTCTTAAAGAAGAAATATCAAATATGGTTTCATCTCCAAATCTGGTTAATCAGGCATGAAAAATTTTATTTCCATTGAAGATGTTTCAAATCTTGATCACCTGATTGCGCAGGCACTACGGTATAAAAAAAGTCCTTTTGTAGACAGGTTACTTGGACAGGGCAAAAAAATAGGCCTCCTGTTTCTGAATCCAAGTCTTCGAACGAGATTTAGCACACAGGTTGCCGCATTAGCAATACGTATGGTTGAGCAAATGTTAAAAA
>CAVWUD010000041.1:0-14199 GCA_963757975.1 uncultured Bacteroidota bacterium
CCTCTGCCGGTCAGGCACAGAACAGTCAGCAAACAGGCTTAAGATCCTCAGAAGATATTCGCCCTTTCCACATCAAAGTCTCGGAAGCAGCTCTGAACGATCTCCGCCAGCGGATCAAGGCAACAAGATGGCCAGACAAAGAAACCGTCAACGACGATTCCCAGGGCGTTCAGCTGGCTACCATGCAGAAACTCGCTCAGTATTGGGGAACTGAATATGACTGGCGTAAAGTAGAGGAGAAACTCAACGCATTACCACAATTCATGACAACGATAGACGGACTGGATATTTATTTTATTCATGTTCGTTCGAAATACAAGAATGCATTGCCGGTCATTATCACCCATGGATGGCCTGGTTCAATTATCGAACAGATGAAAATTATCGGCCCGCTGACCGATCCTGTTGCCTATGGAGGAAAGGCGGAAGATGCGTTTGACGTGGTAATACCTTCTCTTCCCGGTCATGGTTTTTCGGGTAAACCTGCCAGCACCGGATGGGATCCTGTGCACGTTGCAAAGGCATGGATCGAACTTATGAAGCGGCTTGGATATAAAAAATATGTAGCACAGGGCGGGGACTGGGGCAATGCGATTTCGGAAATCATGGCATTGATCGCACCACCGGAATTGCTGGCCATCCATACCAATATGCCTGCAACGGTTCCGGCAAGTATCGACAAAGCTCTGGCTGCCGGTACCATTCCACCAGATCTTTCAGCCGACGAAAAGAATGCCTACCAGCAGCTGGATTATTTTAATAATAAAGGTATAGCTTACGCACTGGAGATGGGAAACCGTCCACAAACGCTTTATGGAATTGAAGATTCGCCCATCGGTCTCGCAGCATGGATGCTGGATCACGATATTCGTAGTTATGAACTCATAACACGCGTTTTCGACGGACAGAAAGAAGGTCTCACAAAAGACGATATTCTTGACAATGTTACATTATACTGGCTTACAAAAACAGCTGTCTCTGCAGCCCGTCTCTATTGGGAAGCCTTTCAAGGTCCGAAGGCAGGCTTTTTCGATGTGAGAAATGTTAAGATACCGGTAGCCGTAAGTGTTTTCCCGGATGAAATTTACGCAGCTCCCAAAAGCTGGGCTGAAACAGCATATCCCAAACTCATCTATTTCAATAAAGTTGACAAGGGAGGTCATTTCGCAGCCTGGGAACAACCTCAAATCTTTAGCACCGAACTACGCGCAGCTTTCAAGTCTTTACGTTAAAGAAACTGAAAAAATGTCACAGAAGATTTTTTATGATCGCCGTAATTTTTTAGGAGCTGCGGCAAAAACGATGGCTGCAAGCGGGATGCTTATGACTGGTTTTGTAAAAGCAGAAGCCACCTACATGAAACCCACTGTAACGACGGGCATGAATCTTCAAAAAGTTAATACTACTACGAATGCTTCCTTCGGTCCTCTGAAACAAATCGATGCCGGACTACTAAATATTGGGTATGCTGAAGCTGGTCCGGCTAATGGCAAAGCAGTAATTCTATTACACGGCTGGCCGTACGATATTTACAGTTTTGCTGATGTTGCACCCCTACTCGCGACGGCAGGATACAGGGTGATCATCCCTTTCCTGCGCGGCTATGGCACCACACACTTTCTTTCGGCAGATACAATGCGTAATGGTCAGCAATCAGTCGTTGCTGTTGATATTATCGCATTGATGGATGCACTTAAAATTCAGAAAGCAATCATGGGTGGTTTTGACTGGGGGGCGAGGACTGCCGACATTATCGCAGCACTCTGGCCCGAACGCTGCAAGGCTCTTGTTTCAGTAAGTGGCTACCTGATCGGGAGCCAGGCCGCGGGCAAGAATCCGTTGCCGCCAAATGCAGAGTACCAATGGTGGTACCAGTATTATTTTGCCACTGAGCGTGGTCAGGTCGGTTATGATAAATACCGTCACGACTTTTCAAAACTCATATGGCAGCTGGCTTCACCGAAGTGGAAATTTAGTGATGCCACATACGATCAGACAGCAGCATCATTTAATAATCCCGATCATGTCGCTATCGTAATTCACAATTATCGCTGGAGACTTGGCCTTGTGCAAGGCGAATCAAAATATGACGATCTGGAAAATCAACTTGCGAAAGCCCCCGTCATCACTATACCCACAATTACTCTTGAAGGTGATGCGAATGGTGCCCCGCACCCTGATCCCTCTGCTTATGCAAATAAATTTTCGGGCAAATATTCAAACAAAATTATCAGTGGTGGTATCGGACACAATCTTCCACAGGAAGCTCCTAAAGCCTTCGCTGATGCTATCGCAGAAGTGGATGGATATACCAATTGAATCCCTGATGTCTGTTGTCCGGAAGTAATAAGGAAAGTAATTATCTATTCTCCAGCCAATTTAAAAAACTGCTTACTTTTTCTTTAGGAACTATCAATTTGTCCGGAACCTCAAAAGTAAGGTTCACTAAAAGTTTTCGCGCGAAGTAATGCTCTACTTCTTTTATCGCATTAAAACTGAGCAGGTATTGCCTGTTTAGCCTGAAAAACCGTTTTTCATTTAAAAGGTTTTGGATATTTTCCAATGAATAATTGACAAAATACTCCTGGCGGTCAAAACAAACAATGGTTGAGGATTCATGTTTGACATAGAAAAAAGCAATATTTTCGGTGGGTACGATAAAATACTTGTTGTGTTTAAAAACCAGGAAGCTCGTTTTACCGGGGGCAACCGAAGCGATCTCTTTAGATCTGAAAGTAGTCGGAATTTCTTTTTGTTGAAGCGTTTGCATTTTAGTAGTTTGATTAACGTGACGAAAATGACATATCTGCTACCACCTGAAAGTTGGTATTAAAAGATGGTATTAAGTGTAATTCTTACAAAATTCAAAAATGGTCATCTGATGACGGGCTGCCATCAGTATTTTCAAAGAAGACGAATAGATCTGAATTAATCCAAAGGATATCGAAAATATTCATCGGTCTTCTCAGGACCCCGGCACATTAAATAATTCGGTGGAATGAATAAAAAAAATAATAATACCGATAAAATCAAAAGGCGAGTTAAAACGAAAACAAATTTTATGCCGAAAGTATTTTAATTAGAGAGATGAATTCATAAGTTAAGAGATAACTTTAGTCCCCTTAACATGTTAAAAATGAAACAGGAAGAAATAATTCATTTCTTCCTGTCTGGCCTTAAGGTTATATTTTAACTAACGCCCGTTTGATGATCCATGCATTTCTTTATCCTTAACTTCTTTCTTCATAGTTCCTGCTTTTTCAGCATATTTCTCTGAAGCTTTACCGGCATGTTCCTGTGCTTTTTGCTGATGGCCATGGGCAGCCTGTGCATGATGTGCTGCTTTTTCATTGTTTCCTTCGGCAGCATGTTTTGCTGCCGTTCTGTGATGCTTTGCTGCTTCTTCAAGATGAGAAGCTGCCTGTTCGTGATGTTTTTGTGGCATATAATTGATTTTATCTCTTATATGCTCACAAAATGATGCCAGTAAATGTTAAAGGCTTTTCAGTATCATTTTAAAACTCACAATTATTTCTGTGGAAAAAATTGAACAATTTCATAACCGCAAATATCAGGTCGGTTATCTAATGTTTATAGTGCAAAAACAGCTTAGATCTTATAAGGTCGTGTATTTTGTCTCTGGGTTCGTTTTTAATCCAGTTTGCGTCATCACTCAGATCGGTAAGAAAATCTTCGTTAGCCTGCGATTCACTTAGCCATTCACATAGTATTTCCATCTCAATAGGGTCCAGTTTGCGGCGGTCATAATAATTACAAAGAATATTTGCGATTAAATTCAAATCTTTCATAATAAATGTGCAACGGTCGTGGAAGCTGCACAATCTACAATGAAGATTTCTCAGGTTCGAACCTGTTAAATCAAATAGGTTAAAATCTTGCAATTAATCAATATTCAGGGTGATTTTCGAGCAACAACAGGTAAATTATTTTAATTTTTTTGATCAATATTTCGATTTGGAAGATTCTGCTTACATTGATTGAGACTTATTGTCAAATGAAACTCAAATAACTTTATCAATGCGGATAATCCTTTCTAAATGGAATGATATTATAATACTTTTAGTACTCATTTATTATGGCCTCGTATTCTATAGGGTTTTGAGATTCCCTACCGAAACGTGGAAGACGAGTACCGAAAATATTAAAGCATCCAAATGGAGTATTCCTTATCAAATATTACTTCCCTGTGTGGTAATTATTTTTTTGCTGAAAATATTTTCGATTTTATAAAAGAAGCCCGTACTCGCTAACTGCATCATGAAGCAACTGCTGAATATTTTTTGGACTCTTATAATTATAACTGGCAACGTATCAGGTCAGGACTATAAAACAGATAAGGCGGCAGATGAACCATTTTTTATACTTGGCCGTGTTGACAAAATCCAGTCTGCAGTTTTAGGCGAATTGAGAACATTGAATATTTACTTGCCGGAGGGATATTCACAGGACTCTTCTGTTACTTACCCGGTCATTTATCTTTTAGACGGTTCGGCTAACGAGGACTTTATTCATATCGTTGGGATCGTTCAGTTCCTGGCTATGATTGAAGTGATGCCAAAATCAATCGTTGTCGGGATTACCAATGTAGACAGAAGAAAGGATTTTACATTTCTCACTTCTGTTGATCAGGATAAAGAAGCATATCCTACGACTGGTCATTCTGCTTCTTTTATCAAATTCATAGAAATAGAATTACAACCTTTTATTCAGAATAAGTATAAAGTAAATCATAACAGAACAATTATCGGACAGTCGTTAGGTGGTCTTCTTGCAACTGAAATATTACTGAAAAAGCCTTATTTATTTGATAATTATTTGATCGTAAGTCCGAGTCTTTGGTGGAATAATGAATCGATTTTAAAAGCTGCACCTGATTTGTTGGTAAAACAACCTCACGGAAATATTAAAGTATATATTTCAGTAGGAAATGAAGAAAAAAAGATGGTGGATGACGCAAAGCAATTTATCGGAATCCTTCAGTCTTCTGATAAAAAAAACCCGAATATTTTATTCGTGCCTTTTCCGAATGAAAATCACTTAACCATTTTACACAATAGTGTGTATAGAGGATTTGAAATGCTTTATTCAAAAAACCATTAAGCGTTCCGCGTTCCGTATTAAGCGTTCAGCGTTTGACGTTCAGCGTTTCGCGTAATCTGCTGGGATTTTAATTCCTTTGTTTTCTTTTTTACCATGGCGCTCACCCGGTAAATCAGGAACACACTGATACAGGAAATACAAACGATAATATAGCCCAGGCTATCATAATGTTCCAACGGACTGAACTTAGTTTTCTGAATTACGATCATTCCGGCAATGGCAGCAGCAAAACCACCTGCAATTTGCTGGAGAGACGAATTAATACTCATAAATGCACCACGGTCCTGCATGGCGGGGATACCGGTTATCAGAGCTGAAGAAGGAATCATCCTGCTCATAACGCCTGCCATCATAATGATGTTTAAAATAATGACAAGGAAAAATGGGGTAGCTGAGAGATGTGTATATATCAATACCATGATAATCGTCCAGCCCGATGCTATGGCAAAAATGGCGAACTTATCGATTCTGTCACTCAATTTTCCAATAATCGGCATGATAATAAGCGTGCTTAGTCCACTTACCATAAACATAATGGGGAGCTGCTGCTGGGTAACTTTCAAATTGTTGATAGCAAATGCACTCCCGAAGGGCATCAACATAAAACCACCGATTGATAATAAGGCTGTCGCTGTAAAACCAACCCGATAATCTTTTTTTGAAATGGTATTCAGCAAATGATTTATTGCTGATGTATCTTTTTGTACCAGCAGGTGTTTGGTAAGTGGCTGCAATCTGGAGGCAATTAAAAACGCAATGATCAGGGCCATAGCTGCTACCCATAAAAAAGGTGCGTGCCATCCCCAGATATTGGCAAGATACAATCCAATGGGAATGCCCAGCACCTGGCTGGCACTGAATCCCATTTGAATAAATCCCATAACACGGCCCCGGTGCTGGATGTCAAAAAGATCGGCAATGATTGCAAGGGATATCGAACCAATTACACCACCGAATAAGCCGGTAACAATTCTTGCGCCGATTAAAAAAATGTATGAATTGGCCAGACCGCATAAAATCGTACCGGCAATAAATCCAAAATAAAAGAAAAGCAATAATTTTTTGCGATCGAATTTATCCGCAAAACCTGCTGTCAATATTCCGGATAGGCCAGCACTGAATGCATAGGCAGAAACAGACAGACCAAACTGCGAAGGTTTCAGGTTTAGTGATTTCATAAGAATATCTCCCATGGGCGACATCACCATAAAATCGAGGATCACCGTAAACTGTGTGATTGCCAGAATGAAAATTGCGAATTTCTGATATCCTGTAAAAGGAACTGAGGCCTGATTTTGTTGCATGGAATATAAACCACGAATGTATGGGTAAATAGAATCTTTTACAAATACCTGAGCCACCAGTAATGATGTTCTGATTTATATTTTCCAAATCGCCTGCAGGGTAAATACAAGAGCGTTACAATGATAATCCATATAAGATAGACAGCCCAAAGTTTTAAACCACTTTCTATTCCATTCGGCCTTCCAAAAGTTCCGGTAGCGAAAGCCATTTCGGACCAGCGAATTCCCTGCAGGAATAATATGATCAACAACAGCGAATGGATAATATAAAAATGAAGCACAAAATAGAAAAGCGGAACTTTTCCATAAACAGAAAATATAGGTGTAAGATGGTTTTTTCGCTCCGCTATGGCAAGAATTATAAACATGATTCCAAGAGTGATCAGGCAAAATAATAATGACGGAGGATATTTGTTGATATTAATAAAAGAAAGAAAACTGAACATCAAATTTTTTTGAAAGGACCACGGTACCGGATCGCCGTAAATATTTGTAAATCGAAGAATTGCAAATAAAAACAGAGAACCCAGCCCGATTCGGATAAAAATTATTCTTCTTTCATCCGCAGGTAATTCAAATAATTTGCCCGAAGCAAATCCGACCAGCATAATACCCAGCCAGGGGATGGGAGGATATGCAATCAAAAAAATGCGGTTTGAAGAAATCGGAAAAGCGCCGGGGCTGAAAAAAAACGATACAATCGCATCTGTTTTTGACCCGGGGACAAAAGGAATCAGTTGCAACATTCCGTATCCAAAAATGATGATAAGTCCAATGATGGAAATTGCTCTTAATGATAATTTGAGCATCAGCGAAAGAATAATAAATCCAAAACCAATCGCAGCAATCACTTCAAAAATGAATGTGTGAAATCCAGCATCAAAAAATAATGCAAAATTTACAAGACTGAATTCAAGGAGCACCAGCCAGAGTCCGCGTTTGAAAAGAAATCTCCTGCTTGCTGAAGAGTTACCCTTGCTTTTAAATGACAGATATGCCGACGTTCCGGCCAGGAAAACAAATATGGGTGCACATAAATAGGTGATCCATCTCGTGAAGAAAAGAATGGGCGTGGTCGTTGTGAGATCAGTCGGTCTTTGTGTGACGGAGTTAACATGTATCAGGTCCCGTACATGGTCCAATGCCATGATAATCATGACCAGACCCCTCGTAAAATCAATGCTGTAAATCCTTTTCAAAACAGGAATTATTAATTCAAGATAATCAATCCCCCTATTTTTATGAAGAATTTAGATTCTATATAAATTTTGACCCACGCCATCTTTTAACTTTGAAATGATCCGATTATCTACGTCTCATTATCTAAAAACCTGGAATATGAATCTGACATCACAAATCGCAAAGCAATTCAGGGATGTTTATTTTGGTGGAAACTGGACTGCCTCAAGCCTGAAAGAACATCTGACTGAAACCAGCTACCAGCAGGCTACAACCAGGGTTTATTCTTTGAATACGATCGCAACCCTTGTGTTCCATATGAACTATTATGTAAGTGTTGTAATGGAAGTCTTATGGGGCAAACCCCTCAATGCCAGTGATGAATATAGCTTTGACCATCCACCCATACTGGACCAGGAGGATTGGGAAAAGTTGTTGGATAAAACCTGGAGAGATGCTGAAAGTTTTGCCATCCTGATTGAACAAATCCCGGAGAGAAAATTATGGGAAGATTTTTCTGAAAATAAATATGGTAATTATTACAGAAATATCTGTGGGATCATTGAACATATTCATTACCATCTGGGGCAAATCGTCCTGATAAAAAAAATACTAATGCAATCGGATATGAATTGAAAAGACCATTTGAAAATTAATCACTTGTTTAGGAAATCTTCTATCATTGCAATAACTAAAGAAGGTATTTTGCTCCTCTTATCAGCTGAACAGATCTCGCCAATATAGTCCCCATGACCGCCGGGCAGTATAGCAAGTTGAGCATACGGTAGCGTACGTGAAAGTTTCAATGCGTGTTCTGCAATCACCACTTCCTGGTCGCCATTTATGACCAGCGCAGGTGCCTGGATGCTTTTAATAACCTCATCGCTGATATCAATAAAGTCTTTCATTCTGGCGACATCCCTTTCAAACATCCTCTGAAGTCCATCAGGATCGGGATTGGCTTCTAAGTAAGCTTCTTTCAGCTGAACAGGCATATTATCCAATGTGGCGTGTTGAAAACCGTCAAAGAAACCAGGAGGCATGCCCTCCCGTTGATAACTAGTGGAACCCAATATCAGTTTATTTACTAATTCAGGATGGCGGATTGCAATCTGAAGGCAGGTGGTACCTCCGTTGCTGAACCCAAAAAAATCAGCTTTATGGATACCAAGCTGTCTGATCAGTTCTGCCGTATCATCAGCATCCTGTTCAAAGCTCAATGAACGGTCAATATCCCGTGTATGCCCGTGAGCCTGAAGCTCCACAGCAATGACCTGATGTGATTTCGCCAGTTCAGGAAGGATGCGGCCGAATGTAGACTGAATAGTCGAGCCACCGCCATGCAACAGAACAATCGGTCTGCCTGTTCCATGCACCTCATAATACAACTTTAAATTGTTCACGAGCGGATATTGTCCTGCTTGTTTTTGTGAGGATTTCATCTGCATATATTTCGGACAAAGCTGATCAGCATAATTACATGATTTTTTAATAAAATCATATTATGCCTGTTTGAATTTTTTCCCCTTCTGTGATTTGTTGTTTAATGATGCCGATAAAATCCAAATCGCAAATGACCCGGTTATAAAATTGCATATGGCTGCATTGGCAATAACCATAAAAACAAGGCCGTTGGTTTTATCATGAATAGTATTGGCTGGCTTGTTGATAATGATTCTCCCGGCCGGCCCTTTATCGAAAAGACCCGGAATAAGTATAACCAATAATATGAAACTTATGAAGAGTGCCAGAGCAGTAGACCTCAAAACCTGTTTTTCGCCTAAGATCATAAAGCCCATCATTCCGGGTTTAGACTGCTTATATCGGCTGATATAGAAAAGAAAAACACCGATTACAATCATGAATAAAAAATTCCCCAGATAAAGAAACCAGGATCTCGTATAGTCAGCTGCAAGAATAAAAAAATATACAGGCACGCAATAAAACAATGCAGCAGTAAAAGCGAAAATCAGGTAAATCTTAAGAATGGGACGATTGAGCATATACTTAAAACCTACCTCACTTTAAAAATCATTCCAACCAAAAGGATGATCCTGAAGGCGGACACCCGCCGGCTATTGTGTAATAAAGTCGCAGACTGCAATAATTTCCCCCCATTGTTAATCCTATATTAACAGATTTTATCCATTGACCCCAATAATGGCATTCTTTTTTTAAAGTTGGTTTATATTCACAGCAAGAAAATCATTTTTCCCTTTGATAAGATTATTATTAATACCTGTATTTCTTCTTTTTTATCTCCCTCAAAAATTTGACGAAGACTATTGCAACCTGAAGAATACAGCTTTCAAGGATGGAGAGAAAATTACCTATAAAATATATTATACACTTGCAGGCGTATACGTTGAAGCAGGAGAAGTTATTTTTTCATGTAATGTTGAACAGTTAAATGATAAGCCTGTATATCATTTAAGAGCGTCAGGAATGACACTGCCTTTTTATGACCATTTTTATAAGGTTCGCGATCATTATGATTCCTATACCGATACAGAAACATTAAGACCATTTCAGTTTACAAGAAATATAAGAGAAGCTGGCACAAAAAAATACGAGAATATACATTTTAATCATACTGCCAATACAGCCATAACAGACAGTGGTGTGCTTAAAGTAGATCCTTGCATACAGGATGTTCTAAGCGCAGTATATTATTTGAGAAATGTAAAATTTAATGACGTAAAACCCGGAGACAAAATACCTTTTACAATAATTCTCGACAGCCGCATCTATCATGTTTACATTCGTTATCTGGGTAAGGAGATCGTAAAAACCAAATATGGAAAATTTCATACGATCAAATTCAAGGCGATGCTTATAAAAGGAACCCTGTTTGTGGAGGGAGAAAAAATGACTGTATGGGTAAGCGATGATTCTAATCACCTCCCCTTAAGAGTTGAAAGCGCGATTGTGGTAGGATCTGTAAAAGCAGATATGATGGATTTCCAGAATTTGAGAATACCGTTGGAGTCACAAATTCATTAACGGTGAGGACCAAACTTTAATTTAGTAAATCTTTTATTGATCTGAACAACTCATCCTTGGTAAAAGGTTTGTCCAAAAAGATATCTGCTCCATTCTCTATTGCCAGATCTTTGGCAGTGCCGTTAAACCCGGATATCATGATGATTTTAATATTCGGATTGTTCTTTTTCATTTCAGGAATAAAATCAATTCCAAACCCATCAGGAAGCTTGTTATCGAGTATTACGATAGAAGGACTGTCTGTTTTTAAATAGGAAACTGCTGAAGAAATATTTTTTACATGATCCAGCTGTATGCCTTTACCTGTAAGTATGATATTCAAAAGCAAACACATGTCTGCTTCGTCTTCTATTATAAGTATTTTCTTCATATCAGTTTGAATTGAAGACAGTGCGACAATTTTCATGCCATGCATCCCTATATTCATCATTCACAGGTTGGGCGTAAATGAAGATTTACTCCCGCCTCAGTTGATGAAATGATGAGGAATTAATTACTCAGGCCACCTGTTCCAGATCCAATGACGTAAATATTCTGTCAGGAGACACATACCCTTCGTAAGAGGTAATGTGTTTATCAGCTGACCGTCCTGATTAATACTTTGTTCTGTCGGCAACGCAAATTTATCAGGCATTTGGAAGAAGAAATCAGAAGGCAGACCTAATTTGGGTAGGCCATCGCCGGTAAACTTAAAAATACTGCCAAGAATTTTTCCTTGAGGGGTAAGGGTGACATCGCCACCGAAGATTGGGACGTTCATAAAATTTGGATTTTACTAAAGTTAGGATAAAAATCAATTCGAAAATCAGGTATATAATATTGATTTCAGAAACCCAACTGCAGCTGAACCATAAATACATTGTTATGAACACCGGGGTTTTCTGTACGATAAGAGTATTCCATTTGTATTTTGGTCCAGACATTAAAGAAATAGTTTAATCCGAAAACGTAATAGTCAGATGTTTCCAAAGTCTTTGATTTAGCCGTATTTGGATCATAGGTGTCATACCTGAAAACTCCCTGTAAATGTTTGGGCCAGAGAAAATAACTACCCTGCAGGTACCAGCCCTGGTGTTCAACCTGGTTATTATCGCCATCCTTCCCCTGAATCCATTCACCTTTCACCGAGAGTTGATCATAGTTCACTGCGAATTCAGTACCCAGCCTGATTCTTTCATGATTTATCGTGGGGGATGAAGTGAATTTATCAAATCCGTTATAATAAGATGCGCCGATATCCAGTATTCTGAAAGGATGGAAAATCAGGCGTCCTACAATATCTTTATAGGTATTATTATCAACAGTATTTATTCCAGCCCCATTAACCACTGCCAGGAAATAATCCACCAGGTAATGATTTTCAATTTTTATGAGACTTCCGTTGGCCATAAGGCCGAGATCCCTTCCGTTCTGATTACCAATGGAATCAACCAGTCCGTTGGAAACATCCCCTTTTCTTGCAACCAGGGCACTCACCACCTGCGAGCGGTCAATGGTTTCCAGATACCTGTCCTGGGTGAGGTTTTCCTGGGAAAATGGAAGCAGAAACTGTCCCGCAGTTATTTTTAAGAAATTAAAGGGTTTGTAGGCAATAAATGCGTCCAGCATTTCAGGCGAAACCAGGGCGCCCCCTGTGGGTGCAGTACCGTTGGCGCCGGAAGCTCCAACAAAATCAATCAATATGCGATATCCCCATTTGGTTGAAAAGTCACCCTGGAAATCCAGCCTGGCTCTTGGAATGATGAAGCCATTATTTTTTGTGGGATTCTGGAAATTCTGATACCTGATCTGTGTATAGCCGCTCAACCGCAAGAGTCTCCCGATGGCAAGCGGAAAGGAATCAGATCTGTTATCGGTAGCTTTTTGTTTTTCACTGAACTCTAAATGAATGGAATCTGCCTCCCTTTGTGTTATAGTACCTTTCTGTACCAGCAGATTTAATAAATCACCAGTGGTTTGTGCCGCTAAGTATTCGCCCGATAAAAAAATTAACGCAAGAGAAATTAATAATCTCCTCATACATGTTGGTTTTGGTTAAATGAATACGCCTTCAGACCGACCTTTGGTAATTCAATGAATTACTTCTATTACTATACAAATTTAGTAGACTAATGTTGAAATGTTATATGCAGACAAGGCATTATTGTTTATAAGATGTTAAAGGATACTTTTATCCCGCAAGGAGCAGGATCTCCTTTTTACCTGGCCTTAAAGAAAGTCTTTATTTTTGTCAGGTTACAAAAACTATATGACAACTTTCAAATTCACTTACCACGAAAAAGAATGTACCGGCAATTTTCTTCCTTCAGATAAGGGCAGGGGATGGGTAAAAGTGATTTTTTTTTGAACATTCGGCAGTTATTCTGCCCGCAGGATTTCAAACGAGAGACAATAAAATGATCTGGGTTCAAAGTATTCAGCAAGGCGAGGCTGTTTGGCCACACGATTTAATTCAGACTTTGGGAGAAGCAATTGAGAAATCACCTTTTCAAGTCCCTTCTTTTACAACTGCCTGATTTAAGATATCTAAGCAGGGATATTTTCTCTACCATCGTTCTACAACGATTTTTTGGGTGCCCACTTCATTATTTTTTTCATCCAGTATCCGTATATAATAAAACCCCTGAGTCGCATTGAGAGGAATATGCATAATTTCAGTCTGTGTATTTCCGGTAATGGTAGCAATCTGCTGCACCACAATTCTTCCAACTACATCTGCCAGCTGAATTGTATAATTGCCGGTTTGCATGTCATTGAATTGAAGGCTGACTCTATCATCCATGACCGGATTGGGATAAACTTTAATCTTTTTCAGATTTTCTCCTGATTTGTCAATGAACAAGTTGGAATAGCCTGAAGAATTGGTATATAATACATTGCTGTTGGCAAGATCAGCGCTTTCGTATAATTCGTGCATTGTTTGAGAGGATGTTGCATTCCAGGTTTCGGGATCTATTAAAAAATATGTATCCGTATAAACTGTACTTGTTACTATGAGCTGCTTTCCATTTTCTGAAACAGCAACTCCGCTGGTAGTAAATTTCTGCGGTAACCCTGAAACAGTTCCAAGGTAAGAAGTCATCTTTGTTGCGATATCCACTTTAAAAACCTTATTGCTGCCGGTAATAAGATATAAATGACCGTTATCATCGGCAACCAGGTCTCCGCCGGAATTTGCACAGATACTGTGAATAGTCATTTCTTTATTATGCGGGTCATCCATGAGATCTCCCATATCTGTAATTACGGGTGATCCGCTGGTTGTAAATCTTATCAAATGATTTCCGTCGTTTGTGATAGTATAACCAAACTCATCCGGTGCGATAACCATCCGGTTAACAGGACCAGTATTCTTCAGATCATATTTTCCGGCTTTGCTGAAGAATTGATCCGATACTGCAAAAATCTCCATCGTAGTAAGATCGATGTAGTGCAGCTGGTCAATATTCATTGGAGTATAATAGAGCCGGTTGGTCTTTCTGTCATAAGCAATCGCAGCCACGCTGCTATCCTGCACATTTCTCAATATGCTGCCGAATTCACCAGTACGGGTATCCAGTTTACGTAAAGCCACCCACTCACGGCCTCCTTT
>CAVWUD010000042.1:0-31064 GCA_963757975.1 uncultured Bacteroidota bacterium
CACCATGCTCAGTCCTTCTTCGAGGGATGGCTGAACACCTATATCACATTTTACCAGGAAATTCTGCAGATCATAATGATTGATATGACCAAAAAATCTCCAGTTCTCTTTTCTGTATTCATCCACAATCACCTGCATCTCTTTATCCATACTCCCGATAAACCAGACTTCATACTGGTCCATGGGAATGGACAACTGATGCAATGCCTGAAATAAATAAATCAGGCCCTTGCGGATAGAAATGGTTCCCAGATAAACGATCCTGAATTTTCTTTTTTCTGCAGATGTTTCTTTATCTGAAGGCTTAAAATATTGATTTGAACCGAAAGGGTTCACCAGTAATTTCTCTGCCGGTATTCCCTTTTTTGTAAAACTATCCCTTACAAAGTAAGAAGGAACAGAAATATAATCAGCCTCTTTGTATTCCTGAAGCTCCTTCTTAATAACCGAAGGATGGATCGCAAACTCTTTTCCAAATTTTTTGTATTCTTCTTTCAAAATCATATCCTGAAAAAGAATATGCGATGAACCACGCTCTAAAATGGTCACCATGCCCTTCTTCTTTGCTCTAATAATGCTTCGGAGGCTCATCCCGCTCCATCCGATAAAAACCCTGCTTGAACTGTTTTTCAGTTTGCCTGCTACCCATTTGTCAAACAGATTGTTCCAGGCATAGGCATATTTTCTGAATAAAACCATCGGGAATGCAAGGAAAAGGAAGCTGCGAATTTTATCAACGGGTATCAGTTCCTTATCAATCCGCTTCACAAATTTTCTGCCGATTGTATTCTTATTATACGCGTAGGTAGTGAACAAAATATCGAGACTTTTATTACGCTCCATTTGTTCGGCCAGGTTAAAAGCGTGTGACTTGGAGCTGGCAGAAACAGATACCACTAAATAAGTTTTTCAAAAGATTTGTAAACAGTCATGGCACGGGAAGTAAATGTATAGCCGGATTCTAAACATCTCTTCCTCGCATTATTCCTTATCTCTGTGATGATGCTTTCCGGCATCTGCAGAATTTCATTTACTTTTTTCAGCATATCTTCCTTTCCGCGAAAGAAAAATATTTCTTCTCCCTCTTTGAAAAAATCTGCCTGTTCCACACTGTATTCTGTAAGCTGGATGCCGCCAACAGCCGGTATTTCAAATGTTCTCATATTATGAGATCCTTCATTATACTGCCTGAACAGGTTTAACTGTATCCTGTACTCCTGGTTTTTTTTCCAGAAATCTGGTCTTGATGCAATTGGATAAATACGAACATTTTTCATTCCGGCCAGTTTGGTTTTTTCCCAACCTTGTCCGTATACGTCCACTTCCAGTCCGTTCAACGCGAGCGACGATAACATGTTTGCACGATATGTATCCGGGTTGCCCTGAAAACAAACCCGGTTGATTTTCGAAAGACCGGCAGGATCCAGGTAAGTCAAATCTTTTTTCTCATAAGCAAACGGTAAAAAAACCGCGGGTATATGAAACCTTTCTTCGATTTCACTGATCAGTTTTCTATGATAACAAAAATGAAGATCATATAAACCCACGCTGTTCGTTACGTTGGAATTCCCGCTTCCCGCACTGGTAATAATGAAAGGATGATCAGGATTAAAATTAGCCAGCTTAAACCCACGGCTCCTTAATTTCTTTAATGTGCCGGGAAAAATTTCCATTCCCTTCCATACCCATATCACATCCGGATTAACCAGTTGCGCCGCTGAAAGAAGGCCATCATTCACTTCCTTGTATCCTGTCCTGATCTTTGTTTTGAATAAAATTTTATTGAGAATATTTTTTGAATGATTATCAAAAACAATATCCGGTGCATTGTACTGAAAGACTTCTGCACTGAATTCCCTCAGGTGATCAACAAAATATCGTTCTGTGGCCCAATGCTTGTTGCTGCCAACGATTAATATCTTCACTTTATGAAATAATAACTATTGAAATGCAGCTTCCATGACTGCTTTTTGTTTTTGGATACTCAGATTTTTCAACGCATAGGAAGAAATCTCCAGGGTTTTATCTGACGAATCAAAGTTTGCTTCTAATCTTTTCTCCAGTAATTCCTTTAATTCCTTTGCATCACCTTCTTTAAATAAATATCCCTGTCCTCCTAATAATTCCGGCAAGGCCCCGCTATCGGAAGCGATCACTTCCTTTCCGCAGGCAAGCGCCTCGGCAGCCACGCGTCCATATTGCTCCTTCCAGTTCGAAACGGAAACCGAAGGAACAACAACGATATCTGCCGCATTTATAAATGCCGCTATTTCATAATGATTCGGTTTAATAAAAACCACCCGGTTCAATAGGCCCGCTTCAGAAAGGAGGCGGCTGACTTCCTCACTATATTCCGTCGCGTAGATATCAAATGAATCCATCATCAATTGCCATCCCCCAGGTTTAATCCCCTTCAAAGCCTGGATCAGGATATGCACACCCTTCTCCCTGGTTAGTCTTCCAAAATATGCAATTACTTTATTTGTCAGGCCATATTTGTTACGTACCCTCTCACGTCCAAAAGGATCGGGAAAGAAAAATGCAGGGTCGAACCCCAGCGGCATGTGGCGGACATTTTTAAATCCTTCCTTTTTGAAAATCTTCTCTCCATCCCTGTTCACCGTGAATATTCCATCAACCAGCCGCCTATTCCTGTACAGCAGGGATCTCTTGAACAAAATCGCCGGCAGGGCTTTTACTCCCCGGCGTGCAAGGCCGGACTGTATATCCAATGGGAGGTTTTCATTTGAAACACAAAATAACCTTGACTGATTCTGTTTTGACCACTTACCCAATTGCGTCGCGAGCATGCTGACCGGATCATTATCAAGTACAATGATGACAGGCTTTTTTTCATTCAGCAATTCAATCAATCCTTCGAAATGATATGAACGTGGATTGCTGCCCTTAAGTTCCAGGTAATGAATTTCGGGATCTCCCTTTTCCGGCGGGTCAGCTTTTTTTATTCCTGCAGGAAAAGAAAGTCTTTCGGGAACTACCAGCTCGAGATCCTGACCATCTTTAATAAACAGATTATAAACATGCCGGTTAATTGCGGTAAAACAGGCATGTGATATGACAAGGATTTTTTTCAATCAGAAATGATCGGAACAAAACTGCAGCAGTCTTTCAAGCTCGAGGGTTACATCATTTTGAACATGGAAACCTTCTGCCAGCAGGCGATCTACTGAAAATTCCAGCACGGGTTCTATAGTTTCCTTTGTATGCTCCGGTAGTATAACCGGCACGTTCTTTTTTAATATGATAACACAAAGTTTTTCGATGATCTTCGCCATGTCAATGACGCGCACTGCTAACCCGCTTCCCAGGTTATAAATAATATTCTTCAATGGTTCTCTTCTTTCAATCATGGAAGCCAGAATTTCTTCCACATCCCCCAGGCAAATAAAATCACGATATTGACAGCCATTGGAATTCAATACCATCTTACCCTTTTCTACCGCTTGCCGGCATAAATCATTTGCGAGAAGGGTCCACCTGTTCACCCTGGAAGAAACAGGCGCACCAAATGAATTCGAAAGCCTCAATATGGTCCCATTGATTTTATGCTGCCTGACAGCCGCTACTACATAATCTTCGGCTGCCCGGTGTGTGATCGCATAGGGATGAACCGGCACGGGTAATGTATCTTCCGTTATTTTCCCGGCAAGGGGTGAACCATAAATATGTGCAGTGGAAAAATAATAAAATCTGTCAACAGCCCTCTTAACACTGTTTTCTAAAATAATCCTCGTTTCATCCACATTCACCCGGATTGCTTCCGAAGGATTTTTTACTGAATCCATCTCATTCAATGCCGCGAGATGAATGACCATATCCACAGCCGGAAAACCTTCCGGATGCAGCAAACCGCTATGGTCAATGAATCTGACACCGCCGTATAAACGCAGTGCATCATCGTCAGGCTTTTTCCTGGAAGAAATAAAGACTTCGTTTTCAGCAGCAAGCCTTTTAGTCAGCCGACCACCAACAAAACCCGTTCCTCCTGTAATTAGAATCTTATTCATGCAAATCCCTTGTAAGGGATGGTCTCGTTTTGTATGGGCAGATTTTCTGCCTCCAAAGGATCATGTGGAATGCTCGCGATATTGAGCAGCGTATTGTTCGCTCCGCCCACACCCTGGAAGGCCATCCATACACCGGGTGGTACTGTCAGCCGCAGATAATTATCTTTTGAAAGAATGACTTCCTGGAAAGTTTCGTAGGTTCTGCTTTCCTTCCTTCCGTCGAATAAAACAAATTTTATCGCACCTACCGGAACAATCAGGTTGAGGATCATGCTACGGTGTTTTTTCCAACCCTTTATGGCTCCCTGGTTCACTGTTGAAAAATAAGCTTCACCAAATCCCTTAAAGGATTCTTCCTTTTGTTTGAGTGCATGCATCACGTCGCCTGTCTCACCTTTAATGATGCGTAACGGAGTTAATAGCACATCATCTATAGCGTCCATGAAATGGATTTTGCTTTTGCACCTGCTGCGTAGGTTTCAATCTGCCTCAGTGTATAATTAGTCACGCTGGAAGCAGCGCGGTTATTATAATAATAATTATACCATTCACCCGTCAGTTTCGCAGTAGCATTAAAATCAAGTACGGGTTTCCATTGAAGAAAAGCCAGAGCTTTATCACAATTCAGTTTCAGCAGACCGGCCTCATGAAAAGAATTATTTGTTTCAATAGCAAAATGGTCCTTCATAGAACCAGACTCCCAGAATTTGCATACCGCCTGCAGGAGTTCCAGCACCGTGTGGTTCTGATCGGCATTGGGGCCAATATTAAATGGCTCTCCGTGAATGTTTATTTTTTCTTCCGCCAGCACCTGTGCTGCGCGCAGGTATCCGCTCAGTGGTTCAAGCACATGTTGCCATGGCCTTGTGGAATTCGGGTTCCTGATCTTTACAGGCTTTGCATCATTCCATGAACGAAAACAATCGGGAACTATCCGGTTCAAAGCCCAGTCACCTCCTCCAATTACATTGCCCGCACGAACCGTCGCAAGTTTTATTTTTGAACCAGGCTTATTAAAGTAAGAATGAAAATAAGTTTTGATAACAAGTTCTGCAGCTCCCTTGGATGCACTATAGGGATCCTTCCCTCCCAGTGCATCCTGTTCCCTGTAACCCCAGATCCATTCCACATTATCGTAACATTTGTCACTGGTTATGATAACAGCATGGCATGGATTGGTAACCGATCTCAATGCTTCAAGAATATTGGCGGTACCTATCGTATTCGTTTGAAATGTTTCCAGCGGATCATCGTATGAAACAGAAACAATGGGCTGCGCCGCGAGATGGAAAACAAAATCAGGTTGTACGCGTGTGAATATTTCTTTCATCTTCGCTGCATCACAGATATTCTCAAAATGATGTTCCGTTTTTTTCTCCAGTTCCAGCTCTTCGAAAAGAGAAGGACTGGAAGGAATATCTTTTGAAATGCCGACAACCTTTGCGCCCATGCTGTATAGCCAAAGACTGAGCCAGGAACCCTTAAAGCCGGTATTGCCGGTAATGATTACCTTCTTCCCCTTAAAAACATTGTTGAACATGAACGGGACTATTTACTATTCGCTGAAGCCATTCCTTTTTTCACGGGGTATGAGTAACATGGTTCCCCAGACACCATCTTTGTCCTTGTAGTCTGCTTTTTTGTTAAGCACCCACTTATCCGTATCGACGCGGAGCGCGTCATAATTTTCATTTTCTAAAAGTTCGATCACTGCCTGATCCTCATCCGGAGTATGACATTCTATCAGAATGAACGGACGTTTATTTTCAATGCACTGGATACATCCCTTCAGTGCATATACACCACCACCCTCAATATCCATTTTTATAATGTCCGGATACTGGTGGTTGTTGTTGTTGGCAAAAAAATCATCCAGCGTAGTTGTGGAAACGGATGTCCTGGTTCCGGAAACATTATTGTTTGCAAATTCACCTACCAGGGATGACTGGTGATGATGGGCCCCGATAAAAAACTCCTCGGTTCCGGTATGGTTGGAACAGGCCTGTTCCAGCAGGGTCACATTGTGTATGTTGTTTCCCTCAATATTTTTCTTCAGAACGGGAATGATGGAAGTGGACGGCTCAAAGGCAAATATTTTTGATTCGGGATCCAGGTATTTGGAGAAGAACATGCAGTAGTACCCGATATTGGCGCCTACATCGGCAATGACCAGCTTTTTCCCGTTCAGGTTAAAGTGCCTGAAAAGGCGAAGCATGACAGAAATGGAATCCATTTCCCATAAGCCCAGCACAGCATGAAAATTGACATCATGCCGGTAAATCATGTTTGAACCCTTCAGATGGCCGAACATCAGTTTATAAAAATGATCTTCCCTGTACTTTAAAGAAAGCAGGCTGCGGGCGGTTTTGCTGCTTAGTTGACGGGATATATATCTTTTGATGTTCATTTTAGGGGGTGTTTGACTTTTCCGATTCCAATAATCCTAATAACGCGTTATACCGTTAATATATTCTTCCTTTTCCCCGATATTTTACTCTTTAAATAAGCCCTGAATGGTATATACCTGGATTCAAAAAAGTACCAGAAAATGATCGCCAGCCCAAATACCAGCATTGCAATAAACAGATACTCAGCCCCGCCCTTTAACCCCCAGTCTTTTTGTATGATGGAAAACAAAGAGCAGAGAAAGATGCATAAGGGCAGGTGTATAACATAAAGAGAATACGAAAGTCCTGAAAAAAAGGCAAATATTCTCTTCGGCATATCGTTTTTAATGCCGGAATAGATCCCCCAGTAACAGAGTACAGCTGTCAGCAGGCCGATCGTGAAATCCTTGCTGAAATCTGAGGGACCGCCTGTTCTTACTTTATACATATAAAGACCAAAAAGAATCAAACCTGGAATCAGCACCATGTTCCTTACTAAAGTGGAGGGTTTGCGAAATTTTCTCTGTATATACACCAGCGCCGAGCCGATCAGCCAAATGGAGAAATACAAGGCTACCTGGTCTTTAATAAAAATCACTATGGCTATTAACAGCAAAATGGCGATTATCTTTTTTCGGAGATTTTCTTTCCAGAATAAGAAAAGAATCAGCGGGAACAATATATAATACCAGAATTCATAACTAAGGCTCCATAAAGGACTATTCGATCCGAAGGCGGACACATAAATGGTTTGCAGGAAAAAAATATTACCAATAAAATTTACGAATGTGAATCTGTCATACACATTGATATTGCCGGTATACTGAATCGTACCCAGGTAAGCGGGCGTTGAGCCGAAATAATGGAGACCGATAAAATCAATCACCACAGTTAACAAAAGACCCGGGATAAGAACGATCCATAATCGCGAAAGCCGGTCAATCCCATAATTCAAAAAACTGAAATTACCTTTCTCCTTCGACCGCAAAATGGCGCCGGTAATAAAAAACCCGCTCAACACGAAGAATATGATAACAGCCTCGTGACTGAAGCCGGTTATGAAATAAAAGAGATTTTTGATGATACCATGTTTCCCTTCCCAGTAATTTTTAAAAACAAGTGTACGCAGATGTCCGAGGAAAACTTCCATAGCAGCTGCACCGCGGATCAGATCCAGCCATACATAGTTATGCCGCTCCAGGGTTTGTTTTATTTCCAGGTTTTCCATTTCGCCTGACCATTATCCCAAAGGTCATTCAGCATTTTTTTATCACGCAATGTGTCCATGCATTTCCAGAATCCATCATGACGATAATTAAAAAGCTGGCCTTCTTTTGCGAGATCCTGTAATGGCCCCTGCTCAAAAACTGTCGAGTCGTCTTTAATATATTTCAGTACTTCGGGCTGGCAAACAAAAAATCCGCCGTTTATCCAGCTACCGTCGCCCTTTGGTTTTTCAAGAAATGATTCCACCCTGTCACCTTCTGTTTCCAGTGCACCAAATCTTCCTTCCGGTTGAACAGCGGTCATGGTAATATATTTTCCATGCTTTTTATGAAAGGCCGTCAGCTCATCGAAGTTTACGTCAGAAACACCATCTCCATAAGTCAGCAGAAAAGGTTCATTGCCGATAAATTCTTTTGCGCGTTTAATGCGACCGCCGGTCATGGTTTCCAATCCTGTATCCAGCAGGGTAACTTTCCAGGGCTCCGATGAATTGTTATGCACCTGCATTCCATTATTGCTTAAATCAATGGTCACATCGCTCTGGTGCAGAAAATAATTGGCGAAATATTCTTTGATATAATAACCCTTGTAACCAAGGAGCACGATGAATTCATTGAAACCATACTGCGAATATCCTTTCATGATATGCCAGATGATCGGCTTGCCGCCGATATCGGCCATGGGTTTTGGTCGAATGTCGGTTTCTTCACTCAGTCTGGTTCCGAAGCCGCCTGCCAGTAATAATACTTTCATAAATTACCAAATTTATCATGTCTAACTGTTTCTTATAAGTATTTTTCAAAGCGAACTGCTTTCTTTTTTCTACCAGCTCGGGCTGGTTGTAAGAATTCAGATTCAATACTGTTTCCCTGAATAGTGCAGGCAGCTCATCATTGTTCTGCCTGCTCAGTGGCATGCGCACAAGCTCCGGTTCGTTTCTATAGGTTGAAATATTATTCGAGACGATTACCTTCCCCGTACTAAGGTATTCCATTACCTTATGATAATTAGTACCGCGACTCTGATCCTTATCTATATCATAACAGATCAGGAGTATATCCATTTTATTTAAATATTGGGCCAGTTGCTTCGTTTTCAAAACCCCATGCATGTTGACATGCGCAAATGAATGTAATTTTTTTAAAAAGTCTTCTGTATCCGCATCGGCTTTCCCGCTGATATTGGATTCTTCCGCTTTATGACTTCCAAAAAAATGAAAATCAACATGCGGGATTTTCCTGAACAATTTTCAATAATGTTTCCCGGTCCAGATCGGTCCTTAACAGATTGCCCGACATCCCCGCCTGTACTCTTTCTGATCCTGATTCAGCATCCATCTTTACATCCGTAAATTCATCAGCAAGACCATGATTTACGAAGCTTCGGGTGACTTTATAATTTTCATATTTATCCAGGATCTCCTGCGTCACAGAAAATATGATGTCTGCTCCGCGCGCCGCCAGGATGGCCTGTCCGTCGCCGGGCTCATCAACGGGTTGAAATACTTTGTAAATATCATTTTTAAAATAGGCAAGTGGAAAAAGATTTCCGAGGTCGAATGACCATATGATATCAACCGGCTTTCCGATCACCTTCAGTATGTTGCGGATTTGTTTTTTAATAAGCAGGTTATAAATAGTCCGCGCATGAAATTTAAAAATGTAAGGGAAATACAAAACCTGGTCCACCAGCCAAAGATTCGGATCTGCATCTGAAACACGAATCTTTATTCTTTTATCTGCTCCCTTTAAATTCCAGTGATTATTATCCGGCGGGTTCAGAAAATAAACCTCGTTACCGCGCCTGGCAAGTTCCAACGCATAATGGTGCTTGGAAATCAGCATATTTCCCCAGGCCTGGGGAGATATCACCAGTATGGTTTTTCCGGTTAGGAAAGAAGCTGGCATGAATTGATATTCTCTGCAACATAGGAGATCATTTCTTCTGTCAGCTCGGGAAACATGGGCAGGGAAAGAATTTCATCCTGTAAAGAACTGGCTACCGGAAAATCTTCCGGCTTATGACCCAGATATTTATATGCAGGAAGGTTGGGAAGTGCCGTCGGATAATGAACCGAAGTTTCAATATCTTTTTCCGATAGCCATTGGGCCAGTTTATCCCGCTGCTTAGTCCTTATCACATATAAATGCCAGGTATGTTTTGTATCGGGGCGTTGGGCCGGCAGACAAATTCCTTTTATGCCTTTTAAATATTTATTATACAGAGCAGCATTTTGAATTCTCTTCGCATTCCAATCCGCAAGATGTGGAAGTTTGGCAGATAAAATAGCTGCCTGCAAACCATCGAGGCGACTGTTGATCCCTTCTATTATATGGTTGTGTTTTTTCAGAGCGCCATGTTGCGCATACATCCTGCATTTTTCTGCGAGCGCATCGTCATTCGTAATTATGCAACCCGCATCTCCGTATGCACCGAGATTTTTGCCCGGATAAAAACTAAACGAACCTGCTATACCGAAAAGCCCCACCCTTTTGCCCTTGTATTCTGAAAAATGTGACTGCGCACAGTCTTCAATCAGTGCGACAGCATGCTTGTCGCAGATGGCTTTTATTTTATCCATTTCACAGGCCTGCCCCTGCAGGTGTACCACGATCACTGCTTTCGTATGAGGATCGATTTTCGCTTCCAGTTTGTTTTCATCCATACTGTAATATTCCGGATGTACATCAACAAAAACAGGTTTCGCTCCCGTCTGCGAAATGGTCTCTGAACTGGAGATCCAGCTATTGGCGGCGGTTATCACTTCATCACCCTCGCCAATACCCAGCATTTTCATAAGTATATAGAGTGAATCCGTTCCATTTGCACAGGAAATAACATGTTTCACAGCATAAGCTTCTGCAAAATCTTTTTCAAATGATTTTACAAAAGGTCCTCCGATAAATGCGGTTTGATTGATAACAGCCGCAATGGCTTCATCGATCTCCTTTTTTATGGATATGATATTGTGCTTTTAAATCTACGAATGGAATTCGCATGACATTATTTTTTGGGAATGGTACGAATGAGTTTAGCAGGATTGCCGGCATAAATACCAGGGACTAATATATCTTTTGTTACAACCGAACCTGCTCCGATCACGGTATGATCCGCAATGGTCACGGCTAATATCGTTGCATTGGAACCGATAGAAACAAAATCGCCAATTTTTGTTGACTTATATTTAGTCCTGTCGCCGCCGGCCGGTCCTCCTTCTGTGAATAAATCGTTAATGAAAACCACCCCATGCCCGATAAAACAATCTTCGCCAATAGTAACCAGGTCACAAATAAATCCATGTGATTGAACCCTGCTCCGGTTTCCAATAACGGCTCCTTTTTGAATCTCAGTAAAGGGTCCTATAAAACACCCATCGCCAATACTGCATCCATACAGGTTTACCGGCTCAACGATTCTAACGTCTCTGCCAAATATTACATCCTGAATGGAGGCTTTATATATTTTAGGATCCATCAGATTAATTTGAACTGTTCAATATTTTCTTTAGACTATCCGCTAAAATAGCGCTGAATATTTCAGATCCCCGTTGATTGAGATGAAGGCTGTTATAAAACATCGTTTTATCACTGCAGATCGGCTGTGTGGTAAAATCCAGAAATATTGCATCGGATGCTCTTGCAATAGAATCCAGTTTCTCACGCAGTGGATTAATATCAGTAACTTTTTTCAACATCTCACCAAAAACAGGCGTTAACAAAATAACTACCTTCCTGTTCCTGCTTTCGGCGTTTTTAATCACCCTGATATATTCATCCACGATGACCGGATCAGACTAATCTTAAACCTTCCCATGGATTCAATGGTCGCATCCGCATCCAGGCTCCCAACTGCGGTCCACCGGAAAATAACCCAGACCCTGGTAGGGACGATGATGCAGGAAGTTGTTCCAGCCTATCACGGCATTTTTATAGTAAACATGTGTGGCGGCAATATATCTGTAAAAAGGAATGTATTTGCATTTCCAGGTAAGATCAGGCTGTACCATAAATAATGAATGATACACATTGTCATTGTTCAAATGTGGAAGATAAGTTTCAATAGACATCAGGGCAGAAATCTTTTCAAATGTGAAGTAAGACTCACTCAGAATGATCAGTTTATTATTTTCAGAGTATTCATTGAATTCATTGATCAATCCTGCATATTGAAGAAAACTCGTTCCATTTATGCAGCTGTTAAAACAGGTAAGCCCGGTCCTTTCTGTATAATATTCGGATCAATACTTACTTCTCCTGCAGAAGAGCCGAAGGCTATAATTTGTGGATCAATTTTGTGATCCATGAGCCTGTTTATTTTACCTACCTGGGTATCATCCGAATGCCTTACTCCAAAATCAATCGCATAAGTAATCAGCCAGAATAAGAAAATCCCAACGAGAATAAATAGTACAACCGACCTGAAATTTGTTGTTTTCTTTTTTCAAAACTGGAAATAAATAAATTGTCTCGTATCAAATACACCTAAGAAAAGTATGAAAAGGATCAGTACATAATAGGCCCCCCATCTTAAAAAAACAGGAAACCGCGCAAACCTGTTCACATTGATCAAATTGTATCAGCCACTCGCAAACAAAAAGGAATGGGATCAACAAGAGGCATAGGATGAATTGCCAGAAGGCAAGTCCCAGGTAAGTGGGTGGCAGTCCGTGAACTCCGGGTTCCTTCAAACTCAGGAAATGTCCCGTACTATCCGGAGTAAAAATATTTTTTACGATCAGCCCGGCCTGTGAAAGACTGTTGGATCTGAAAAATATCCATGTGAGACAGAGATATGAAAAAGTCAGAACAAGA
Source organism: uncultured Bacteroidota bacterium (assembly GCA_963757975.1). Taxonomy (GTDB): domain Bacteria; phylum Bacteroidota; class Bacteroidia; order Chitinophagales; family Chitinophagaceae; genus Puia. Next base: position 12,454 of record CAVWUD010000042.1, read on the forward strand.
CTTCCACCCTTATAAATAAATGATGGCAGTTTTTTACTTACCCGTTTGCGTTGCTTTCTCACCACGAATTCAAAGGCGACTGCTACTCCGTGCAGCAAACCGAAAATGATAAATGTGTATGCGGCTCCGTGCCACAATCCACTGACGGCAAATGTTACTGACGATCGCGAAAACGATTCCGTAAATTCCCCAGTCACGCTTGTTAATCATGATTGGTGTAAACAAATAATCGTTGAACCAGGAAGAAAGTGAAATATGCCATCTTCTCCAGAACTCGGTAACATTTTTACTTCTAAATGGAAAATTGAAATTCTCCATCAGCCGGATGCCCATGACCCTTGCCGTACCTACGGCGATATCGGAGTATCCGGAAAAATCGCAATAGATCTGAAAAGCAAAAAGGATCACAGTAATGATCATGGCCATTCCATGAAATCCCGCCGGATCCTTATAAACATAGTCGACCATTCCTCCGAGACGATCCGCAATGACCACTTTTTTAAATAATCCCCACAAGATTCTTTTCAGTCCATAAAAAAAATCATCATAATCAAAATGTATATGTTCCCTGAACTGGTGCAACATATGCTGGGGCCTTTCTATCGGACCCGCTACCAGTTGCGGATAGAACATCACATACAATGCATAAATTCCAAAATGACGCTCGGCTTTATGATTTCCGCGATAGACTTCAATCGTATAACTCATGGCCTGGAAAGTATGGAAGGACAATCCGATAGGGAAGCACAATTTTTAAAAAAGGTATCTGATTGGTATATCCGAATAGTGTAGCAAGCCCGGATACCTGTGCATTCAGAAAATTGTAATACTTGAACACAGCCAGCACACCCACATTGGCAATGATGCTCAACAATAAAAATCTTCCTTTTTTCTTTTGATCTTTTTCATTCTCAATCAGGATACCGGCAAAGTAGTCGATCACAATCGTAAAGCCAAGTATCAGAATATAAATGGCCTTGAAGAACATGTAGAAAAAACAGGAGGCCAGCAATAATAATAACCACCTGTATTTATGCGGCAGCGCAAAATACAGGCTCGTTACGAATACAAAAAAGACCAGAAACTCAAATGAATTAAATAACATCCGGGATTTCTATTAATTCAATTAATTGCATTTCACTTGTATATAAGAAGGCGCATTTCCTGTTTTCGAAGGCCTCTGATAAAAAACTGTTCACCATGTAAAACCCCGACTCCACCAAATGACTGATCGTTTCATCAATATTTTTAGTCGTGTATCCGATATGATAGTAAGGATTTCCCGAAGCCAATATCTTATTCAGTGCTTTATTATTTCCCATGGGCTGAATCAGTTCAATGAGCGGTCCGCCCGCTGTCTGAATAAAACAGACTTTAACCTGCTGACTGGAAACCTCCACGGGCTCCGAGACTTTCCTGAAATTTAATTTTCCGATATAGAGAGACAGGGTTTCGTCAAGATCTTTCGTCAGACAACCAACATGATGAAATACCAGGTGAATCGAGGGATCCATATATTAACCCTTAGCGGGTAATTTTGCCTGGATGTTTTCACACATATCCCCTACATTCTTCCATTTTTGAATTTCTATGGTAGTGAACTTTATATGGAAATGTTTCTCAATCGCTACGACCAGCTGAATATGATTCAGCGAATCCCAGTCCTCCAGCGTTTGTGCCGAACTGGATTTTTCAAGTTTGATTTTATCATTATCCAGCACATCCCGGAATATGGATTGCAGTTGTTCTAAAATAGGTTCCATTAATTAATTTGTATTTTTTCGCCGGAGCTTTCTAAAATTCTTATCAGGGCAGGTCTTTGTGAGTAACCCGGAATATCCAGCACCCATTTATTATCAATAAAATCAAATCCAAGATCCCTGAAATGATTCTTTACGATCTCGTTTTTTTTCGTCGGAATATATTCACCGATGATTTTATTATAGCCATGTTTTCCGGCCAGTGTGACGATTGCATTCAGAGACATATTTTCCATCCCTCTCTTTAGCACACGGCAACTCATAATCCATGTATCTACAAAAACTTCCGTTTTACTAATTGCCTTCAATATGATGGCGCAGATCAGTCCATATTTCCCGAACCTGTCCTCCAGTGTAAAGGAGAGTGTCATGTATTCCGGGGAATTGCTGATCGCAAGAACCTGTTCCTCGGTGTACCTGATCGTTCTCAGGTTAAACTGATTCGATCTCTGTGATAATTGCGCAATGCGTGGAATACTGAACCTGTCGAAGGGACCTACCACCGAAATCATGTCCAGGCTTTCCAGAAATTCCTGTTCATTACCAAAACGCTGCTGTGAACTTTCTCTTTTCTGTTCTACCTGGTACTGTGTTGTACGCACCTGGTCCTCTTCTGTAAAGGAAGCCGTTTCAAATAAATTCAAACCGCGCAGATAGCCCAGCCATTCCACCGGATCTTCGGGCAATGAAGGAACAAGAATTTCAGGGATGGCAGATTTCACCATTTCCCTTTCAAAGGGATTGTCGTCTATGAAAACGATGGAGTCCATTCCAATATTTAATACCGATTGAATATCGCGGATATTCTCCACCTTGGTTTCCCAGTTGGCCACAAAAACGGCGATGTCATCCAGACGAAGCACCATATCCGGGTGACTGATAAACGGCTCCTTTGCTATGGACTCAGTGTTCTTACTGCAGACCGCTATCAGGATGCCGCGATGCTTAAGTTCTTTCAGCCATTGCTGAAATTCTGAATAGGCTTTTCCCATACCCAGGGATCCGATTTCAATTCCTTCTATTCCATCATCTCCGATAATTCCTCCCCACAATGTATTATCGAGATCTGTGACGATTGCTTTTTTAAAACTGCCGGTTACTGCAAGAATAATATCCGTTATCGATTTAGCAACGGGAACCAGGAAATCCAGGCTGAATACAATATCGGCCTGGTAATACATTTTGGGATCGAAAATATTCCCATAGCCCCATTTCCCCTGCAGGGAAGCAAGGTCATAAATAAACAGATTGGGATGCTGACGAACAAAATCCATCAGCAGTACATTTAATTTTCTAGTCTGATATAAAAAAGAAGTTGACTCCTTCGCCGCATAGTTCCCGAATATCCCGTCGTCCAGTTCAATAAAACTATTTACCAGTACCCGTGCAGACATGTTAACTGCCATCGCCCGATAACGTTCAGAAATTATTTTTAACTGGGCTTCCGCAAACTGGTTTCGTTCCGGAAGGGGACAATCATAAAATGTTTTTAATAAATGTTCCGTGCTTTGATGAAGAATAACGAAGCCGGGATTTTTTTTGTACAGATCAGATTCCTTATTGAATATCTGGGCATCGGCCTGCTGGTAATCGGCTTCATATAAATCAAAATGAATGTTGACTTCATATCCATATCCGCAAATAGCCTGCGCCAACAGCTGACTGGCAGAATCTGAAAGGAGTGCCACCGGAATGGATTTAAACCCGGAGAAATCCTTTTTTAAATTCTTCTTTAATTGATTGAAATCCAAATTTTCTACCTGCCTGCAGATTTATAAATCCTCTCAATGATTTCCACTGTCTTCAATCCTTCCATGCCACTGGTAGCAATGGCCGCCTGTCCGCTCAAAACTTCCACCAGGTTCTGATAAACTTTATCGTGGTTCGACATGGAGCCAAAATATTGTCCGTAGTTATTCGGCGGATTACCGGGAGGCAGGTTGCTGATAGGGTCTCCTTCCATGCTCTGGTATTCCAGTTCATTCAGATACTGACCGCCGATTTTAACGGTTCCCTTCTCTGCAAAAATGGTCAGCGATCCTTCCATATTTTTTTTATATGCATTGACCGTATAGTTGATGGTGCCAATGGCGCCGGTAAGGAATTTCAGGATCACCACACCCGTATCTTCAAATTCTATCAATCCCGGATGTTCAAAATTTCCTGTGAACGCATCCAGGGATTCCACATCTCCCAGGAACCAATACAGCAGATCAATAAAATGACTGAATTGCGTGTACAGGGTTCCGCCATCGAGATCTTTTGTACCCTTCCATGAATTTTTATAATATTCTGCATTGCGGTTCCAGAAACAATTCAGCTGAACACTATCGATCGTTCCGAGTTTACCCTGGTCGATCAGATCCTTTACCGCCATCACCGGCGGATTGAACCTGTTCTGTTTAACAATGAATAATCTTTTGTTGGCTCTTTCTGCTGCATGGATCATGGCCGAACAATCTTTTACAGAAAGCGCCATTGGTTTTTCACACAATACGTGTTTACCTGCTTTCAGGGATGTGATACTGTGTTCCGCATGCAGTCCGTTGGGCGTGCAAACAGAAACAACATCCAGCTCAGGATTCGATGCCAGCATATCTTCCAGGCTTTCAAATGCAGGAACTCTGTATTTTTCTGCAAGCGCTGTTGCCTTTCGACGGATCGATATCAGCAAACAGCCGATAATGTCCCTGCTTTTACAATATGTTCCGCATGCCGCTGGGCGATCCTGCCGCATCCAACAATTCCAAACTTAAATCCATTGCTCATCTGCCGATTATTTTTTTGATTGATTTGCGTACAGGCGCAGTCCTGATCAGCATATTCATATAACGTTCCTTCATCTTCCTGTCTGATTTGAATGATCCGTGTTTTCTTAACCGGCAAGTGCATGATCTTCTCAAATTCCTCCGTGACTCAATCCGAATTTCTTCATCACGTATTCTTTGTCAGACTTCAACTGTGCCGGATCATAGAGTGGTTTTTCCATTTCCAGAAGGGCCTCGGATCTTGTCATTTGTCCGGAACATATCAAGGTGGAAAGATGCGCTTTTCTTTTGTCAATATGAAATTTCTCGGGAAGTATATAAGCCTGGTAAAATTTGGTGAATTGTGATTCATAATGTTTACCACCATAGTCCCGCCAGTCGAGTTCTTTCTTAATCACTTCCTTTACTTCCTTCTTATTATAAGGAACATAGTTAAGAATAGATATCGGATTCAGACCGAAGCACGGCACTATAGTATACGTGTTTTCTGAAATCAAAGTAAGGATAGGTGTTTAGTTTTTTTCTTCCATACCTGGAATGAATGTCTTTCAGGTTTGCATAGTCCATTTTATCATAGAGCCAGGAAGGCGGCATGATGAATTCAGTTACGATATTCGTTCCGCTGATGATATATCCCGTATTATGTTCCCTGGCCAGTTTATACATGGATGCGAAAATAGCATGGTCAGATACCACTTCAATATCCACTACGGATGCATATAGATAGGCCAGCTGGATATCCCGAAATTCTTCCCAGTCAATCACGAGACTGAATAAATCAAAACCACAACGCGTGATGATATTCTCCACGTTCTTAACGGCCAGTTCAGAATCCCAGCCATTGTCCAGATGTACTGCCAGCGGTCTCAATCCATATTGTTTTGCCAGCAAGGCAACATAGGTGCTGTCCACCCCGCCGCTCAGGCCGATCAGGCAGTCATAACGTTTTCCCCTGCCGTCTGATTTTATCCGTGCGACCAGTTCCTCCAGTTTTTTTGTACCTGCCTCTCCTGTAAGAACATTTTTTTTCGCTGCTTCCTGGTATTCATGATAATAATTACAAACACCGTTTGCATCAAAGTGAATATCAGGATCGGCGATATTATCCATGACCGTGAGAGAACACTGTTGATATTTCGGATCCTTATTGTCGATGATCATATCCAAAGCAAATTTTTATAACCCTTCGTAAACCTGGGTTTCCAATTCTTTTTGTGAAGGGTAGCTGATCAGCACGGCACGATGCGGCCTCTGGAATACAAACATGCTGCCCGCGCTTACTGCAGAAGCCCCATGCTGAACGGCTTTTTTAAAATCCGATAAGGCCGATGCACCACCCACGGCGATCAATCGGAATATTGACAGCACCTGAAATCTTTTTAATCATCTCCAGGTCATATCCTGAAAAACTGCCGTCCCTCTCAATCGAATTCAAAAGCATTTCCCCGGCGCCTGCTTCTTCCATTTGTTTTGCAAATACCAGCGGATCAAGTCCCGTATTCGTTTTACCGTTTTCAATATATACTCCCTGTTTACCAAATAAATTCTTTTTATAATCGATCGAGACCACCACGCTCTGACTTCCGAATTGCGTGGCAATTTCTGTTATCAGTGCCGGATTTTTAACTGCTGAACGATTCAGGATCACTTTCTCCACGCCTGCCGAAAGAATTCTTTTTACCTGTTCCACGGTAGTAATCCCACCTCCATAGGCAATCGGCATGAAAGCTTCACTCACGATCTCCTCAATCCTGGAAATATCGGGCGCACGGTTTTCACTACTTGCGTCAATATCAATGATGGCCAGTTCATCCACTTCCTTCTCATTGAAAATACGGACTGCATTGATGGGATCACCTACATATTTATAGTCCTTGAATTTTACCGACTTCACCAGACCCCTGCTGATGCAACAGCAAAACCGGTATGACCCTTATCCGCTTCAAAGCCTTGCAAAATTTTCGAGGATCTTCATTCCGTACTTATGACTTTTTTCCGGATGAAACTGGGCGCCATAGATATTGTCGCGACTGATGGCCGCTGTAAAATCATAACCATAATTGGCAGACAACAATTCGTCGGATTTATTCTCCGGTTGAACGTAGATAAGAATGCACAAAATAAAACCGGGGCTGATCTCCCAGGTTTTCTGTAAGAGGGGATTTTTTTTCCAGGCGAACATTCGTCCATCCCATATGAGGGATTTTCAAATCCCCGATCTTATCCTTTTTGAATTTTACTGTTTTACCTGCGATCCATCCAAGACCCGGTTCCACACCCTCCTCGCTGTTTTCCATCAGCATCTGGAGACCCACACAAATGCCCAGCAACGGCGTTTTATCTTCCAATACTTTTCTGGTAACGGCTTCTCTCAAACCCGATGCATTAAACTGTTTCATGCAATGATCAAAAGCTCCGATGCCCGGTAAGATGATTTTTGATGCTGCTTCGATTGAAGCTTTATCTGACAGCAAGTACAGATTCATAGCCCGCTTTCTTGAGCATATTTTTAACGGAAGCCAGGTTTCCGACACCATAATCAACAATCACGAGCATGAATGAAAATTCAATGTGCTAATGCGTAGCTTTTTTTTCAAAACAGAGCGGTATAGATTCTCTGAGGCGGACAAAAATGCTCCGCTGCCATATTCTGAGATCGCACTGTTCTGGATTTTTTTTATATCATAGTGACTGTAATCAGCTGCCATCTTCTTTAATGCTTCTGTCAGTTCATGCTCGTCACCTGCTTTTACCAGGATTCCTGACTCCTCATTTAAAATGTCCTCCGGACCGCCGCACCTGGTTGACACTACGGGACATCCGCGCGACAAAGCCTCAATAACAACAACTCCAAAAGTTTCGTGCAAACTGGAAACCACCAATGCATTAGATGCATCCAACCGATTTTTTATTTCCTGTTTTGTAATATTTCCAGTGAACTGAACCGACTCCTTTAATCCAAGCTCATCCCGAAGCGCCAGCAATTCATCTTTTAAAGGGCCGTCTCCGCATATCGTCAACTTATAATGAGGATTGCTACTAAATGCTGCTTTAAATGATTTTAATAAAATATCCAGTCCCTTTTTTCTGTGGAAGGAAGAAATATTGATAAAACTAAATTGATCAGGATTTAAAATCTTCTTTAAAGGCTCCTCAAAAATGGGATCCATGGTATTGGGCATCACCAGGGCATGAGGTATTTGTCTTCCTAAAAACAATTCAAAGTCGTTCAGGAGCGACTTACTCACTGTAATAAATGCCGAAGCCTTATCTGCGATTTCATGTAATATGGGTTTGGCGTCCCTTGGCGCTATCCCCAGTTGGTAGGATGTGGAATGTTCAGTATAAATAAATGGTATTTGCGTATGATTATGAATTTTAAGTGCCAGTGCACCCGCGTTCAAAAACCTGCCATGTGCATGAATGATATCCGGCTTCCCATATTGCCGTTCATATTGGCGATATGCAGAAAGACCCGCACTTAACCAATTCCTGAGTTTCTTTAAATAGCTTCCCCTGCTGAACCAATTGTAATTTTTTCCTTCAATCACATGAACACCTTCTATAGTATATGAGTTGATATGATTGGCCCTGAGAACCAGGGTTTCCAAAATATTATCGTCAAAGCTTTTTACAGAATTACTTTCCCTTTTGCGAACATTCCAGGATTGCCTCAATTGTCTTTTAAACCTGGCGCTCATGGTATCTTCCGGGGATACGGAAAGGATACATGTATCTGCCATCTTTTTTAAAATAGACGCCTGTGTAAGTTCGAATATGGAGCTTATAATATTGTAAGGATTTAATGGCTCAGAGCTGATGATGAGGAGCTTCATCATTTCCTTGTAAAAAAATAAAAATCAGCCAGGCTGCCTTCTGAATCATCATAGTCCTTTGCAGGGTATTTATTTTTAATCATCTTCTCCAGTTTCCATTCCGGAAATTTCTTATCAATATAGACTGTGAATTTGCGATATAATTCATGTGATGTTACCTGCGGATGATCAAGGTCTGCTCCATAGATGACCACGAGTTTAGAAGCGCTGTTAAAGAGGTCAGACAGGTATTTCTCATACACTTCGTTTTCGACCAGGTGAAAAATAACGTCTATTGAAAACGCAGCATCGGACTGAAAAATATGATGGTTATCTACAAAGGCCTTGTCGTTATAACTGAAAAAGCTCTTCGATTTATCGAGACTGAATTTATTGATGCAATGTCTTAAAATCGTTTCCGAAACATCCAGTCCAATATAGGAGGGAATGCTTAGCATTGCCAGTTGGTTTCCATCACCGCATCCAAATTCGATTACCCGGTTGATATTGTATTCGGCGATCGCTGTATTTAAGACCTCTGCTTTAAATTCCGCAAACTTATTGTAGGATCCTACGCCGGAATTTCCACCCTGCTTATACCTGTTCTCCCAATAGCTTTTTGATACAAATGATTCCTTACGCTTAAATAATCTATTGAACACTTTTAATCTTTTGTTTTGAGTACATGAATCAAACTATCCAGCCGGTTAGATAACTTTCTTGCCCCCAATTCATTGAGATGATCTCCGTCTAAAAAATCTTCCTCTTGAAATGTATTATCAGTTAAATAATTTTGATAAGTGACATTAGAATACTTCCTGCAGAGATTACCAACACTATCCATAGTTATTTTAAGAAGTCTTTTATCAATATTATTTGTGTAAGTATGCCAGGCAGGAGGTGTGTATATTATTATACGAACTCCATTCTTCCTGGCCAATCCAATGAGGTTTACCACTGTTTCCTCATTGGACTCCAGATAATCTTCATTCATACTTTTAGTATGCCTTATTGCCGAAACATATCCTGTACTATCCAGATTCCTGTTTTTTTCTAAGGCATGATCTATTCCGAATCCCAAATCAGAGCATGTGATATTATTATTTGATTTATGAAAATAATAATCTGTTATTCTTTTCAAATTAATACTCAGGCTGTAACTCAGCATTTCATAATGGAAAAATTTACTGCCTGTGCCGTTCAAGTCCGAATAAATCGAATAATCCTTTATTCTCCATGATTCAGTTGAATTTTTCATCTCTGAAAAAAGTGTAAAATAGGATATAGGCAATATGATCCATTGGAGAGAGACCAGTTGCTTATTATATTTCTGATATATTTTATAGTCATATTCTATTGTCTGCGAAACATAAGCAGCATTATAACAACTCTCACTAAAGAATGCAGGATTTACATCGTAGTAAGCGTGGGAACTTCCCAGGCACAAAACCCTGATAGCTGAAGCATTATTTTCTAAATAATTCTTTTTAGTACCATAGTCATTGGGAATATTCCTAATCAGCATTTCACCTGCTACAAAAATTATCAATATAGGCAAGACAAAGAGAAAAACTTTTCTTAAAAACTTTCGCATGTTAAAACTGGAAATAGATGAACTCCCGCTTTTCACCTGCGAAATAGAAAATCGAAAATACAAGGCTATAGTAAAAAACCCACTTAAGCGGACTTGACCATTTCCTCCCTATAAAAGAAATAGCATATTGTCCTTCTCTGCCTATCCATTCAACTATTAGAAATATACCCACCAGGGAAAATATCACAAGCGGATGAAATGTTGCAATAAATGCATTACCCTGGGGTTTTGTGAATATTGATGAGGAAAAGATTCGTCCGATAATACTGAAAGCCTTTGAAATACTCTCTGACCTGAAAAATATCCAGGCAAAGACTGTTAAACTGAAGGTTAGTGAAATATTAAAGAAATCATTTAGTGAAGGCCATTTATTTCCGGCAGCTACAATTTCAAGATTATGCCGGTTTCTTCTAAGTAAAAGTAATGGTAAGAAATACAATGCATTCAGGGCTCCCCAGGCTATAAATGTCCAGTTGGCTCCATGCCAGAAACCGCTGACGATAAATATGATGAAGATGTTTCTAACACTTTTTAATGCGCCGTATTTACTACCACCCAATGGAATATATAAATAATCTCTAAACCAGGAGGAAAGAGAAATATGCCATCGTCTCCAGAATTCAGCGATATCTCTTGAGAAATAAGGGAAGGCAAAATTTCTCAGTAAATCGATACCAAAAAGCCTTGCCGTTCCAATAGCAATATCCGAATAACCAGAAAAGTCACAATAGATCTGGAAAGCAAAAAAGACCGCACCCAGTAGTAGAGTGCTTCCGCCATAATGAGATGAATTGTTGAAAATCGTATTTACATAATCAGCCACATTATCAGCTATCACTACTTTTTTGAACAGACCCCATAAGATTTGTCTCAGTCCATCTATTGCCTTCGTATAGTCAAATTCCCTCTTTCTCTGAATCTGGGGTAATAAATGAGTTGCACGCTCTATCGGTCCCGCTACTAATAATGGGAAAAAACTCACAAACACTGCATATTCCACAAAATTCCTGACAGGCTTAATTCTGTTTTTATAAATATCAATTACATATGATAGTCCATGAAAGGTATAAAAGGAAATACCAACTGGTAAGATAACCTTCAGTGTCCAGAAATTCGCTCTAATTCCAACTCTAGTAAGAGCTTCAGCAAATGAGACAGCGAAGAAATTGTAGTACTTAAAAATCCCTAAAAACCCCAGATTGATTATCACACTTAACCAAAACCAGAACACCTTTCTCTTTTGATTTTCAGCCTCACTCATTTTAATGCCCGTGAAGAAATCCAACAGTGTCGAAAACATCAATAGAAAAAGAAATCTATAATCCCAATAAGCATAAAAGAAATAGCTGGATACCAGTAGTATTAAATTCTGAACACTAAGAGACTTATTAGTCACAAACCAATAGAGCAGAAACACTATCGGAAGAAATATGGCGAAGCTAACTGAGTTAAAAAGCATTCTAAATTTCGTAAAGCACTACAAATTCTAGCTCCTTGTAATAATTTTTACAAACAAATAACTAACCTTCCGAAAATATTTCTTTCCTGAAAGAAAATGGGATATGCTTAAGCTTGCTTAAATAGGCAAAAGCTTTTTTATACTTTTTTACTTCCCTGAGCGCGTAGATATATTCTATTTGATTTTTATAAATTACTTTATCCAGGTATGGTATGCTTTCTGGTTTTAAAAATGGCTTAAGTTTATATAAATGTGTAATATTATTGTCAAACCATGCTGCCTTATCAATATTATTCGAAATACCATTGTTGTGCTGACGATAAACGCCTGCTATAAAATCCATATAGTAAAATTTGCCATGCCTGGAAAGCAACAAATGTAAAAAAGTATCTCCACTTTTAACTTCATAGAACCAATTGGGAATATTATCGAGCTGATTTCGGAATACCATTGTCATGGTTGGACAGTAAAACTCCATCAATATTCCTATCTGATCGAAAGATCTATTTTTACCATACTCGCAATAAATATTTCGGAAGGGTTTGCCCGTAGTATTTAAAACCTGAGCATTTGCCGAGCACAAAACATATTCCTGATTCGCCTCGAGAAAATCAATTTGTTTTTGCAATTTAAGTGGGTCAGTCCAAAAATCATCCCCCTCACAAAGAGCTATATATTTTCTACTAGAAGCAGCCAAAAGGATTTTAACAATGGTATTCCCGCCGCCTTTTGAATATTGATTTTCAGTCTGATAAATATTTGAAAATTTATCCGGATACCTTCGTTCAAAATCGCGGATAATATCGACAGTTCGATCGGTTGAAGCATCATCATGAACAATGATTTCAAAATGAAAGTTGGTCTCTTGAATTAAAAACCCCTCGAGTGTTTGAGAGATAAATTTTTCATGATTAAAAGTCGGGCAAAGTATACTGACTAAAGGGACCTGGTTGTTCTTAATCATTTACACTTTTAATTGCAATTACCTTTTCTCTAAACCGATGAAATACTGTGCTATCATTTCCAACTTCTTTGTCCACTATCATTCCGGCTTGTATAATATTTCTATCTCCAATTGAAATATTGGGAAGTACTGTAGCTCTAATGCCAAAAAAATTATTATCGCCAACGTTGACATTGCCGCTTATACCTGCTGTTGAAAATAAATTGTTATTTCCTACTTTACAATCATGGCTGACAAAAGAATAAGAAGTTAATAAATTGTTGTTACCCAAAGTTGCATTTGGGCCTATTATGGAATGCGGATATATAATATTCCCGGCACCTATTATTGCAGAATCGGCAACTATTACACTATGATGAATAAACCCAATGATCTTGGCGTTTCTTTCTTTGAGTATCGATATTACCTTTATCCTAAAATCAATATCTGCTATTGCAACAATAAAATGATCATCTTCCTGAATCTTATAGCGACGAATATCACTTAATACCGGTTGTCGGAATTGATACCTTGACCAATATTTTGAAATATTCTCTTCAAATTCAAGGTAACCAAGAATATTCAATTTATTGTCGTCCAATGAATGAGTATTACTATCTTGAATATAAGAAGTCACCTCTGCAGCTACGGCACCTGAACCAACTATAATTGTATTTTTCATCTGGATATATTAGAGTTCAACTCGGCTAATGAAAATATTTCTCCGTGACCTGGGAATATCATTGTATCGCCTCCAAATAATTCAAATAACATATTTATACTGTCTTCTAATTTTTGCTTGTCACCTCCCGGCAGTTTTACAATCGCCTTATATGATTGCAACAATGTATCACCAGTAAATAAATTATTACCCAGGCTAAAGCAAATTCCACCTTCTGAGTGTCCTGGCGTTAAATAGAAATTTAAACTATTTTTTCGCCAGCTTATTTCAAAATTGTTATGGTCAATAAGTATATCAGCAGGGGAACAATTGAACCCTTTCTGATCATAAAAAATCGAAAGATTCCTTTTTGAATTGGTAATACTTTCAGAGCATCTAACTGATGCGATAACTTTACAATCGTATTTTGTTCTCAAATACTCCAGGCTGCTTATATGATCAAAATGTTCATGTGTCAGTATTATATAAGAGGGCCTAAGTTTATATTCTAATAAATATTCTACTAATGTTATTCCTTCATTATGAGCGGGATCTACCACTACACAGTCACCTGAATTCCTTTCACTAAGTATAAAGCAATTAGAGTCTATTGGAAAATTCAATAATCTGGTAATTTCTAACCCCAAGTGGCTATCCTGAAATATTGATCGTCCTTCCGCCATCAATCGTAAATTGCTGACCAGTTATCCATTTCGATTTTTCGGAAATTAAAAAGTTCACTAGTTCAAATATATCATTCGCCTCTCCTAAACCCAAAGGGTAGTCCTTTGCCATCCTATCTAATCCTTCTTTATTTTCAAAAATACTTTTTGTCATTCCAGTATGAATTGCGCCAGGTAATACAGAATTTATTCGGACTCTGGGAGCCAATTCTACTGCCAAAGATCTCATTAAGGAATCCAAAGCACCCTTGGAAGCTCCGTAAATACTAAAAGCTTTTGCGCCAAAATTGCTAATGTTACTGGATATAAAGACTACTGTTTTTAAAGCGTCGTTATTTATTTTGCGTTGTGATAAAACCTTAATGAATAAGGCTGCGGAGATTACATTTGTAGCAAAAGTTGTATTTATAATTTCCAGTGATATTGATTTTAAAGGCAACATCTTCATAAAACCTGCACTATGTATGAAATGGCTAATTTCCAATTCATATTCATTTATAAAATTTATTAAGGAGTCTTCAATTCTTTCAATGTCATTTAAATCGAGAGTGAAAATTATTTGCTCCTTTTCACTATTGCACAATGACTTGGTATGCTCTAATTTTTCTTGATTTCTTCCATGGAGAATTATATCGTATTCACGGGATAAATTAATAGCTAATACCTGACCAATTCCTGAGGAAGCTCCAGTAATTAAAACATATGGTTTCTTTTGCTTCATAATTCATTATTGGGCTGTAAATCCTCCATCAACGCTAAGTATACTTCCTGTAATCCATTTTGCAGCGTCAGAAAGCAGAAAAGCAATTGAATTAGCAACATCTTCAGGTGTTCCAATTCCCAGGGGATGCAGTTTTTCTAAAAAATCCGAATGCGTATCACCAAACATATTTTTAATGCCTGATTCCATCTTCGTCTCAACAAAACCTGGCGCTATACAATTTACCCTTATTTTTTTTGGTGCCAATTCTATGGCTAACGATTTCGTGATCCCATGTAGTGCCGCTTTACTCATTGCATAACCAACATTAGCAGATGATCCCACTATGGCATATATCGACGAAATGAAAACAATTGATCCCTTATTCCCAGAATAAATACTTTTGTTAGCAAAGATTTTAGCAAGTTCGATAGCCGAATAGGTATTAATAGTATAAATCTCAGCACATTTTTCCTCACTTATAGCTTTTAATGGCGCTATATATGGCTTACCTGCAAGATGAACAATTCCGTTTAACTTACCCCATACCCCTACAATTTTATATACTGCATCCTTAATAAAAGCAGGTTTTGCCAAGTCTATAGTTAATACACTATCAGTACTCCTGCAAAAAGACCTGGTTTCTTCCAAACCATTCAAATTGATATCAACCAAAATCAGATTTGCCCCCATTTTTGAAAGCAAGATACTTGTGGCTTTCCCGATCCCGGAGGCAGCGCCAGTAATTAAGTATCTGTTTCCAATAAGTGAATATTGTTGTAAAATTTCGTCCATATCAGGAAATCAAACCTATTGGGTTTATAATCCGCTTAAAATTCAAAGAATTAATTCTGGAATAGATATATCTGCCGGCCTGCGGGGAAGTAATCAAACAGTTGGAATCGTTTAAATTTTCAATACTATTTTGTCTGATAATTTTTGGTTTTAAAAATGGTATATATCTGTCCTGCTTATATTCGGTATCATCCGAAAATATTTTTCAAAAAAGAAAAATCTGTCATCATAAAATAGGCGAGATTAGCTGTTATATCGGAAGCTCCGAATCCGAAAATCTCCTCGTCTTCCAGTTCTTCAATCAACTCATTCGTTTGGGTCAATAAAGATTTAAATGAATTATATTGTTTCAAAAAATATTCCTTGTTTATTGTATTCTTATTAAGCCTCACATTACTTGCCTGTCCTCCATTTTTAATAAAGAGCCCAATAGAAATCCGCATGTTGAAGTATAATTTAATGTATAGTTTTTGAGTGTAACATTATTAAGTTCAAACAATTTGGATAAAGTAAATATGGAGAAATAATTTACATGTTCATGAATCAGGTTGTGAAAATTCAATTTCTGTATTAATACTTCCATACTTGGAACACAAATAGCAAAAATTGAATTTTTAGCTACTATGCTGGATATATACCCAAGCGTGGAATTGATACTGGGTATATGTTCAAAAGTTTGATCTGAAATAATTAAATCCGGCAGCTTCTCATCAAAAAAAGGAATATCTACGTTATCAACGTAATCTTTGTAACAAATTATACCATCATTATTATCTAAAAGTGGGCTTGGTATTGATGGGTCAATTCCAATATAATAATTAGCTTTAATATTTTTCCCTGACTTCTTCAGTAGTGAAAGATCATAACATCCAATATCAATAACTCTGTTAAACTTTATATCAATCACTTCTTTAAGCTGTGATAAAAAAAAACTGATTCGTCCCTGTACACCCGAATTCTGGGTATTATAATTATATTCATCATTGTATAACTCACTCAGTTTAACACCAGATGTTGCCTGAAAATGCCCACATAATTTGCATATATAGAGAGAAAAATCTCTTGGTTTGAACTTATCAGAATATTTAAAGTCAGCCTCTGTTAAGTCTAGTGAATTCAGGGGGTAGTCATTCAATGTCAATACGTCCTGGACTTCAGAAATTCAGACACACATTACAAATCATATTTTCCAAATTACTTATTGGTATTACTTCTGGACATGACTAAAGTTTTCAATTCCCCTATTGTCTCAGCTTCAATTAAATCTTTTGCAGATATAGAAACCTTATACTTTTCATCTATAAATGCAATGATAGACAAAGAGGTAAGTGAATTCCAGGACTCAAATTCCTGCAATTTATCTGACTCCTTTACAGAATCTACTTCAAGTAATTCGGCCATTTCGCTTTCAAAATTCTCCATACTGAAATTTCAAAACATGATTTAATCTTTTACCTTTTCAAGCAATGCTTTTATCTTTTTTACTCTCGAATTTTTAAAATAATTTACCAGGTTCGAATGTTGTATAAAAACATCCGTTTGCCATTCTCCCCTTACCAGTTCCTTACCACTTGGATCATTTGCAGGCTGATATATAATATCCGCAACGATTCTATCTATTCCGGCTTCATTTATACCTGATTTATGCCATAATAAACTATTCATAATTGTAAAATCCCCAGGTTGCAATTCAGGAGTAACCTGAGGCCATACATCATTAAACTGTTCAGGGTCAATTTCACCTGCATCCCCAAGATATCCGTATTTATGTGTGCCTAAGTAAAAAGTCAATCCTCCGTTCTTTTTCCCTGCATAACTTAAAGGAACAAAAAAAGAAGCTTTTATCGGAAGTCCGATATGATAACAATAATCGTGATGCAAGAAAATTTCACCAGGGCTGAATTTGTCTTTTATTACAAAGCGATGATTAAGTAAGGCAACATTCTTTCCAAAAACCTGTTCGGAAAAATCAGGTAAAATATCGTTTTTGTAAATTAAAGCCAGCTTTTCCGGTAACTGCTCTTTTAAATCTACAGGATTGTTGACATTAACATTCCTACCAGCGGCCAGATTCTTTACTATAAAAGTCATCCCATTCCGCTCTCCATTCTTTTATTAAATTTTCCGGAATAGCGTTCCTGACTATAAAAAGGCCCGTTTTGTCAAAAACATCCTTATTAACTTGGTAGAGTCTATCTTATCAATTAAGCTGCTAGAATCAGCTCCGGAGATTATAAGCCATAATTTCTTATTTAATTTATGAAACGAAATTTTATTTCACTATCCAGTGTATTCTTAAATTTATTGCACTTTGCGAGAACGTTATAATGAATTGGGAATAAATCCCGGCCTGGTGTTTCTAAAATATCAATTTCAATAATATCGAAATCTCTTAATAGGACCTTAAACCCATGCTCAGTAAAGCGCCAACAATCAGGTATTGGGCCATGTATCCTCCAATTGAGTGGAGCTGATACAAGCAAATAGCCTTCATGTTTTAGAATGCGCCGCATCTCCTTAACTGCTCCAAATGGATCAATTGTATGTTCCAGAATTTCCATTCCTACAACACAATCATAGTTTTCATCGGATATTAAAATATTCTCTTTGGTGATATCACCTACATGTGTTGGCTTATAAGTATTAACTATATCAAATGTTTCGATATGAAATTACTAAATGATTCGCGTACCAAAGAACGCTCCTGAGGTCCAATTTCCAATAGTTTCCCTTTTGCTCCGATAATTTTTTTGCTATCCTGAGTAAGAAATTATTCACATGCTCTCTTGCGACCGGACCTGACTCCTCATCAAATTTTGAAACTGTTGCCATTCAATATATTTATAGAAAAAGAATAATGCCAGGTGGTAAAAAAAGTTAATTATAATCTACAATCTCACAAAAATTTAGTTTGCCGATTTCCATATTAATGAAGCCCATGTTAATCCTACTCCAAACCCGGCCAAACACATTAGATAATTATTTGTAATTAACTTATTGCCCAGAGTATGCGAAATAGCAGTAGGAATACTTACGCCACTCGAATTCCCATAGTTTTCAACAATATCATTGGGTATTTAATTCTGTCCACTCCCATTTTATCAGCGAGCTTCTGTAGCATAAACTTGTTGGGCTGATGAAACATAAAATAATCTATTTGCTCTTTCTCAATATCCGAGTCAGCTATTAATTGTTCTATCATCGGCGGAACTTCCCTCTGTACAAAATTAAAAACTTCATCTCCCTTCATTACCAGATTTATCCAATGATCTTAGATTACCAGCACTATCTTCCTGTAATATCGAAGTTTCTTCACTGGCTGGCTTTTTAAATCCACCCGCAGGAATCATTAATGCAGTAGCTCCGGTGCCATCCATCTTTAGATTACCGAATATTTTACATGGCGCATCTGATTTTTCAAGAATGGTTACGG
>CAVWUD010000043.1:0-67961 GCA_963757975.1 uncultured Bacteroidota bacterium
GTATTTTATATATCAACAGGCGGTGAACATTAATTTTAAATAATTAATCTATAATTGGCACCCTTTAAAATAAAAGAGTGCCAATTATATGAACCAATAAAAATTGAGAATTTGAGGTTCCGAGCAGATTCGAACTGCTGTAGAAGCTTTTGCAGAGCTCTGCCTAACCGCTCGGCCACGGAACCTTTTAAGGTTGGGCAAAAGTAGTATATTCGGATTAATTTGCCTAAACCTGCTAAGAGCAATGCAACGTATCGAAGAAAGCGAACTCATCATTAATAACAGGGGCGCTATTTATCATCTCGATCTGCGTCCGGATGAATTGGCACATAAAATTTTTCTGGTTGGTGATCCTGGACGTGTGTCTGTGGTGAGTAAATTTTTCGACCGGATAGAAATCAAACAGCAGCATCGGGAATTTGTTTCGCATACAGGATATATCGGATCAGAAAGATTTTCTGTAATATCTACAGGAATTGGGACTGATAATATCGATATTGTTATGAACGAACTGGATGCCCTGGTCAATATTGATTTTAATACACGGTTTATAAAATCAAAACTTGAGCGGTTACAAATTATCCGTCTCGGTACTTCAGGATCTTTACAGAAAGAAATTCCGGTAGATTCATTTGTCGTATCTACCCATGGTTTGGGAATAGATAATCTTCTGAATTTTTATCGCATGGAACCCAGAGGCGCGGAGCAGGATATTCTTCAGGCATTCACAACCCATACGCAGTTGCATCAGCAATTTGCGAATCCGTCCATTGCTTCAGCCTCAGGATATTTATTAAAATATTTCACGGAAGGTTTTCATTCCGGAATAACGATTACCTGCCCGGGGTTTTATGGTCCCCAGGGAAGGATACTTCGCTTGGGTTTAAGACACCCTGATCTGATTGAGAGACTTACAAGTTTTAACTTTGGTCCTTACAGAATCAGTAATTTTGAAATGGAAACTTCAGCTATCTACGGCCTCGGGAGTATGCTGGGACATCAATGTCTTAGCCTGAATGTGATCGTTGCCAATCGTATTAGCAAAACATTTTCTGCCAATGGATTGTTAGCAGTTGAACGGATGATAGAAAAATCATTCGAAGTAATTCGGTCCATGCCCCATTAAATTTATCTTTACACCTTATGAATGTTCCATTTTCAAAATACCAGGGTACTGGGAATGATTTTATCCTGGTAGATAATCGTAGTAAAATCTATTCTGATATTTCCCGGGAAGAAGTCAAACGTATCTGTGACCGCCGCTTCAGTATCGGAGCAGACGGATTCATGTTATTGAATCTGAAAGAAGGATATGATTTTGAAATGAAATATTTTAATTCAGATGGAAATCCGGGATCGATGTGCGGGAACGGAGGCCGTTGTATCGCTCGTTTTGCTTATGATCTCGGTATTCATAAAGAGTCCTATCATTTCCTGGCCAGCGATGGAGAGCATACTGCAGAAATAGATACAGGGTCGAATATCATCAACCTTAAAATGAAGGATGTTTCCGGATATAAAGAGTTGGATGGAAATTTTATTATTGATACAGGTTCCCCCCATTTTATAAAATTTGTAAGTGATGTAATGGATATGGATGTTGTAAAACAGGGAACTGAAATACGTTACAGTGAGCCATATGCGAAAGAAGGGATTAATGTGAATTTCGTTGAAGAGAAAGGCCCGAATGAAATTATAGTAAGAACTTATGAACGTGGCGTGGAAGATGAAACATTTTCATGCGGGACAGGTGTTACAGCCTGTGCTATCGTTTGTCACCATAATGAAGTAGGATATAACGATGTAACCGTGATCACAAAAGGAGGGAAGCTTGTTGTAAAATATGACCGTAACTATAACAACACCTATTCAAATATATGGCTCTGCGGTCCCGCCGAGAAAGCATTTGAAGGAATGGTCGAGGTAAATATGAAAAAATCTGCCACTTGAAATATACATCCTATGTGGGCATCGCCGCAGCCTTATTCCTGATCTTGTGTTGTTTTATTCCCTGGGCTTATTATCCTGACCTCAATCAGATTTTTACAGGCTTTTATTCAGAGCAAAATCAATATGGAAAACCAGGTAAGGTTTTTATTTTTCTTTCGGTTATATCCATATTCTTTTTCCTCATGCCCAGAATATGGGCTAAGCGCGCAAATCAATTTGTAAGCGTATTGATTTTTGCTTTTGCCATGAAGACTTATTTTACGTATTCAGGCTGCTATCTCGGAATCTGCCCTGTCATAAAATTGGGTCTTATAGGAATGCTGGGATTTTCATTGATGATTCTGATCTGCAGTTTGCTATCCGAAACAAAACTCAAGACCTGAGGAAAGTGTGGTAGTGTGGTAGTGTGGTAGTGTGGTAATAAGGTGAATTGAATATTTAAGCGCATTACGCCTTAAGCTTTTCGCCTTTTCAATAGTGCCCCTGAATCAGTCTTGCAATTGCAAAAGCACATCCAGCGGCGACCGCGCCGATCATCATCACACGGAATGCGCCGCTGATTTTATTTACACCTGTGAACTTGCTTTTGAAATAACCAAAAACAAAAAGACATACCAATGTTATAGCAGAGGAAATTTTAAGTCCGTCGAGACCATTGGATACGAAGAAATAAGGACTCAGCGGAATCATTCCGCCAACGATGTATGAAAATCCAATATTGAAAGCACTCTTTGTTGCACGTTTGGGGTCTGGTTTTTCCAATCCCAGTTCATACTTCATCATCAACTCAACCCATTTTTCCTTGTCCTTCACCACTTCTTCTACAGCCTGATTCTGGATTTCATTACTGAGACCGAGAGAAGAAAAAAAAGTTTTTAGCTCCTGTTTTTCGACTTCTGGCACGGTTTCCACTTCTTCAAATTCCCTTTTCATTTCAGAATTATAATGATCTACTTCTGTTTTGCCGGCCAGGTAACCGCCAAGTCCCATTGCAATAGAGCCTGCAGCTATTTCTGCCAGTCCAGCGATTATAATGAGATTTGTACTTGTAACAGCGCCACTCAGCCCGGCAGCCAGCGCAAAAGGAACCGTAAGTCCATCTGACATCCCGATCACGATATCCCTTAAAGTTTCGGCCCTGAATACATGCTCTTCCCGGTGAATGGGAAGCGGATTTGTTACAGACAGATCAACATTTTCAGGACTATTCATGTAGAATTTTAAGCAAGTTAAAAAATAATCAAATTCATTTCAATACAGCGAGACTGTCTTCAATAATTTCAAGACATTCATCTATTTGAACCTTCGAAATGATTAAGGGCGGTGCAAAACGAATTTTATTTCCATGAGTAGGCTTTGCAAGAAGACCATTTTCTTTTAGTATCCAGGCAAAGATCCCAGGCCGCCTCAGCGTGATTTTGATGAATTACTACAGCATTTAGCAGGCCTTTTCCTCTTATGGTTTCAATAAATGGAGAATTAAGTGATTCAAGACCTTCTCTGAAAAAATTTCCCATCAGGGCAGCATTTTCCGTCATATTTTCATTTTTCAAAACAGTCAGAGCAGATATGGCCAGAGCAGAAGCAAGCGGGCTGCCGGCATATGTAGATCCATGTTCTCCGGGTTTAATCGTGAGCATGATTTCATCATCAGCCAGATACAGCGGATATGGGAAAGACTCCTCCGCTTAGTGCTTTTCCGAGTATTAAAATATCGGGCCTCACATTTTCATGATCGCAGGCAAGCATTTTGCCGGTTCTTCCTAAACCAGTCTGAATTTCATCTCCTATGAATAATACATTTGCCTGTTTGCAATATTCATAAGCCTTACTAAGATAACCGTCATCAGGAACAACCACACCTGCCTCGCCCTGGATGGGTTCAATAAGAATTGCTGCTACATCCTTATTTTGTAAAGCTTTTGCAAGAGCGGGCAGATCATTGTAAGGTATAAGATCAAAACCGGGCATATAAGGTCCAAATCCCGTAAAAGCACTGGGATCACTGCTGAAAGAAATTACTGTGCTGGTTCGGCCATGAAAATTATTTTCAAAAACTATGATGCGTGCTTTATTTTCCGGAATTCCTTTTACATCATATCCCCAGCGCCGTGCAAGTTTAATGGATGTTTCCACGGCTTCAACACCCGTATTCATCGGCAATACTTTATCATATCCAAAAAAGTTTGTGATGAATCGCGCATATTCAGCATACTGATCGTTGTGAAATGCCCGGGAAGTCAGTGTAAGCCGCTGGGCCTGCTGGATCAGTGCAGGAAATAATTTTCGGGTGACAATGTCCCTGATTGAGTGCGGAATATCCGCTAAGAAAATCATAATATTTTTTCCCGTCAACATCCCATACATAAACTCCTTGACCGCGTGAAAGCACTACGGGAAGAGGATGATAATTATGTGCACTGAACTGGCTTTCAAGTTCGATAAATGGTAAATTGGTTTGAGATTCGGCAGATGTCATTTGCATAAAAAAGATATAAAATAAAAAGTAAAAAACTGATCGGTATTATAAAAATGGTTAGCGTCCTCGATGATTGAGTAAGTCGAGATTACCAGAAAGAATTGATATGGAGGCTAGATGTATAATAAGAAATAAATTAGGATGCAATATAATAAAAAGCCGAAGCTAATTGTCAATGCTTAATGGTTAATTGTTAACGATTAGGTTTGAAATTCAAGGAATTTATCGATTATGGAAAAAACATTAACAATTAACAATTGACAACTAACAATTTATCCTTGTTTGTTTTGCATTTTCAACCTCAAATGAATCAGGAAGTTCTGATTTTTCAAAAATTCCAAAAATAGTAGATCCGCTTCCCGTCATGGCTGCATATATTGCTCCAGACATATAGAGCTTTTCTTTAATTTTTCGGAGTGCAGGATAATATTCGAAAACAGGCAATTCAAAATCATTGCGAATCGTATTTACCCAGTTTTGAACGGGTTGCAGAATGCTTTCTTTTAAATCATTTCCAGGTAAAGCCGGTTTAATCTTTGAATATGCCCAGGCCGTTTCAATCCTGATTTCCGGGTGAACCAATAGAATTGAATATGCGGAAAGGTCAAGGGAATTGTCTCCAGGATTTCTCCGCGACCCCTGGCAATGCATGGAGAGGACTGCATAAAAAAAGGACAGTCGCTTCCGAGTTTTAAAGCAAAATCGTCCATTTCCTTGCCTGGAATATGAAGATCAAAAAGATTATTTATTAGTTTCAGGGTTTCTGCTGCATCAGAAGAACCGCCACCCAGTCCCGCACCCATGGGTATTGATTTATGCAGGTGAATTTCAAGCGGCATAATTCGGGGGTATTTTTTTTTAAGCATCTGATAAGCAATCATTACCAGATTTTCATCTTTGTCATGTGGGATTTGAAGACCAGTTTGAAAGAACCGGTTTTCTTCAGAAGGGATAATTTCGAATGCATCACGGAGTGGGAGAGGATAAAAAACGGTCTCAAGGTTATGAAAACCATCGGGTCTTTTTGAAATGATGGAAAGTCCCAGGTTTATTTTAGCATGGGGAAAGGAAATCATCCTGTCCGCCCTTTTTTGCGGCTATTGATTTCATCCCTGATTTTGATGGCGCGGATATAATCTTCCTGTTCAAGCACTTCTGAAAGCAAACTATTAAGATCTTCGAGGGAAAGGCCTCCTAAATCTTCTTTTGCGCCACCTTCGGTCGTTACTGTTTCTTTAGGAAGCTTTTTCTTTCCGGCGCTATCCTCCATCAGGATGCCGGCGCTTTCAATGATATTTTCGTACGTATATATCGGGCAGCCAAATCGGACTGCCAACGCCAGTGCATCAGAGGTTCTCGAATCAATTTCTACTGTATCGTGTTCACTTATACAGACCAGTTTGGAATAGAAAATCCCTTCCTGAAGGTCGGAGATGATAATTTCCTGTAGGTCAATTGAAAATGCGGTCATAAAATTTTTCATAAGGTCGTGCGTCAGGGGTCTGCTCGGATGCATTTTTTCCAATGCAACGGCAATTGCCTGTGCTTCAAAGCCCCCGATCACGATAGGCAGTCGCCGGAGGCCATTGATCTCCCCCAAAACCACTGCATAGGAATGCGTTTGCGTAATGCTATGCGACAAGGCTACAATTTCCAATTCAATCTTCTTCATAAAACGGATCTGCCCCCTGGGCTGACTTATTCTGTCTGATGTTAAAAGGGCAAATATAAAAAACTAATCACTTTAAAAATGGAATATCCGAATGGGCCGGATCAAATCGATCAGGCCACGCCTTTGAGTTTTTTTACTGCCAATATTAATTTGGGCAAAATTTCAAAAGCATCTCCTACAATACCATAATCAGCTGATTTAAAAAATGGGGCTTCCGGGTCCTTGTTGATAACAACGATTACTTTGCTCCTGTTTACTCCGGCCAGGTGTTGAATGGCACCGGATATACCGATGGCAATATAGAGGTTTGGCGCAATGGCAATTCCTGTTTGTCCAACGTGTTCATTATGCGGTCGCCAGCCGGCATCAGCCACGGGCCGGCTGCAGGCTGTTGCTGCATGAAGCAATTTTGCCAGCTCTTCGATCGGCCCCCAGTTTTCCGGTCCTTTCATACCGCGGCCGCCGCTTACAACAATTTCAGCTTCCGTCAGAGGAATTTCTCCGGAGGCTTTGGAAACTGATTTTATGGTAACCAGAGATGGCCCGACCGGAATATTTTCTGCTATAATTTCTGCTGAACCTTCTCCGGATTTCACGGGATAAACATTGGGATTAAGTGAAATTATTTTTATTGAAGTTTTGATGGACACTGTACAAAATGCCTTGCCGGAAAACACATTTTTTTTCACAAGAAAACCGGCCGCAGAATCAGGTAATGCGGTGGCACCCGTAACAAGTCCGGCTTTCAGACTGACAGAAAGACCCGGGGCAATGGCTCTTCCGGTATTTGTATGAGAAAGAACAATTATGGTGGCACCACTCGTACCTGCTATGGTTGAGATAATACGTATAAATTGTTCGGCATCAAGTTGATTCAATAACTCCTGACTTACCGTATGTATTTTCTGAATACCATATTTTCCAAGGGAGCCCAGATCTTCTGAAACCGTTCCAAGTAATACGCCTTCAGCAGATACACCCGTTTGTTTTGCCAGCGCCGCACCATAGCATAACGCCTCCAGAGAAGTTTTCTTTATTTTACCTTCAGAATGATCAATGAAAATTAGAACTGACATATTTTATTAGTGTGATAGTGTGGAAGTGTGGTAGTGTGGTAGTTGTAACCCACTAATACACTAAATGAGTTTTGCTTCTTCGTGCAGCAGGCGTACCAGTTCTTCAGGGTTATCTGCAGGAACCAATTTGACACCTTTTTTTGGTGACGGCAATTCAAATGAAACAATTTCAGTGAATGATTCTGCGGCAACGGCTTCAACTACTTTTAATGGTTTACTTCTTGCACCCATAATACCTTTCATATTCGGAATTCGTTGTTCTGCCATTCCTTTCTGACAACCTATTACCAGTGGGAGTTTTACAGAGACTGTTTCTTCTCCTCCTTCTATTTCCCTGACCAGGGTAGCTTCATTTCCGGATAAATCAAACTTAGCGGCAAGTGAAATAAATGGAAGTTCCAGTAAACCTGCGATCATTCCACCAACAGAAGCACCGTTGAAATCAATTGTTTCTTTTCCTGTAAAAATTAAATCATAGCCGGCTCCTTTTGCCACAGCTGCTATCTGAGAGGCAACGTAAAAACTGTCTCCCGGCTCCGCGTTAACCCTGATCGCTTCATCTCCGCCAAGTGCGAGTGCTTTTCGAATGATAGCATCACAATCTGCACCTCCAACCATGATAAGATGCAAAACGGTTGAAGGATCTTTTTCTTTCAACTCTATGGCCCGAACAAGGGCATACCACTCATCATAAGGATTCAGGATCCACTGAACCCCTTCCGTTACAAATTTCCGGTTGTTATCTGTGAAAGCTATTTTTGCGGTTGTATCCGGTGTTTTACTGATGCAGATTAATATCTTCATGGTATGCCTTAAAATTAAAGTTGTTTATGCAACTATACGAGGTATTTCTTGAGATGACAAGTTTATGATAAAAAAAACGAAAAATAATATATGGCATGGAGAAAATAGAGAAGCTCAGATCTTTCTTAAGCAATTCTCCTGAAGATCCCTTTTTAAATCACGCCCTCGCACTGGAATATATAAAATTAGGGAATGACTCAGAGGCCAGGAGGTTATTTTTAAAAATACTAACCCGTGATCCTTCTTATATTGGATCTTATTATCACCTCGCACGCTTGTTGGAAAGAGCGGGGGAATCTGAAAATGCTAAAACCTGGTATGAAAAGGGCATGATAACTGCAAAACAATCGGGCGATATCCATGCATTTAATGAATTGCAGGCTGCATACGAAGATCTCATAGATTAATAATGGAAAATCTTTTTACTGAATTTCAGGAATCAATTCACAGACTTGGCATTACAAAAAATGACCGCATTCTGCTTGCAGTTAGTGGAGGAATGGATTCGGTAGTAATGACTGAATGCTGTATGATGGCCGGCCTCGATTTTGGAATTGCACATGCAAATTTTCAGTTGAGAGGTGAGGAAAGTGAAAGGGATGAAATGTTCGTCCGCCAGCTGGCTTTAAAATACAATAAAACTTTCTTCTCAAAGAAATTTGAAACAAAAAAATTTGCCGAATTGGAGAAATGTTCCATCCAGGTTGCTGCACGTATGCTCAGATATGAATGGTTCAGGGCTTTAATGGGAAATAATAAAGACCTCTATCAATTGCTTTTCACAGCGCATCACCTGGATGATAATATTGAAACCATGCTTATGCATTTTTTCAGAGGAACTGGCATTGCTGGTTTAACCGGTATGCCTCAAAAAAACGTGGAACTCATCCGGCCTTTTTTAAACATTTCCAGGAGCAGGATAAAAGAATTTGCCATCTCACTAAATCTGGATTGGGTAGAGGATAGTTCAAATGCTTCAGACGATTATACAAGAAATTATTTTCGTAACCAGCTGATTCCATCCCTAACAAATATATTTCCCGAAATTCATAATAACCTGGAAAATAACCTGCTTCGTTTTTCTGAAGCTTCAGTTCTTTATCATCAGGCAATCAGTTTGCATAAAAAAAGAATGCTTAAACAAAATGGTTCCGAAATCCACATTCCCATCCTGCTTCTCAAAAAAGCCATACCAATTCAGACTATCATTTATGAAATCATAAAAGAATATGGATTTTCTCCCGGGCAAACGGAGGAAATTATTAAGTTAATGGATAGCGCCAACGGGAAATATATTCTTAGTTCCTCCCATCGTATCATTAAGAACCGTGACTGGCTTATAATAGCCCCTCTTGAAGAAACAAATAACGCTCATATCATAATAGATCAGAATACCTCAACAGTTTTTTATCCTATAGGGAAACTTCAGTTTAGCAATTTTTCTCCAAAGGAGTCAGGATCTTTTTCAAAAGATCCAAGCAATGCCTTTCTGGATGCAGGGAAAATTCAGTTCCCCCTGATGCTTAGAAAATGGAAAACAGGAGATTACTTCTATCCACTCGGGATGAAGAAAAAAGAAAAAACTGTCCAGGTTTTTTATCGATCAGAAACTATCCAAAACAGCAAAGGAAAAAGTGTGGGTGCTGGTGATGGACAAACATATTATCTGGGTTGTGGGACACCGGATCGACAATCGTTTTAGTATCAGCAATACAACTGACAAAATTTTATTAATTAAAAATGAGGATGTTTAAGTTCATTCAGGAAAATATTCACAACATCCGGCCTCACGGCAATGGTAAATATCACTCCGAACAAAGCGCCATAAAAATGAGCGTCATGATTCACATGATCACCACCTTTTCTGGACATATAAGCAGAATAAAATAGAAATAATCCTCCGTAAATAATTGCAGGAACCGGAAAAACAAGTACAAAAATCTGCTGCCAGGGGCCAAGTAATATGAAGGAAAAAAGAACGGCTGAAACAGCTCCGGATGCACCGAGACTTCGGTAATCATAATCATTGTAGTGCTTAATATATGTCGGGATATTTGAAACAATTAACGCACCGATATAGAGCGCCAGGTAATAATATTTCTGCAGGCCAAGATCACCCTGATAATGTGCTTCCATATAGGTGCCAAAGAAATACAGAGTCACCATGTTAAAAATAAGGTGTATGTAATCAGCATGGATGAGACCACAGGTAATGAACCGGTAATATTGATGCTTTTTACTGATAGCGGGGGGCCAGAAAATCAGTTCATCAACCACTTTACCATTTCTGAATCCGGCTAAAGATATGAGGCTTGTAATAACAACAATCGAAAGGGTAATATTGAACATGCAATAGGTAAAGGGGATTAAAGATATACTTTAATTGTAAAATTCAAAACTGATCAGGCATGATGATACTTTTCATTTCGTCCAATGGTGCAGGCACGGTAAATCTGTTCCACCAGTATCAGCCTGACGAGCTGATGGGGGAAAGTGAGCTCCGAAAGCGACCAGGTAAATTTTGATTTTTTCAAAATAGATTCATCAAGTCCGTATGCACCACCAATCAGAAAAACCAGTCTTTTGACCGCTTCATTTCCTCGATCCTGAATAAATGCTGCCAGCTTTTGTGAAGTAAGCGATTTCCCATTTTCATCCAGGCAAACCAGCCAATCTTCAGGTTTGAGTGCTGACTGAATCAATTCGTTTTCCTCCTGTTTTAATTTTTGGGGGGATAAGAAGCTCCTGTCTTCTTCAGGCTGAATAAACGCCATTCAATGGGATAATAATTTCCGATTCTTTGCGTAAAATCATGCACTCCCTGAGAAATATACAATTCATGTTGCTTACCGACTGCCCAGCATTCTATTTTCATAAGGTAAAAATAAACAGATATGAATGGGTATTCTTTAATATGCATCAAATTTTATCTATTTTGTAGCTGCCCAAAACGCTTTAATGAAAAACATTACGAGCTCAGCTCAGTTATTAATAATAATTACAGTGTTTGTGGCTTCCAGATTTATCGTAATGCTCCTGGGCATTCACCTGAATATTCTGGCACTTTCTGCCTACTGGCAATACCTGGATATTGAGACGCTCAGGAATCATTTACTGAGGGGTGTCTGGTACGATCATGCACAACCACCTTTATTCAATCTTTTTCTTGGTTATGTTCTGAAAATCGGTGGAACACATTATATTTTGTTATTTGATATCATTCTTAAATTGATTTCGCTTTGCAATGCATTTTTATTATTTGCTATTGTAAAAAGACTAACTACTGTTTATTTTCTGCCTCTGCTGGTAGCCCTGGTGTATATTCTGAGCCCGGCCACAATCATTTTTGAAGCTGAATTATTTTATACGAGTTTAGTTTCGTTATTTCTGCTTGTATCTGTATTTTATCTGATCAGGATAACGGAATCTGATAGTTGGCTGAATGCTTTAGGAATTTTTCTCCCGCTTACACTACTTTGTCTGACACGCAGTGTATACCACATTGTATGGTTATTCATCATTACTGCCACCCTGATTTTTTATTTCAGAAGAAAAGCTGTGTTGAATAAACTGATGATCGTATCACTAATAAGTATTCTTCTGGTTGGGAGCTGGTATGTAAAAAATAAATTACTTTTTGGCAAACTCACAGCTTCCAGCTGGGTCGGAATGAATTTGGCAAGGAATGTTTTCCATGATAATGAAATAAAGGATTCCAGTCACATCGAAGCCTATGAACCATTTTCAAGGATCAGCGTTTACCGGAAATTTCTGGACCCTGCATTTGAAAATAAATTTAAAGGTCTGAATGACCGGGATCTTTTGCAGGAGATGAAAAATGATAGTTTTATCAATGAGACGGAAATAAGTTATATAACGGTTTCAGAGCTATATGAGAAAGCGAGCATGAATTTTATCCGTAAACATCCCGGGGCATATGCGAAAAATGTATTTCAGTCTTTCATATTATTTTTTTCCGCCGGGTACTGTATATTCCCTGGCGGTGGAAAAAGCAGCCAGAATAAAATATTATGATCTTTTGTATTCCTTTAATCTTACAATCTTTGCAAAGGATAAAAAGGAAAGAAGGATTCTGTTAACTATCTCGGCAATGCCTAAATTGATCCTTTATGTCTTTGTATTTTTTATTTTAGCACGAATTACTTTGCAAACCCGATCCATTACTCCCTGGAATCTCTTCATTTTGATAACCATTGGATTTGTATTCGTGATAAGTTCATTTTTTGAACACTATGAAAATATGCGTTTTCGCTTTGAAACGGAACCTCTTTTTCTGATCCTTGCTGCACAGGTTTTCAGCAGGTTATTTTCGCGATTTCAAATCAGGCGACGGCACCCACCGGGGATCTGATAGCTT
Source organism: uncultured Bacteroidota bacterium (assembly GCA_963757975.1). Lineage (GTDB taxonomy): Bacteria > Bacteroidota > Bacteroidia > Chitinophagales > Chitinophagaceae > Puia. Next base: position 12,360 of record CAVWUD010000043.1, read on the forward strand.
AAAAATTGTCTGCTTCCCTGTATGCTTTGATAAGATCCGATTCTCCTTCTTTTCCTTTCCGGCCATTCCATGTTCCATTCCGAGCATTCCTTTATATCCCTTATAATATAAATGTTTGAAAATATTTTTATAATTGACTTCGCCGGTCCCTGGTTCATTTCTGGCCAGGATTATTCCCGATCTGATAATAAGCAATCTCCTCATATGCCCGGTCAATGCCGGAAATAAGGTCTCCTTCATTTCTCTGCATGTGATAAATGTCGAATAATATTTTACAACTCGGACTATTCACTGATTTACAAATGGAATATGCCTGTGAAGAATGACGAAGAAACAAATCCGGTGTATCACTCAGTGGTTCCAGTACCATAACGATCTGATGAGGTTCCAGAATTTCTGCAGCTGGTTTCAAAGCTTCAAGCACATGAACTGTTTGATAATCCATCGGAATGGACCGGTCGTAATTCCCCGGAACAACTGTAATCAGTTTCCCGGTGCACCTTTTAGAAGTATCAATGGCATCCTTGGTAAATTTTAGAAACTTATCCCGCCATTCCTTGTTACCGGAACACAGTGATGTACTTACCGGCCAATGATCAAATCCATGGACAAATACACCCATGGACATATTCAGTTTCGTAAGCAGGTTCCCAATTTTTTCCTGCTCTTCAGGAGTCCGGTCCATCATCCCGTTATCTTCAATAGCTCTGAAACCCTGATCATATCCAAAGCGGATCTGATCACCGAAATCCTTACCAGCCAGATTCTTAAACATACCATCATGAAATGCATAGTTCAGTTTAAAGGTATTACCGGTTTCCTTGCTGGTATTAATTTTCTCTGCCAGTAAACTAACAGGTGCCAGCAATGTTCCTCCTGCTGTGATCCCACTTTCGGATAAAATTTCTTCTTTTCATATAAAACGTTATTATATTCATTTCGTCAGGCGTTAAGCGTTACGGCGTTACGCGTTAAGCGTTAGGCGTTACACCCTAAACCCCCTTAGGAAATCAGCCGTTTTCATTCTTTTCTTACCCTCCATCTGCATCTCTTCGACATAAATATAACCATCCGCAGCAGAAAACCGTAACCAGTTTCTTCCATCCGTTTCCATTTCACCCGGCTTAAGCCCATGATCCTTTTCTTCCGGTCTTGCTTTAAAAATTTTTAGTGTTTTGTCTTTGAAAGAAGTAAATGCACCGGGAAAGGGCGACAAGCCTCGAACCTGATTATAAATTTTAGAAACCGTATCCAGCCAGTTGATTTCACAGTCAGCCGTAAAAATTTTTGGCGCTGTTTTTAAAGTAGATGGATCAGTAATATTTTGTGGTTTTTCCTGAAGGGTCCCATCCAAAAGTCCCCGAATGGTTCGGACAACCAATGCGGCGCCGATTTCTTTCATGCGGTCGTGCAGTTCACCTGCCGTTTCATTCGGGCCAATGGTAATTTCTTCAAAAAGTAAAATATTGCCGGTATCAATCTCCTGTTGCAGTTTAAAAGTTGTAACTCCGGTCTTCGTCTCTCCATTCATGATGGCCCGGTTGATCGGTGCCGCACCACGATATTGGGGCAGGATTGACCCATGCAGGTTAATCGTACCAAGCCCGGGCATAGCCCAGACAACTTCAGGCAGCATACGAAATGCTACCACAACCTGAATGTCCGCCTGAAATGATTTCAACTGTTCAAGAAATTCCGGATTCCTGAGTTTTTCAGGTTGCAGAACGGGAATATTATTTTTAACAGCAAATTGTTTTACTGCCGATTCAGTAAGATTCAATCCACGCCCCGCGGGCTTGTCCTGGCGCAGTAACAACTGCAGCAATATGAAAACCATTTTCAACAAGCGCACGCAGACTCGCCACAGCAAAATCAGGCGTACCCATAAAGACTATTTTCGGATTGGAATTCATTTATTAAGCGTAAGGCTTAAGGCGTAAAGCTTAAAGCCTGATTTATAAATAAAGACGAAACTAACAACTAACAATTATACAAGTAGAAGTTTTGTTTTATTTAGATTGAATTATCTTTGCGGTTTTGGAAAATGCCTTAAGCTTTACGCCTTAAGCCTTATGCTTTTTTTACTTCTAAATCTTCGCTATGGCCGTTCAATCCGGTGACACGATTAAAATTCATTACCACGGAAGATTAACCGATGGTACAACGTTTGATTCATCAGCAGGTCGCTCGCCTCTGGAATTTACTGTTGGCAGCGGCCAGGTGATAAAAGGTTTCGACGATGGCGTTCAGGGCATGTCTGTCGGTGATAAAAAAACAATTGAAATTCCTTTCATCCATGCGTATGGTCCCGAAGATCCTTCTATGATTATAGAATTTCCCGTGGAAAGGCTTCCGGAAGATCTTAAACCTGAAATTGGTATGCAGCTCAATATGAATAATGCTGAAGGGCAGCAATTTCCGGTTGTTATCACCGATATCACAGATGATAATATAATTCTCAATGCCAACCATCCGCTGGCAGGGAAGGATCTTATATTCGACCTGGAGCTGGTTGAGATACTGGACTAAATTTTTTCTGAAGAAATAAATATAATGCAATCAGGCTCAGAAGAGAGACAGCTGTTAAAAGGACAGACCCTTCCAGCCCACTGGTTCCTCCGGTGATACTTTCATCACCTTTCAAATCCGTTTGCAATAACGTCTGGAAAGATTCATCACCGGAAAATCCTAAAACCGGTCCGACCATGAATTTCCATCCTATATGAAAGCATATGGAGAACCAAAGATTCCGCGTATATATATAATTCAAACCAAGTATCAAACCCATGATCAGCATATTCACTAGAGGAAAAAATCCCAGGGAAGACCAGTGAAAGATCATAAATAAAATCGCTGATATCAGCAAGGCCAGCCATTTCGGAAATGAATCCATCAGGTTATTAAGAATATATCCCCTGAATATTAATTCTTCGTAAAAAGCAACTAAAACGGTACTTCCAAAAGCCAGGAAAAGTGTTTTCGGGTCGAATATGATTTCCACCCATTTTAAATGGCCGGTCGCTTTTAAAAGAAGACTGGACGCAGAAATAATAAAAATGGCGAGCATGCCACCCGCTATGGCTTCAGGGCCATGACCATTAAAATCCAATCCCAGGGAAACAAAGGTTTTCCTGTCAACCCAGCGTCGAAACACATAACTGACGATGAACGTCAATAAAAAAAGAAGTAATATGAATATCCAGAGGTTTTCTTTTTGGGATATGGACTGTAGGGTAGTTGCATCAAATTTTCCCTTATAAAGACCGATTATAAAAAAACTAAAGGAAAATAGTAACCAACAGAAATAAAGTAACAATATACAGCAGCGCACGCAGCCAGCCTGATTCTATCAAAGGTTTGGAAGAACCTGATTTGTTCATGGAATAAATATTATAGAATCACGAAGATCGTAACTCGGTCAAATATTTGGAATAAATTTCTGTCTGCTGCCGAAAGATGATATTTTTAACCTTCATTTTTATTATTCATTCAAATATGTCAACAGTTCATTCATCCTCCCTCGTGGACCGCTTCTTCCGGTACGTGCGGATAGACACCCAAAGTGATCCCACTTCCACTGCACAGCCCTCCTCTGCAAAACAACTCAATCTCAGTCGTTTACTGCTGGAAGAATTAAAATCCGCGGGATTGACTGATGTTGAAATGGATGAAAACGGATATGTCTATGCAAGTATTCCATCCAATACCGAAAAAAAAGTACCTGTTATCTGTTATTGCGCTCATGTAGATACTTCTCCTGATTGTAAAGCCAGTGAAGTAAAACCATTACTGCATAAAAATTATTCAGGAGCAGACATTGTTTTGCCAGATGATCCGGAACAGATCATCCGGACATCCGTTCATCCCTATTTACTGGAGAAAATCGGACAGGATATCATCACAGCTTCGGGGAAAACTCTGTTAGGCGCAGATGATAAGGCCGGTGTGGCAATTATCATGGAACTCGCAACTTACCTGATGCAGCATCCGGAAATCAGACATGGAAAAATCCGGATACTCTTTACGCCCGATGAAGAGATTGGCCGTGGTGTCAATAAACTTGATATGAAAAAACTGGGGGCAGAATTTGGCTATACACTCGACGGACCAGAACTCGGATCCTTTGAAGAAGAAACTTTTTCGGCAGATAGTATGAAATTTATTTTTCACGGAGTTTCTGCACACCCGGGTCATGCAAAAGACAAACTCGTCAATGCAATCAAAATTGCATCCGCTTTCATCAGGGAATTACCTGCAGATGAATTTTCTCCGGAAACGACGGAAGGGCGATATGGATTTGTTCATCCGGTAAAAATGGAAGGGAGTCCTGAAAAAATGCAGGTGGACTTCATAATAAGGGATTTCAATACAGCCAAATTGATGGCCTATGAAGAATATCTGAAAGACAAGGCAGAATTTGTCATGCGATTATTTCCGGAAGGAAGATTTGAATCAGAAGTAAAAGAACAGTATAGAAATATGAAAGAAATACTGGTGGAACACCCGCAGGTTTCTGAATATGCCAGGGAAGCCATTCGACGTGCAGGATCGAAATAAAAGAATCTGCAGCGAGGGGAGGAACCGATGGATCCAGGTTATCTTTTATGGGAATGCCCTGTCCGAATTTATTTACTGGTGAAATGGCCTTCCATGGGAAACACGAATACGTTTGTGTTCAGGATATGGAGAAAAGTCTGGAGACAATCATTCATCTCAGCCAGATCTGGGAAGAAAATTCTTAAGCCACTTTTTTACGGGTCAGAATATCCCGGACAATCTGGTTTGCATGCACACGGGAATTTTCTATGAACCAGATGTGCGTGTCCATTCCTCCCGCAACCACACCTGCCAGATATATATTTTTCTGGTTGCTTTCCATGGTTTCTTATTGTAAGTGGGATAGCGTTTCTCGTCTTTGGATAATTCTATTCCTAATTTTTCAAGGAATGAAAAATTTGGCTGATAACCCGTCATCAGCAATACATAATCATTTGGAATGGTAAGGATGCCTCCCGGTGTTTGAATCTCTACTTCCTTTTGGCGAATCGCCAGTAAATGGGAATTAAAATATGCCTTGATAGAACCCTCTTCGATTCGGTTGACAATATCTGGTCTTACCCAGTACTTCACGCGTTTTCCAATTTCAGGTCCCTTGATCACCATGGTCACCCTGGCGCCTTTTCGGAAACTTTCCAGAGCAGCATCTACTGCAGAATTATTGGCGCCAACGATTAAAAGATCCTGCATGGCATAAAAATGAGGTTCTTTATAATAATGTCTCACCTTGGGCAATTCTTCGCCAGGAATATGCAGCAGATTGGGAATGTCGTAAAAACCTGTTGCCACGATCAGGTTCCTGGCTAAATATGAAGACAAGGGTGTGGAAACTTTATAGTATTCGCCGGATTTTACCACTTCAGTCACAGGTTCCTGTAAATGAATATTGAGATTCTGTGAAACTGCAATCCTTCGGTAGTATTCCAAAGCTTCAGGACGCGTTGGCTTTACATTATTGCTGACAAAAGGAATATCGCCGATTTCAATTCTTTCAGAAGTTGAAAAAAAAGTCATGTTGGAAGGATAGTGATACAGAGAATTAACAAGCACCCCTTTTTCAAGTATAAGATAACTTAATCCAGCCTTCTTTGCTTCCAGCCCACAGGCCAGCCCAATGGGACCGCCACCTATGATCAAAATATCCAGTAAATCAGCCATGCTTTCAAAGATAAAACATAAAACTCCGATGCCGGAATTTCAGGTTTTCAGTCTCCAAAAAATAGTACATTCACCCATACTTATATCCTGGAAAGGATAAAACTATTGATTCAAATATGGAAAATCTTATTCAGTTCTGGTGGGTTCTGCCCATTCTGTTATTTATTTTTAGCGGATTGGTTACAGTAAGTCAGGGTTATATTGATGTGATTACGATGTTTGGAAAATACAGGAGAATTCTCCAACCGGGACTGAACTTCAAAATACCATTTCTTGAACAGATACAGAAACGCATCAGCATACAGAACCGGTCTGTGGAACTGGAGTTCCAGGCAGTAACTACAGATCAGGCAAATGTTTATTTCAAAAGCATGCTACTTTATGCTGTGCAGAATTCGGATGAGGAGACTATTAAAAAAGTTGCATTTAAATTTATTGCCGAACGTGATCTGATGCAGGCTCTCACGAGAACCATCGAAGGGAGTATACGTGCTTTTGTTGCTACAAAAAAACAGGCCGAGATCCTCGGCCTTCGACGGGATATCGTGGAATACGTAAAGGATCAGATTGATCATTCCCTGGAAGAATGGGGATATCATTTGCTGGATCTTCAGATTAATGATATCACTTTCGATCAGGCCATCATTGATTCCATGAGCAGGGTTGTTGCCAGTAATAATCTAAAAGCTGCTGCTGAAAATGAAGGGCAGGCCCTCCTTATTACAAAAACAAAGGCAGCAGAGGCTGAAGGGAATGCCATTAAGATTTCTGCAGAAGCTGAAAAAGAAGCCGCCCGTTTACGCGGACAGGGAGTGGCTTTGTTTAGGGAAGAAGTGGCGAGAGGTATGACAGAAGCCGCGGAACAAATGAAGAGGGCAAATCTGGATACAAATGTGATCCTGTTCAGCATGTGGACGGAGGCCATTAAAAACTTTGCAGAATTCGGAAAAGGAAATGTGATTTTCCTGGATGGCAGCAGTGATGGTATGAATAAAACGATGAAGCAGATTCAGGCAATGATGATGAAACAGGAAAAAGCCTAAAGCTTTAGGCTTATTTTGGCTTTTCGTTAAATAATACAAAACCGCCTGATACGTTAGTTAACGGCTGAAAGCTTATTTTTACTTCAATAAAACCAAGGTTACGAATGAATTTATTCTTCCTGCAGGTAATCATCGATTCTTCTAAAATCAGAGACAGTCTGGCAAGGGCCGGCATCATTCCGCCACCGGGAAAGCAAAATCTCTGGGATATCCTGGAAAGGGGCGGCCCGCTGATGATCCCATTGGCAATATTGCTGGTAATAGCCATATTCGTATTTATTGAGCGTGTGATGGCCATTAATAAAGCATCCAGGACAGATGAGAATTTTATGAATATTATAAGGGATCATATCGTAAATAATAATGTGACGGCAGCACGCAGCCTGGCTAAAAACACAAATAATTCAATTGCCCGTATGATTGACAAGGGCATCCAGCGTATAGGCAAACCCATTGATGCGATAGAAAAAAGCATGGAAAATGTCGGCAGGCTGGAATTGTATAAAATGGAAAAAAACGTTTCCATATTATCTGTAATCGGTTATATAGCACCGTTGTTCGGATTTTTGGGAACCATTATCGGAATGTTCCAGTTATTCTACAATATTGCCTCTACCGGGGAATATAGTATTTCAAATATTGCCGGAGGTATTTATGTAAAAATGATCTCCTCGGCAGGCGGTCTGATTATTGGTATCATTGCCTATATCATGTACCGTTACCTGAATTCACAGATAGATAAAACGACGAATAAAATGGAAGTTGCCAGCGCGGAATTTATTGATATTTTGCAGGAACCAACAAGATGAACTGAAAGTGTGGTAGTGTGGTAGTGTGGTAGTTACTTTGAACTACACTACCACACTACCACACTACCACACTTGCACACTAAAATTAGTTAAGTTGAATTTACGTAACAAACACAGAGATGAAGGTGAGGTTCACACCGGACCACTGAATGATATCCTGTTCATCCTGTTATTATTTTTCCTTATCGTTTCAACCCTGGCTAATCCGAATGTGATCAAACTTTCACAACCCAAATCAAAAAGCGATACACGTTCAAAACAAACAGTAGTAGTATCAATTGATGCGAATCAGCAATATTTTGTGGGCACTACAAAAGTGAGTCTTGCGGAACTGAAGGCCCAGCTCCAGCCTTTCCTGGCCAAAGAAACAGATCAGCCTTCGATTGTAATAAATGCTGATAAAACGGTTCCGATCGACGATGTTGTAGCCGTTATGCGTGTGGCGAGGGAACTGGGTGCGAGGACGGTACTTGCCGTTGACAAAAAAGGCGTTCAATAAAATGAAAAGAAAAAAAGCCATTGGAACCATCCTGCTTGCAGGAGGAGCAACCGTAGTGGGTTTTAGCAGCTATGAATGGTATTCCCTCGCAAAAACTCCCGACAAAAATTATCTGCTTGGTAAAAAATCTCTGCTCACAGAACTGGCGGAGACCATAATACCTAAAACAGACACACCAGGGGCAAAAGAAGCAGGTGCGGTAGAATTCATGATTCCTATGCTAAATGAATGCACGGATAACAAAACACTTAACAGATTTATCCGTGGCCTGCAGGACCTGGAAGAATATACACAATCTAAATATCATCGGGAATTTTCCGAATGCAGTCAGGAAGAAAAGGAAGCTGTACTCAGTTGGGCTGAACAAAAATCGAAAGTCAGCAATTCATTACTCGACAAAATAAAAAGTAAATTCACGGGTCGCCCTTTTTTTGAAATGCTGAAAACTTATACCCTTTATGGATATTGTATTTCAGAAAAAGGAGCCAGTATGGGAATGCATTATATTGCAGTACCCGGCAAATATTTATCCTGCATTCAACTGGAACCAAATCAAACATCCTGGGCCACCAAATAAACAATCATGGGCGATCCGGATCAGATTTACACAAACAGTAAAGGACTTAAGCAACATCAGTTCGATGCTATTGTGGTTGGATCCGGTATCAGCGGAGGTTGGGCAGCCAAAGAACTTTGTGAAAAAGGCTTGAAAACCCTGGTCGTTGAAAGGGGGAAGAATGTGATTCATGTAAAGGATTATCCAACCGCCATGAAGGCCCCATGGGAATTTCCGCACGGCCTCTTCAATACTGTTGCAGATGAAACAAATGATCCTGTTTCTTCCCAAAATTATAATCCCGCTACAAAACAGTTTTATGTAAATGACCAGGATCATCCATACATACAGGACGATCCATTTCATTGGGTACGCGGATACCAGGTAGGAGGTCGTTCACTGACCTGGGGACGCCAGTGTTATCGGTTAAGCGATCTGGATTTTGAAGCCAACCTGAAGGATGGTTATGGAGTTGACTGGCCGATTCGATACAAAGACATCGAACCATGGTACAATTATGTTGAAGAATTCACAGGTATAAGCGGCAGACCAGAAGGGCTCTCCCAGCTTCCGGATGGAAATTTTCTTCCTCCTATTGACATGAATTGTATTGAAGATTATTTTGCCGGTAAAATAAATGCCAATTATAAAGACCGTGTAGTTACACCTGCCCGTGTGGCAAATCTTACAAAAGGCTGGAAGGAGAGAGGACCTTGCCAGTACAGGAATCTTTGTGATCGTGGTTGTCCATTCGGGGGATACTTCAGCAGTAATTCTGCCACGCTTCCTGCCGCTGCTGCCACCGGAAATTTATCTGTTGTTTTTGATGCGGTGGTTGCTGAAGTTATTTATGATGATAAACAAAAACGTGCAACGGGAGTCCGGGTCATCGACGCGCATACAAAGGAAGCAACGGAATATTTTGCAAAAATTATTTTTCTGAATGCTTCTACAATTAATACTGCATCCATATTACTTCGGTCGATATCCTCCCGGTTCCCTGACGGACTTGGAAATGATTCCAAACAGGTAGGCCATAATCTGATGGATCATTTTACCGGATCCGGAGCTACCGGAAATTATGATGGCATGCAGGACAAATATTATTATGGCAGGAAGCCTGCTGGTATTTATATGCCAAGATTCAGGAATCTGAACAACGAAAAATCTGTAAGAAATTATGTACGCGGATGGGGATATCAGGCCAGCGGTGCAAGAAAAATATGGGATAATACAGGATTGGAAACACCCGGATTTGGTAAAGCTTATAAGGAAAAAACATTAAGACCCGGGGAATGGACACTCTGGATTGGAGGATGGGGCGAAACACTTCCTTATTATGACAATCACATTTCTTTCGATCAGTCCAAGAAAGATCAATGGGGATTTCCGATCGTGCATATACATTTTAAATATGGCGCGAATGAAAAAGCAATGAGCCAGGATATTCAGGAGTCAGCCGTTGAAATGCTGGAAAAATCCGGATTCAATAAAGTTCATGGATTCAATTATAATATGCCCGGAGGTTCGGCCATACATGAAATGGGCACAGTAAGAATGGGACGGGATCCAAAAACTTCAGTTCTGAATGAATTTAACCAGGTACACGAAGTGAAAAACGTTTTTATTTCCGATGGAAGCTGTATGACTTCTTCCGCCTGGCAAAATCCTTCGCTTACTTATATGGCACTCACTGCAAGGGCCTGCGATTTTGCTGTTAATGAGTTGAAAAAAGGTAACATCTAGAAATAAATATGAACCCTTGCAGCCAGTAAAGAAACGGGGCCACGGTCAAGGTTATATGCCGGATGCGATACAAACTGGTAATCAAGTGTCGCAAACAGGTTTTCAAATAATTTCACTTCATAAAATAATTCTGCAATATTTTCTCTTGTATAATGGGGAAGCTTTCCATCACCAATCATGAAACCATAGCCACCGAAATTCAAAAAATCACGATGGTCTGAAGAAATTCCATTACTGACAAATGCAAGACCTATATTATCGACCGATCTTCCTTTTCCAATACCGTAGTAACGTAAACCCAGACTCGCACTATTATCAATTTCTGCAAAGGCCCATGTTGCTGTTTTGCCATCATTCCAACCTACGCGGAAGAAACTATTCAGGCGGCTTGTTATTGACTGGTTCCCATTGATTCCAAATCCATATTTTTTCCCTCCATAGGTCTTCCCGTAAATTACATCGAGGGAAGTATCTGTACCATTTTTATATTCATTTATTACCGTCTGGTACGCAGGTGCTTTGGATGTATTATAATAAAAAAGTAATCTGATGGTGCCAGGTTGCTTACTCAGCGTATAGTCTTTTTGAATTTCAACAGTTTCACTATTCGTTTTCGTCCAGTTGAAATTCAGCGTAGGTCCGTTGGCATATGTCGGTTCAAGAGCAGTGCCTCCCCGGAAAACCCAGCCAGGAGTATAATATTCTACAATCAGCCCATAAGTATATCCACGGGTATTGGCAGGATAATCATAGGCCCCATTATTCATGAGCGACCAGTTCATAAAATCACTTCGCGGATCATGACTCACAGCATTCTGATCAAAAAAATCAGCAACTCCAAATTTGCCAAAATTTAGTGTCAGACGTTTTCTGAGAAACCCTTTCCCTTACCTGGTTCGCGCCGTCTTCAAGTGTATCAAAATGATTATTATCCAGATTAATTTGCTGCCTGATATAAATTCGCGCAACATAGACAACAGTTTGGTCCGACCCAATACGAAAAGTTTCACCGTTCGGAAATCCTGCAATACCAAGTGTACTGCTGAGTCCCTGGCCACCGGCCATTTCCGGATTGAAATAAGCCGATGCGCCTGACCATAGTTTTCGTCCCAAAAAAGCCGTAGTGGTAACAGAATAAGCTCTCGCGGCATCCGGAAGAAAGCTATTTTGTCCTGTATAAGATGAATGAAATGGTGCGATTATACTGAATAATTCCTGTGAACTGGAAGTGAAAATTCCATGCAGAATCATTCAGCAATGGATCCTGGGCAATTAATTTCTGATTAAAAGAAATCAGGGCGACAGACAAGGCTATGAGGCGGCAAATAGATCTCATTATTTTTAGATGCGCAAAAATAATGGATTGTATGTCTTGAAATAGCGAATCAATTCCGCCACGCTTTTATCATTCTGTTATTTCCTGAAAAATCCTTTTTTAATTCCAGTGGAAAATCCAATTTTTTCATACCATTCCATGATCTTTTTCGAAAAATCATGGTGTATTTCCAAAAATACAGCGCCTCCCGGGAGCAATTTTTGAATGGCAATATCTCCTATAATTTTATAAAAAAGAATCGGGTCATCATCGGGGACAAAAAGCGCAAGTGAAGGCTCAAAATCCTTTACATGTTTATCTAAAAAATCCTTTTGCTTTTCAGGGATATAAGGTGGATTGCTGATGATCAATATCCACTGCAGTCAATTTGGACCATTGCTCCCGGATCCCTGATATCACACAAAATAAAATCGATATCCGCATTATGTATGTGGCTGTTTTTGTCGGCAATTTCCAAAGCTGCAGCACTGATATCAAGCCCGGTCACTTTAAAATCTTTTCGCTTTTTTTTTATGTAAACAGCTATACATCCGCTTCCTGTACCTATATCCAGAACGGAGGTCCGGGGGCCTTTTCAAGATTATCTTTAATCAGCCAGTCAGCCAGCTCCTCCGTTTCAGGACGGGGTATCAGTACATTTTCATCCACATAAAAAGGGAAAGGGCCAAACCAGGCTTCTCCCAGAACATATTGAACCGGGCGAAATGTTCATTAGTTCATAGAAGATAATACTGAAATAATTCTTCCTGCTTTAATGAAAATGCCGGTCTTCTGCAGAACTCGCAAACTTTTAGGCATTCCGGTGATACGTTCCATAACCAGGGAACTGATGGAAGAAGCCTCCCTTTCATCATAAGAACTCGGTAAGCGAAGAAATTAATAGCCGGTTTGCATCTTCGATTGTCATGCTGGCAAACTTACAATGAATTAAATTGCAGTCCATGTACTTCAAAGCCGGCCAACATTTGAAATCAATGAAAATCTTTACCAGCCTGCATTCATGCAAAGATGTCTTCACCTGGCTGAATTGGGTGCAGGATTTACTGCACCAAATCCAATGGTAGGCGCCGTACTTGTTCATAATGGAAAAATAATAGGTGAGGGATACCATGAAATATATCGGCGGCCCGCATGCTGAAGTCAATTGTCTTTCAATCAGTAAAAGCCTGAAGACCGGCCCCTGATTCTTCAGTCTACCCTGTATGTTTCCCTGGAACCATGCGTCATCATGGAAAAACCCACCCTGTACGGATCTTATCATCCGTGGAAAAAATACCAAGGGTAGTAATTGGTTGCCGGGATCCTTTTAGGGAAGTAAATGGAAAAGGAATAGAAAAATTAAAAGCGAATGGAGTCAATGTCGATTATCCGGTTTTGGAAGAATTGGCAAAAGAAAAAAATAAGCGTTTTTTTACTTTTCATGAGCTAAAGAGACCTTATATCATTTTAAAATGGGCCGAATCTTCCAATCACAAAATCGCTGGAAAATCGGCAGAAGGAACTAGAATATCCAACCAATATTCGGACCGGCAGGTTCATAAATGGCGAAGCGAGGAATCCGGCATACTGATCGGAACTGAAACAGCTTTATTGGATAATCCGGAACTGACAAATCGATTATGGCCAGGAAAAAATCCTATAAGAATTGTTCTGGATCAAGAACTTCGTCTTCCCGATCACCTAAATATATTTGATGGGAAGTTCCGACTATTATACTTAACGCGAAAAAAGGAAATGCAAATCGGGAGAACTGATATTTAAAAAAATAAACGGAGAACAAACAGATATTCCATCCATCTTATCGTCACTTCATTCTTTACACGTTTTAAGTATCCTTGTTGAAGGAGGTGCAAAATTGCTGCAGTCTTTTATTGACTCGGAACTTTGGGATGAAATCCGGATTATAACTAATACTCAATTGCTGATTGAAGGCGGGATCCCGTCGCCTGATTTTAAAAATGCAAAGCTGCTTAAAACCGAATATTTAACCAGCGATACAATTAGTTACTATAAACGACTTTAGAGTGTGGAAGTGTGGTAGTTGTAAAATCCTTCTCCAGTTTTTACACCAAGATTTCCTGCTGCCACCATATTTACCAGCAAAGTTGCAGGCGCGTATTTGGGATTACCGAAGCCTTCCTGTAATACTTTCATAATAGCGAGACAAACATCAAGACCTATGAAATCTGCAAGCTGTAAGGGGCCCATGGGATGAGCCATTCCAAGTTTCATGACAGTATCGATGGCTTCTGCTGAAGCCACGCCTTCCTGGAGACTGATGATCGCCTCATTGATCATTGGCATCAGTATGCGGTTTGAAATAAAACCAGGATAGTCTTTTACAACACAGGGAGTTTTATCCAGCTTTTTAGTTAATTCAATTACTTTTTCTGTAACAATACCGGCGGTTGAATAACCATTAATTACTTCCACCAGTTTCATTAGCGGAACCGGATTCATAAAATGCATTCCGATAACCCGGGTAGGGCGTTTGGTTGCAGCTGCAATTCTGGTGATGGATATGGATGAGGTGTTGCTGGCAAGAATAGCTTCGGTTAAAGCATATTCATCCAGCTCTCTGAAAATCCGGAGTTTGATACTTTCATTTTCAGTTGCGGCCTCAATAATAAAATCAGCCCCCTGAATGCTATCCCTGATATTTTGAGATGGATGAATGCGATTGATGACATTGATCTTTTCTTCCGAAGAAAGAATTCCTTTTTGCACCTGTCTGTCAAGATTTTTAGAAATGGTCGACATGGCTTTTTCCAATTGTTCTGCGTTCAGGTCGACCAGGTAAACCGGGAAAGCAAATTGGGCAAAAACATGGGCGATGCCATTTCCCATTGTACCGGCTCCAATGACAACAATTTTATTCATGAGCTAACATTTTCAGGCAAGGATACGAAGCTTCTCTCAGGTTTTTACCCTTATCTTGCAGCTCCTATGTATCCGAATTTATATTACGCAGTTAAAGATCTGTTTGGCGTCGATTTAAAGTTCCTTCATTTCATAAACAGTTTTGGGTTTTTTGTCGCGCTTTCTTTTATTGGAGCCGCAATGGTAATTACAAGCGAACTCAAAAGGAAAGAAAGACAGGGCCTCCTTGAGGCAGAAGAGGAAACGATTGTGGTTGGTAAAATGGCGAGTCCGGGCGAGCTCCTGACCAATTTTATAATTGCTTTTCTGTTTGGATATAAACTTGTTGGTCTTTTCACTTCGAATTCCCAGCTGAACCAAAACCCTGCTGACTATATTTTTTCTTCGGCTGGTAACGGATGGGCAGGACTCGTTTTAGGTTTATTTTTCGCCGGTTTAAAATGGTATGAAAAGTATAAACACAAACTACCGAAACCCGAAGAAAGAGTTATCAGGATATGGCCACACGACAGGGTGGGGGATATCGTAATATATGCTGCTATATTTGGTTTCCTTGGGGCAAAGATTTTCAATAGCCTGGAGACCTGGGATGATTTTATTAAAAACCCTGTAGAATCTCTGGTATCATTCAGCGGTCTTACTTTTTACGGGGGATTGATTGTTGCTGCTCTGGCTATCTGGTATTATGCCAGAAAGCATAAAATCGGATTCTGGTACCTGAATGACGCTGCTGCTCCTGCACTTATGCTTGCTTATGGAACCGGCAGAATTGGCTGCCAGGTATCCGGAGACGGTGACTGGGGCATACCAAACAGTGCATATGCAGTCGGTGAAAATCTTAAATCCATTCCCGCGACAGCACAGAATTTTCAATTCCAGCTTGGAAGAAATACGGATTATTTTATGAGTGAATTCCATACACTGGATGTACCTCATTATGCCGTAAAAGGACCTTCATTTCTTCCAAACTGGATCTTCGCATATCCATATCCACACAATGTGATTGGCGCAGGTATAAAGATTCCCAATTGTGCCGGACCTTATTGCAGCTACCTTCCTGTTCCAGTTTTTCCCACACCTTTTTATGAAACCATCGTTTGCATTGGATTGTTCCTTCTCCTATGGTCAGTTCGAAAAAAGTTCAAGGTACCGGGAACACTGTTTGCATTTTATCTCATCATAAATGGAATCGAAAGATTTTTTATTGAAAAGATCAGAGTGAATACGCGTTATTCGATCCTCGGATTTCACCCTACCCAGGCTGAAATCATTTCCACCCTGCTGATTATTGGAGGTGGTTTTCTATACTATTATCTCAAAAAACATCAGCCTTCTACGCTGAACGCCTAACGCTGGACGCTTAATATTTAAGGCAGAAATCAAAAGATTGAAAGTTCTGCCCTTGTCTGCATATGGCAGGAAACCAAAATAACCTAAAAACGGGAATCCCCGCTGGTCCGCAAATCCATTCGCTTATACCAAATATACTCAAGAGCTGAAACATCATTTCCCCGGCTGCGTCCAATCCACAGATTTGAATTTTTCCGGTTATCAATTAAATCAGCCTTCCAACATAATGCACTGTTCTATTTTATACTTAGTACTAATCTTTGCACTGTAATAATCTAACCATAGTACCAACCAAACCAGAGATCATGAAAATCATTACTACACTGTTTTTGCTGATTTTTACATACTCCTTAAATGCGCAGACCCTGCTAAAAGGATCAGTTCAGGACGAAAATAAATCACCTTTGGAGGCCGCGACCATTTCTTTGATAAAAGGGAAGGATACTCTGTCTTTTAAAAATGAGGTAAGCGACAAGGATGGAAAATTCAGCTTTCATTCCATACTGCCAGGAAATTATCATATCCGTATATCAGCTATTGACCACATCCCGGTTGCTGGGACTGATTTTATAATCACTTCAGGATCGAAAACTCTGGAACTGCCGGTTATCACCCTTCAAAAACAAAACAACGAGCTGGCTTCGGTTGCAGTGGTGGGTAAAAAGCCATTCATCGAGCAGAAATCCGACCGGATACTTGTAAATGTGGATGCTTCTCCTGCCAACGCAGGCACTTCTGTCATGGACGTACTTGAAAAATCCCCTGGAGTATCAGTAGATAAAGATGGAAATATCAGTCTGAAAGGAAAACAGGGTGTAACCATTATGATCGACAACAGACCAACTTATATGTCGGGAGCCCAGTTGGCTGTTTATCTGAAGAGCCTTCCTTCTTCAGCCATTGATCAGTTGGAAATCATGAGTAATCCATCCGCGAAATATGATGCTGCGGGGAATTCAGGTATTATCAACATCAAAACAAAGAAAAATAAAGCCAAAGGTTTTAATGGATCTACGACTCTTACCTACACCCAGGGAAAATATGCAAAACCCGGCGGCAGCCTTAACATGAATTATCGTGTAAACAAATTCAATCTTTTCTTTAACGGTGGATATACTTACTGGCAGGGATTTCAACAACTTGACATAAATAGAAACTACCTGGATCCGGGAACCAAGAATATCAATTCTATTTTTACGCAGAGCACCCATATGAAATTTATTTCACCTGAACTGAATTTAAAATTGGGTATGGATTATTTTCTTGACAGCAAAACCACACTGGGGGTAGTATTCAGCGGATACCAGAATAATGAAACCGATGTTTCTCAAAGTTATATTTCTTTAAAAAATTCGAATAATGTTACAGACTCACTCGTACAATCGTTTGGAAATATCCATGGCATTTGGTCCAATGGTACGGTGAACCTGAACTTAAGAAGGCAGTTTGACTCAACCGGCCGTGAACTCACAGCAGATGCAGATTATATCTATTATAAATCAGGCAGCAATCAATTATTCCAGAATTATACTTATGATCCGGAAATGAATTTGTTATCCTCTAACACATTGAGCGGTGATCTCCCTTCAACTATTAATATCTACAGTTTTAAAACAGATTATACACATCCATTCCGGAATGATTTCAAACTGGAAGCGGGATTGAAGACAAGTTTTGTAGCTACAGATAATAAGGCAAATTATTATGATGTTTCGGGAGAAGTATATGTGCCTGATACTACCAAGACGAATTATTTTGTATATCATGAAAATATAAATGCCGCCTATATCAACCTCACAAAGAAATATGGTAAATGGAATTTGCAGGCCGGCCTCCGGATAGAAAACACGAACTACGACGGACACCAGTACGGAAATATTTATACCATTAACAACAACGATTCTTCATTCAAAAAATCATATGTAAATGCATTCCCCACTGCTTATATTACTTATGATCTGAATAGTAATAATTCATTCAATCTGAATTTCGGAAGACGTATAGATCGACCCGATTATGGTGACCTGAATCCTTTTTTATTTTTCCTGGATGAATATACCTACCAGGCAGGAAATCCATATCTGCAACCCCAGCTTAGCACAAATATTGAATTATCACACACCTATAAAAACAAGCTCACCACTACGCTGAATTACAGTAATACGCAGAATTTCTTCGCCGAAACTTTTGAACAGGACGGACATGCAACGATTGTCAGGCGTGGAAATATTGGAAGAAGGGAAAATGGAGGTATTGCCGAAAGCCTGAATATGCCGCTGACCAAATGGTGGAATACCACGATATACGTAAATGTAAACTACAATCATTTTACAGGTGAATTATACGGCGAAGACCTGGATGTGAGTGCAGTAACAGCAATGGGAAATATGACCAATCAGTTTAAGTTTACCAATGGATGGAGCGCTGAATTATCAGGCTGGTACAGAACGAGCGGAATTGAAGGTCAGATCATGGTTCAGCCCATGGGTCAGACTTCCGCTGCCATTGCAAAACAAATCATGAAAGACAAAGCAAGCCTGAAACTGGGCCTGCGGGATATTTTTTATACCCAACAAGTGAAGGGGACGATTGACTTTCAGGAAACGGAAGCAACCTTCCACAATTCACGTGACAGTCGCCAGATGAGCCTGACATTTACTTATCGATTCGGCAAAGTAATAAAGGGCCCTCAAAATAACCATCATTCAGGCGGAGCAGATGATGAATCTAGCCGGTTGAAGAAAGGAGGGAACAATTAAACTAGTGTGAGAGTGTAAGAGTGTGAGAGTATGAGAATACCTTTCATACTTCCCACGGAATTCTACTGCACCTGTGTATTAGAAATAGGGCAGGAGTAAATGATTCAAGAAAGTAATGAAAGATGTTGATCGGGCTTTTTAATTTACTTTTAGGTTCTCAACCAAAGTATATGCCTTCATTCGATATTGTCAGTAAAATTGATGCACAAACGCTGGACAATGCAGTTAATGTGACAAAAAAAGAAATTCAGAACCGGTTTGACTTTAAAGACTCGCCCGTCTCTATTGAACTGAATAAAAAAGAAATGAAAATAGATCTTGAGGCTGCAAGTGATATGAAGATCAGGCAGATCACGGATGTACTTATCAGCAGGTCGATTAAACAGGGTATTGATCCACTGGCCTATGATATGTCGAAGGAACCATTTCCAAGTGGAAAAGTCACCAAAAAAGAAGTACCCGTTCGTAATGGCCTGAAACAGGAAGATGCCAAAAAAATCGTTAAGCTGATCAAAGATTCCGGTATGAAGGTTCAGGCCGCCATTATGGATGATCTGGTTCGTGTAACAGGCAAAAAACTCGATGAGCTTCAGGCCGTAATCCAATTGTGTAAATCCGCCAGCCTGGGCATTCCTCTTCAGTTTGATAATATGAGGTCAGCTGAACCTGCGGCTTAAACAAGTGTGAGGGGGTGAGAGGGGCGTAAAGCCTGGAAGTCAACTGTCATCCGTCATCTGTCATCCAAAAAAGTTTGGATTCCAAGGCATAAATCCCTAATTTCGCGCTCCCTTTCGTGCCGGGATCATAATATAAAGTGCACGGTTAAATATAAAAATCATGAAACAAAAACTTCATCCCGAAAATTATCGCCTGGTCGTATTCCGGGATATGAGTAATGGTACGAGCTTCCTTACACGCTCTGCCGCCAATTCCCGTGAAACAATTAAATGGGAGGATGGAAATGAATATCCGTTGATCAAGCTTGAAATTTCAAACACCTCACATCCGTTTTTTACCGGTAAAAATATGCTGGTGGATACTGCCGGGCGTATTGATAAATTCAAAAAGCGTTACGAGAAAAAATCTTAATATTTATAATTCTTCAATAGTCCCTCTTGTTAAACAGGAGGGATTTTTTTTTGAAAAGGTTTTTAAGATTAGTTTTAAACAATGAATTCCCTTTCACTTGTTGAAGGTCCTTTTTCAGATGATTTCTTCCCCTTTTCTTTGACCCGTTCTGTGGCGGATATCCGCTGTGGAATTTTAACCATCAGGGAGAAATGGGATATTTATCTTAAGAATGAACCGGCCATATCAGGTGCACTTACCTTCAACGCCAATATTATTCCTGATCCGGGGCTGATCAGATCACTCTCACAAAATATCCTGGATCATTCCTTAAAAAATGAAAACATTTTACGGAATCCCGTTGATATACTTCATTACAGTGAAAGAGAAATAAAAAATGATTACCATCTCTTAACAAAAGGAAGGATTTCGGAACCCATATCTTCCACAAATAGATTAACAGGATCTGCAATTTTTCTGGAGCCCGGTGCAATAGTGGAACATTGCTACCTGAATGCAAGTGATGGGCCTATTTATATCGGAAAGGATTCCCTGATAATGGAAGGTTCAATGATCCGGGGTCCATTTGCAATTGGGGAAAAAGGTCTGGTAAAAATGGGTACTAAGATTTATGGAGCAACTTCGGCAGGGCCCCATTGTGTATTGGGCGGTGAAATTAAAAACACCGTAATTTTCGGTTATTCAAATAAAGCGCACGATGGCTATCTGGGTGATTCTGTAATCGGAGAATGGTGTAATCTGGGTGCCGGCAGTTCCAATTCAAATGTAAAAAATAGCGGAGGATCCGTTAAACTCTGGAATCCATTAAAAAAATCATTTGTTGATGGCGGTTTGAAATGCGGACTGATGATGGGTGATTATTCAAGATCTGCAATAAATACATCTTTCAATACAGGAACTGTTCTGGGTGTCTGCTGTCATGTTTTTGGAAATGGACTTACGCCTCCCTATCTTCCTTCTTTTAGCTGGGGCTATGGCGCTTCCAGATATGATTTTGAGAAAGCAATAAAGCATATAAATCGATGGAAAGAACTTAAAGGCCGGGAATTAAGTCAGGAGGAAATAAATAAATTAAAAAATATTTTTGACCAGGAAAAACAATTCAAATGAGAAAACAAATTGCTGCAGCGAACTGGAAAATGAATCTGACATATCAACAGGGAGTTGCCTTATTACAAACGATGGTATCTGCTGAGATCTCACTGAAAGAAAACCATATTGTTGTATTTGCAGTTCCATTTCCATATCTGGAAATGGCTGTAGATACAGTCCAGCATAAAAAAAATTATTTTATATCTGCCCAGAACTGCTCTGATAAAAAGTCGGGTGCCTATACGGGAGAAGTTTCTGCTGAAATGCTAAAATCTCTTGCGTTGGATTATTGTCTCGTTGGTCACAGCGAGCGCAGGGAATACTTCGGTGAGACCAACCAGATGCTGGCAGAAAAGGTAAACTATGTCTCACAAACGGAATAACTCCCATCTTTTGTTGTGGCGAAGCCCTTCAGACCCGGGAACAAAATAAACAGAATGGTTTTGTAGAGAATCAATTAAAAGAATCTCTTTTCCATTTATCAAAGGAGGAAATCCTGAAAATCGTGATTGCTTATGAACCCATCTGGGCCATCGGCACAGGTAAAACAGCCAGTACAGAACAGGCGCAGGAAATGCATGCATATATCAGGTCTGTTCTGAAAAATCAATATGGGGAATCCATCTCAGATCAGATTTCAATTTTATATGGCGGAAGCGTAAAAGCCGGCAACGCCCGGGAAATATTCGCTTCAAAAGACGTGGATGGGGGATTAGTCGGCGGAGCCTCACTTTTAGCCTCAGAGTTTTTGGAGATAATAAAAGCGTTAAAATATTAGTGTGAGGGTGTGAGAGTGTGAGAGTGTGAGGGTGAAAAACACACTCCCACACTCTCACACTCTCACACTCTCACACTTTCTTTAATTTTTCTCATGAAAAAGACCTCAGCCCTCATCCTCAATCATATCCTCTGGCGGGGCTTGTATTTTTTTTCAGTACTCCTTTTAAATATCTGTATTGCCCGTTTCTTTGCAGCAGAAAAAAGCGGGCAGATTTTTTTTATCGTCAATAATCTGGCCCTGGTTTTACTGATTACCAGTATGAGTCTCGAATCCGGGTCAACATATTATATAGCGTCGGGAAATCTGGATTCATCTCAAATGGCTGTCTTTTGTCTGGTCTGGTCTGCAGCTGCTGCCCTGATCGCATTTACGATATGGTTATCGGTTCTTTATTTTTCAGATTCTGCTTTTTCAACAGGCACAGGTTTCCTGTTAGCGAGTTTTCTTTTTATTCTGGGAGTTCTGCTCACAACTTTTTTCACCGCATTGTTTTATTCGAAAAAAAAATTCGCTCTCCCAAATAAAGTACTGTTTCTCGTTAATATTTTCCTGATTCTTTTATTAATAATTGGGAAAAATCATCTATTTGTAAAATCTCATTTCGTTCAGATTTATTTCTCCGGTTTTTTTTTGCAGGGGCTGCTGATAATGCTTGTTTTTTTCATAGACGATCCAGCCTCCGGCAGATTTATATTGCCGGCAAGATCTTTATTAAAAAAAGTATTTCAATATTCTCTGGCTGCGCTGACTGCCAATCTGATTTATTTTCTTGTGAACAGAATTGATTACTGGTTTGTACAATATTATTGCTCAGCAAAAGATCTGGGTAATTATATCCAGGCTTCCAAACTTGCACAGATGTTGTTTATACTACCTGGAATTCTTGGGGCAACTTTATTTCCCATATTCTCTTCATCAAAAAAATCCGGTAATACAACAGAATTGACGGTTGTTACCCGAGTCCTGTTCTGGATCAACGGAACGATTTGTATTCTGATTCTGAGTATTGGCTGGTATATTATACCGATGGTTTTTGGAGCATCCTTCAATAATATGTATTTGCTTTTTATTCTGCTTATACCGGGTATTTTATGTGTGACTATGAATTATCCGATGACTTCCTGGTTTTCAGCTAACAGAAGAATTGGAATCAATATCCGTGGATCATTATTGGCACTGACAGTCATTTGCATTGGAGATATAGTCGCTTTACCACGGTATGGAGTACGTTCTGCATCCATTGTAAGCAGTACCGGTTTTTTTAGCTACTATTGTTATACTATATACATTTACCGAAAGGAATATTCAGTTTCATGGAAAGACTTTTTACTGATCCGCAAGTCTGACCTTAATCAAATCCTGCAGTCGGTCGGAAAGGATATTCAGGAACCTTCTCCGGAAAACTATATTGTATAAAATTCGATTTCATGAAAAAAGTACTTTGGCTGACAAGCTGGTATCCAAATGAAACGGATCCATTCAGCGGGGACTTCATTAAACGTCAGGCTGAAGCAGTTTCGATTTTCCAGCCATTGAACGTACTATGGGTTGGGAAATATACTCCGACAAATTTCACAGAAAAAACGAATCATTCAAATTCGGATTTAAAAACGGAGAATCTGAAAGAGTATATTCTTTATTATCACTCTTCGGGCCAAAACAACAATATTTTTTCAAAAATTAAGCCCTTCATTAATTATTTAAAAAAGAACAGGGAGTTCATTCAGCAGCTCAGGAAAAAAAATGAACTTCCTGAAATAGTGCATGTTCACGTAGCAATGAAGGCTGGTATGATTGCACTGTACATGAAATGGAAATATAAAATTCCCTACGTACTAACCGAGCATTGGTCAGGATATTTCTCAAACGCGAAAGATAGTTTGTTTAAAAAATCATTTATAATACGTTTTCTGACAAGAATAATTTTAAAAAATGCAACACTTGTTCTTCCGGTCAGCACCTCTCTTGGCATCCAAATCAACCAATATTGGGCTCATGTCCCATTTCAAAAAATCCCGAATGTTGTTGATACTCTTTTATTTTATCCTGCAACAGTAAAAAAAATACATACATTCTGTTTCATTCATATTTCTTCTCTATTATATCCAAAAAATCCCGAAGGAATTATCAAAAGCTTTATTCAGATGCTTCACCAGCAGTTCGATGTGCAACTTGTGTTGGTCGGTCCTTTAAACTCTTCAGTCAATAAATTATTAACCACTGAAGTCATGTCGACGGGGAGAATTCGTACTACAGGTGAAATCTCGTATGACGAAGTTGGAAAAGAATTGCGTAATGCCGATGCGCTGATCATGTTTAGTTATTATGAAAATATGCCCTGTGTAATTCTGGAAGCACTTTGTACCGGTGTCCCTGTCATTGCAAGTAATGTGGGTGGAATTCGTGAAGTCGTTAATCCTGATAATGGAATTTTAGTAGAAGCTGGAAAAGAAGTCCAGCTTTTCGAAGCAATGAAACAAATGATTTCGAATTATGAATTATTTGAAAAAGATCACATAAGTAAACAGGCAAAAGAGCAATTTTCTTATCAAACAATTGGTAAAAAAATCCTGCAGGTTTATAATGATGTACTGGAGAATAATCACCGGTGATCGATGTATTTATTTGCAGGCAAAACAGTTCCAAGCTCTTTCATGTTTAAATATGGCAATGACTTTAATTTACCTGCATCAAGAGCATCCTGCAACTGTTCCATCGTTCTGATACCAATTACTGCCGCGCAGACAGGAGGATGCTCTAAAACATATTGGGTTGCCGTTTCAAAAGGTGTAAGGCCGCCTGACATGGTCTTTATGGCAGCATTCATTTTTTCCACTTGCTCTATAGAATAGTTTAAGAAAGGTTCAGGTGGTTTTGATATAAGAAGACCTTTCGCAATAGTACCCCGCGCCAGAACGCCCACATTGTTTTCCAATAAGTATGGTAACATCGATTCTTCGGGCCTTCTGTCGAGCAAACTATACTGCATCATCACACTGACAATATCAGATCGTTTAACGTATTCCCTGATCACATTCGGACGGATGGATGATATACCATAATTAAGAATCTTTCCCGACGATTTCAGAAGCTCGAATGCTTCTATAATATCTTCGATAGGATCTTGTATTGTTCCTCCATGCAACTGATACAAATCAATATAATCTGTTTGAAGTCGCCGGAGGCTGTTATCCACAGCTGATAAAATATATTCCTTTGAAGGATTCCAATCCCAGCCGGAGCCATCAGCCCTCCATTGATTTCCGACCTTGGTGGCCAGGATGATCTTTTTTCTTTTCTCACGGAATACGCTGCCCAGTAAAGTTTCATTTAATCCCTGTTGATACATATCTGCGGTATCGAAAAAATTAATACCCTCATCCAATGCTTTGTTCAACAAGGTTTCATTGAGCGGATTATTTAATTCCAGTGACATCGCGCCAAATCCGATTCTGCTGATTTTTAACCCTGATGTCCCAAGTAACCGATATTCCATTTTTCAAAATTAAGAGTGAATTAGCAGCAAATGTTGGCCATTAGCAGATAGCGGCAATTCTAAGTGAATTACTTTATTATCATTTTCCAATTCCATTTCCACTTGCTCTCATTTACTACAATTCCACATTTACCACATTAAAATCTAAGGCCATGGCCTTAGATTTTTTATGTACCTTTGCGGCTCTTAAAAAATGAAGGGATCGCCCATGAAGAACATCCGGAATTTCTGCATTATTGCCCACATTGATCACGGTAAATCAACCCTGGCTGACCGGTTGTTGCAGGTTACCCATACCATCAGTGACCGTGAAATGAAAGACCAGGTACTGGATGATATGGATCTTGAACGCGAAAAAGGAATTACAATAAAAAGTCATGCGATACAGATCAACTATGAATTGAAAGGTCAGGAATATATTTTGAACCTCATTGATACGCCGGGCCATGTTGACTTCTCTTACGAGGTAAGCCGTGCACTGGCAGCCTGTGAAGGCGTATTATTACTTGTTGACGCATCCCAGGGAATACAGGCCCAAACTATTTCCAATCTCTATCTCGCAATTGAGAACGATCTGGAAATAATTCCTGTGATCAATAAAATAGATATGGATGGGGCCATGGTAGAAGAAGTGACCGATCAGATAGTAGAGCTCATTGGTTGCAAAAGAGAATCCATCCTGCTTGCCAGTGCAAGAACCGGGCTCGGCGTGGAAGCGATCCTGGAGGCCATAGTTGAACGCATCCCGCCACCCGAAGGCAATCCCGATATTCCGCTCCAGGCGCTTGTTTTCGACAGCGTATTCAATTCTTTCCGCGGAATCATTGTCTACTACCGGATCATGAATGGTGTTTTGAAAAAAGGTGATGAAGTGCGTTTTGTTTCCACAGGTCAGGAATACCAGGCCGATGAAGTGGGCATACTCAAACTGGGACTCGAACCCAAACCCGAAGTTCGGGCCGGAGATGTGGGTTATATCATTACGGGTATTAAGAATGCCAAAGAGGTCAAAGTGGGAGATACCATTACCCTGAGTTCAAATCCGAATCCTCAGATGATACAGGGCTTCCAGGAAGTTAAACCCATGGTATTTGCAGGCATTTTTCCGGTAATGACTGAAGATTTTGAAGAATTGCGGGAGTGCATGGATAAACTCCAGCTTAACGATGCTTCTTTGACATATGAACTGGAGACATCCCAGGCCCTGGGATTTGGTTTCCGTTGCGGGTTTCTGGGAATGCTGCATATGGAGATAATCCAGGAAAGACTGGAAAGGGAATTTAATCAGACTGTCATTACAACAGTTCCCAACGTAAGTTTTATAGCCTATTCAACAAAAGGAGAAACGATTCAGGTAAATAATCCGGCTGAAATGCCCGATCCTACCCGGACTGAAAGAATTGAAGAGCCCTATATCAATGCACAGATCATTTCAAAGCCTGAGTATATTGGAAATATTATTACTTTATGTTTAGGCAAGCGCGGTATACTTCTGAATCAGAACTATTTAACACCTACAAGAGTAGAGCTGCATTTTGAAATGCCCCTGACTGAAATCGTCTTTGATTTCTATGATAAGCTAAAAAGCCAGACAAGAGGATATGCTTCTTTCGATTATCATCCGATTGGATACCGTGAGAGTGATATTGCCAAAATGGATATTTTATTGAATGGCGAAAAAGTGGATGCTCTAAGCGCGCTTATTCACAGGAGTCGTGCAGCAGATTTTGGTCGTAAGCTTTGTGAAAAATTAAAAGAACTGTTACCAAGACAGCAATTTCAGATAGCCATCCAGGCTGCCATTGGTTCTAAAGTCATTGCAAGGGAAACCATCAGCGCTTTACGCAAAGATGTGACGGCTAAATGCTACGGAGGCGACATCTCCCGCAAAAGAAAACTTCTTGAAAAACAAAAAGAAGGTAAAAAGCGTATGCGCCAGGTGGGTAATGTTGAAATTCCACAGGAAGCGTTTCTGGCGGTGCTGAAACTTGATGAATAGAACAAAGTGTGAGAGTGTGAGAGTGTGAGAGTGTGGGAATCTGTTTTTCATTCTCACACTCTCACACTCTCACACTCTCACACTCTCACACTTTAGTTAGTTTTCTTCTTATTCTTATCAGACTGTTGCTTAAGAAGGTTCTCATTAATTCCACCATCGTCATTCAGAATCTTTTTGTCAGTCGGAAACTGACCATCCTGCAAAGTCTGATTAAAGACCTTTGGAACATGCAGCCATTGCCCGTCCTGCCAGGTAAAACCTTCGTAATCCCCATCCGGAACAAAAGTTTCCTTCCTGTCTGGCTCATCAGATTCAGAAATCAGGTGATCATAGATGATCATGTTAAGTGTAGTATCATAATTGAATGACGTGACAGCCTCCTTTTTATATTCAATATAAAAACGCATGACCTGTTTTTTAGATGCCTTGGCCGAATCATTTTTAAATGAAAAATAAGGTCCGCCAAAAACAGGTTGATCCTGATCGTTAAAAGTCAGCACCTCCATCCATTTCTTATTTCTGTCGATGGTGAAGTCGTCAAACCCAAGTAATGTATAAATATTTTTCCCGTTGAATTTTTTTTGGATGATCCGGTAATAGATAGCACCAATCCAATTGTTAGGATTGCGTACTGAATCTGCCGGTTTTGAAGTGAAGTTTGAAAAATCATGCAATGGAAAAAGTTTCAGGGAACCATCTTCGGTTCTCATTTGAATTGCACCCCATTGGAAATACTCGTATTCATCTTTTTTTATCTGCCAGGTAAAGATTCGAAAACTGCTGTCCGGAGCATATAATTTCGAAATGGTTTGAAGTGAATCAAAAGGGAAATAAAAAGAATTGGGAATTTTTAATGACCTGACAAATAACCTTATAAAAAAACTGTCAGCCCTGAATCGCTGATTTGGTTCAGGTGCGTTTACAATTTCGTAAGCAAATGGCACTAGTGAGTCCTGTTGTTTTTCAAGCTGTGACTTGTCAAACGTTGTAAAACGTTTCCCTGCAACAGTTTGTCCGTAGCCAGCTGTGGAAACCAGGCACCCTGCCATAAGGAAAAGAAAAAAATACTTTTTCAGGATCATGGATGTTTGTTGAAATTCTCCCGCAATTTACAAGGAAGATCAGCAACTCACAGGAAACCTGCCAATTCTTTCAAAAATTTATGATTTCCTCAGGGCCGAAGCAAATTCATCCAGATTGTTAAAATACAGGTCAATATCAATCATGTGGCAATTCCTGGTCAGGTTTGGTCGTTTGCAGGAATACAGTTTTCATGCCTGCATTTTTGCCAAACAGCATATCACTGAGATTATTTCCTACCATCAGTGATTTTTTCAGATCAATATCCGGATAATCCTTCACTGCCTGGAAGGCCATTCCCGGGTTTGGCTTTCGGCAGGAACTGGAGGCTTCCCCATCAACACAATAATAAATCCTGTCAATTTTTCCACCTTTGTCCTCAATGGCTTTCAGCATCCTTGTATGAATATTTTCCAGGTCTGCAATCGTCATAATTCCTTTTGTTATACCACGCTGATTGGTCGCAAGCACAATATGCTGAAACCTCTTATTGAAATAGGCAATATTTTCCGGAGCATTTGGATAGAAAATAAATTCATCCCAATTCCTCACATAAGTCCCCGGATTTTCATAATTAATAACCCCATCACGGTCTAGAAATAGCGTCCAGGTTTTATTGATATGTGAGAGATCGAAGTTCGATGACAATAGTAAATTCGTAATTTGTCGATTGACCGGAATGACCGAAATGTACCGTCATCAGATTACCCGCAAATGCGGGATCATCCGTTAACCATCGAATTAACAATTATTACAATATGCAATAGTAAGTTCTCGTTGCGCCCGAATATAATCTTCCGGCACACCAATATCTATAAAATATGCGTCGGAAACAAGCCCCAGAATATTTCCTTTTACACATTCTGTTTCAAGATAATCCTTCTCAAAAGAAAAGGTTTCAGGAAAGGATTTCTGTACGAAAAGATTCAACATTCAGCGCATATACGCCGCCGTTAATAAGGCCGCTGGGTTGATATTTTTTTTCACTGAATCCCCGTATCGTATTTTCTTCATCCATATCGACCGCGCCATATCGCTCAAATTCTTTCATGGGTTTCAAAGCCAGGGTACAGGCAGCCTTGCGTTGATCATGCATGCCGGCAAGCTGCGAATACCGTGATTCCATAAAAAGTATCTGCATTCAGGATGATAATATTTGCTGAAGAAGCTTGTTTACATGCCTTATAAATGGCCCCTCCGGTTCCTAAAGGTTTTTTTTCTATCGAAAATGCATAGGTTTCTTCTGGTAAATATTTTCTGACAAATGTTTCTATCAGTTCAGTTTTATATCCGAGTGCAAAAATAAATTTTTCAATTCCCTGTTTTCTGGCATGATCCAGCAGATAAGCAAGAAAGGGTCTTCCCGCAACAGGAGCCAGGCTCTTGGGAAGATCTGTTACCACGGACTTTAACCTCGTTCCGAGGCCGCCTGCCAGAACAATTGCCTCGGTAATCATTTCCTCTAGGATTTAAAATATTCTTTTTCTACCAGCTCACATATAATATGACCAAGCAGAATATGTGATTCCTGTATCCTGGGTGTATCCGTAGATGGGATATTAAAAAGATAATCAGAAAGCGGTTTCAATTTACCACCGGTTTCACCTGTAAAAGCCTACAGTAATTACTTCTTTTTTCCCTGGCTGTCTTCAAATGCTTTTACAATATTTCCTGAATTTCCGGAAGTGGATAATCCAACCAGCACATCGCCCCGATGCGCAATACCGCGAATCAGGCGCGCATAAATTTCGTCATAACTGTAATCGTTGGCGACAGCTGTCAGATAGGACGTATTGCAATGCAAGGCTTCCGCAGGAAGGGCAGGCCGGTCAGTATAAAAACGACCTGAAAATTCTGCTGCCAGATGTTGTGCGTCAGCGGCACTCCCACCGTTTCCTGCAAAATAAACCCGTTTCCCATCTTGAAATGCTTTCACAATTTCCTGAACAACCTGAATGATATTATTCAACATCACTTCGTCCAGTAAAATTTTCTTCTTTACTGAAATGGATTCGTTTATAATTTTTTTGATATGATCGATCATATAATAATTTTAAATGGTCCAGGTAGTCAGACCATGATCCACAAACTGATAAGTTTTACAATGTCCGCCAAAATCACTTAGTTTTTCCATAACCCTGAATTTTGTATTACCCGGACAATAAAATATCATAAACCCACCGCCGCCGGCACCTGAAATTTTACCGCCCGTAGCTCCGGCTGATTTTGCAGCGATATAAATTTCTTCCATCCTGTTATTGGATATGCCATCTGCCATGCGCCGCTTTTGTTGAAATCCGAAATCCAGGATTTCGCCGATTTCATGCAGTCTGCCTTTCAGCAGGGCTTCTTTCATGCGCTGGGATTGTTGTTTTAACTGGTGCATGGCATCGATGGATGCAGATTTTATTATCCACCACGTTCTGACTTTGCTGCGTAATGATTTTGGCAGATTCCCGGCTGGTAGCAGTATAATAAAGAAGGAGATTATTTTCCAGCTCAAATAAATATTGTTGTTTCACACGCAGTGGATTAACGATCACTTTATCTTCTCCAAAAAATTCCATATAATTCACCCCGCCAAATGTTGCAGCGTATTGATCCTGTCTTCCACCCGCCATTTTCAAATCCTTTCTTTCAATTTCATATGCGAGATGGGCGATATCATATTCTCCCAGAGGCAATTTCAGCATTTCCGCAAAGGCGCCCACGATTGCAACTACTAGTGTGGATGAAGTACCAAGACCTGATCCGGCCGGAGCATCTACAAAAGTGGATAATTTAAAACCCGCCGGCATCCCCGCGTATTGTTTTCTTATCCTGTCGTAAACGCCTTTATGCAAATCGAGGACGCCGTTAAATTCTACAGGAGAACCCTTACTGATGATTTGTTTTGATTTATAATCAATAGATTCAAAATGGACTTCTTCCAATTCAGTGATTTCAATATTCGCATAAGCATATAAGGAAACTGTGGCATTTAAAATAGCGCCACCATAAAGATCGCTGTAGGGGCTTACGTCGGTACCTCCTCCGGCAAGTCCAATCCGGAGGGGAGCTTTACTTCTGTATATCATGGGATAGATCAAAAATGGCGTTTACCAGGTTTTTCCAGGAATATTTTTTCTTTTCAGTACGAAGATGAGGAATAAAATATTCTTCTCCTAATTCGTAGAAACGCATGATGGCGTTGGATAAAGCGTCTGGTTCAGCATCCGATACCAGACCCGTTTGTTCATGCAGGACCTGTTCCGCGAAACTTCCAACATTGGAAACGATCATTGGCTTTTCAAAATGATAAGCAAGAGGGGTAACACCGCTTTGTGTGGCGTGACGATAAGGCTGGATAACCGCATCGGCAGCGCATAAATAATATTTAACTTCTGCATCAGGGATGAAATCTGTTTTAAGGATCAGTTGCTTTTCGATTTTTAATTCATCTATTAATTTTAGATATGGATTTTGGTCCTCATAAAATTCTCCCGCTATCAACAATCGGATTCCGGAGTTTTTCATAGCAGGCTCGGCCATGGCCCTCAACAGGGTATCGAGTCCCTTATATTTCCTTATGAATCCAAAAAATAAAATAATTTTCTCATCCTGGCTAACATCTAATTGGAGTTTATCATGCAGGAATTTTCTTGCAGATGTTTTGTCAATGATCTCTCCGAAATTATCATACAGGGGATGGATTACCCGTTTAGCAGGTTTTGTTTTTTCAAATTTCCTGAGGTCATCCATGACAGAATCACTCATAGTGACAAATGCATCGCAGCTTGCGAGGAAGTATTTTGTGAATGGCTCATCACCCGGTCGTTTTTCGTGAGGCAAAATATTATCAGTAATGGCAACGATCTTTGTTATCCGGTTCTTCCTTACCTGTCTTAAAATCGTTCCCAGTGCGGGTGCCATGAAAGGAAGCCAGTAACGTACAACGATCAGATCAGGCGCTTCTTTTTTCAAACGATTGCCAATGAGCATCCAGTTGAAAGGGTTTACTGAATTAATAACAGGATGGATTTCGATTCCTGCAGGTTGTGGATCTGAAGAATATTGAGTGGTACCCGGGAAAAGGAATCCGGGATATTGTAATGAAAAAGAATAAATCGAACAAGCGTGACCTTCTTCTATAATAGCCCTGCAAAGACGCTGATCAAAACTCGCAAGGCCTCCTCGCAGGGGCCATGCAGGTCCGATGATTACCGTTTTCATAAGTCCGTTCTCTTTTCGACCAGGTATGCATTTCGATTGGGAGAATTCCTGGAAATCAATTCGGAGATAAATCCAGTTACAAAAAGTTGCGTACCGATTACCATCGCAATCAAAGCAACAAAAAACAAGGGTCTTTGGTTAATACTGGTTTTATCAAAAAAGAATTTCGATATAAATAAATAGAAGAAAACCACGAAACCAAATAGAAAACTGAACATGCCCCACGAACCAAACAAATGCATGGGCCTTTTGCCATATTTACCAACGAACATGATGGAAGCAAGGTCAAGTCCTCCTGTGATCAGGCGTCCCACTCCAAATTTAGAAACGCCATATTTCCTGGCGTGGTGATCCACCACCTTTTCTCCAATTTTTTTAAACCCTGCCCATTTGGCAATCAACGGGATATACCTATGCATCTCACCGTAAACTTCAATACTCTTCACTACATTTTGACGGTATGCTTTCAGGCCGCAGTTAAAGTCGTGTAAATTTATTTTTGATACTTTGGAAGTAACCCAGTTAAAAAATTTTGAAGGCAGCGTTTTGGAAATGGGATCATGGCGAAGTTTCTTCCAGCCGCTTACCAGGTCGAATCCTCCTCTGCTGATCATCTGATATAATGCAGGAATTTCATCCGGGTCATCCTGAAGGTCAGCATCCATCGTGATGACTACGTTTCCCTGACAGCTTTTGAATCCTTCATTCAGTGCAGCCGATTTCCCGTAATTTCTTTGGAAACGGATGCCTTTAAAGCGATTATTCTTCTCATGCAACGATTCTATGACTTCCCATGACCGATCTGTACTGCCATCATCAACCATGATCACTTCAAAGGAAAACTGATGTTCATTCATCACACGCTCAATCCATAAAGCGAGTTCAGGAAGAGATTCTTCCTCATTCAATAATGGTACGATAACAGATATATCCATGCTGGTTATGAATTAGGTTTTTTCTTTCGGAGAATAGATGCAATTATTAATCCGAATAAAGAATCAATGATTACACTAAATCCATATCCTTTCAAAAGACCCATGGGTTTTGTCTGCTGATCCACATCCTTAAAACTATTCATTCTCTGGTTCATTTGTTCACTATTCATCTTTAAATCCTTATAATAGGATAAGGATGTCGTTTTAAGGTTTTCCCAGAATGCGGGGTCGATATATTTTAAATAAATCAGGTTGAAAAGAATATATACCAGCTCAGTAATCAGGATCACAATGAAGATAGATTGAAAGATTTCCCTGGACTCGCCATATCCTCCTAATTCATTTCTTCTGGCGATACCTGTGAATAAATACAATATCAAAATAATGATATAAGTCACAAGAGCTGACAGACCAAAATGAACCGGATTGGATGCGAAATATTTGTAGCGAAAAAAAAGCAATATCATATAAACCAATCCGGTAATCAATCCGAATCGCAGGGGAAGGGAATATTTTGATGACGGCGCTAAATCAGCCATACTATGGATTGTCTTTGAAAATTGCGGGCTCGGCTTCACTTTTCTTGGTAAAAGCTGCGCCTAACAGCGATGCAATCGTACCAACAAACAGAGTCAACAAAAATGTAATAATGGCGATGGGCACAGGTTGCATAAATTTTTTAGTTATCTCCATTCCCTTGTCGATCTGATCTTCCGTTAAATTTCCTTTCGCTTCCATACCTGCTCTGGCCTGCTGAAGGGCCTGATCTGTGAATTCAGGAAAAATCACGAAAAAAGAAAGCAACCCATAAACAATCATAAGAATGGAAACAACTAAAGAAATTTTAAAACCATATCCAAAAACTTTTCCGAATGTAACTCCATCGGTTTGCTGCTTCCCATATTGAATGCAGAAAATTATAATGACAATAATCTGAATAATGGAGGGTAACCATTTAAACCAGGTTTCGAATTGAAGGTGTGCAAATCCACCGATCAGGCTTATGACCATTAATACGAGGGAAAGCAGGATTCCTTTGACCATAAAATCTGTTGATTTCTTTTTCATGTGGCTGTTTTTATTTTGATTCAGAATTCAAATGAAGTTTTCCTTTTGATATTATCCCAATCACCTTTCCTCTGAATGCATTCCCATGAAAAGGCGAGTTTTTGGATTTAGATGCAGATTTACTCAGATCAAATACCATTCAGAGCCCGGATTAAATAAAGTCAGACTTCCACTGCTTCCTTTTTCAATAGTTGACGGATTGAGTTTAAATATTCTTCTGGCATTCCCTCCAAACAAAGCATATATTTTTTCTGCCTGCAGATCCGGAAATATGGTTTGTATGACAGCATAAGCTGTTTCTAGTCCTGCCATTCCATATTTAGCATATTCAAATTCCAAAACCTTGCTGTCGTATTCATGAGGCAGATGATGTGAAGCAATACAGTCGATGGTCCCATCGAGTACTGCTTCTTTAAGTTGCGATGCAATTGCCCTGGAACGAATCGGCGGATACACTTTTAGATTCGTATCATAAGCAACCAGCGCTTCGTCGTTGAAGAAAAGATGGTAAGGTGTGACCGAGCAGCTGATATCCAGTCCGGAATCTTTACCACGACGAATATAATCAATGGATTTGGGAGAAGTGACGCCGGTAAAATGTATGCGCGACTGGGAATACCTTGCCAGTTTAATATCCCGCGCAATGATCAATTCTTCAGACATCATTGGTTTTCCAGGCAACCCGAGCTGTGTTGAAATAACACCCTCATGCATAAGACCGTTGGGAGATATACTTGTATCATCAGGGATTTGAATGACCACTCCTTGAAAAGCCTTTACATATTGCAGAGCCTTCACCAGAACTCCAGATGATTGCACAGGATTTAGCCCGTCGGAGAAAGCAACTGCTCCGCTGTTTTGCATATCATACATTTCAGCGAGGTGTTTACCATCCAGGCTTTTTGTGATCGCTCCGATGGGCCAGATGGAAACCGGTAAATCAGAAGATCGCTGACGAAGGTATTCAACCTGCGATTTATTATCCGTGATCGGCTGTGTATTAGGAATGAGAAAAACATCCGTGAAACCGCCGGCTGCAGCTGCTGCAGAGCCCGTTTCCAGCGTTTCTTTGAATTCATAACCCGGATCAGCAAAGTTTGAAAAAATATCCACCCATCCGGGACTTATCTGAAGACCTTTTTGTTCAATAACATGGTCTGTCTTTTCTGAAATAGAAAGAGCAATTTCACGGATTGTGCCTTTTTCGATTAAAATATCCTGAATGGTTCCGTGATGGGAAGAGAGCGGGTCAGTAATGCAAGCCTGTTTAATTAGAAGCTTCATCTAGAAGGAATTGCGCGAAGATACGGTATAGGAATGAATTCATTTTCGGGCAAGAATTTTTTATCTTAAATTGCAGCCCTTTTGACGGTTGATCCCGCACGTGCGGGAACCGTTGACCGTTGACCGTTGACGGGACCGTTGACCGTTGACTATTTGGATTGAGTTGAATATTTCGGTACATAGCGCATTCTACTGAAGGAGGGAAGGCCGCTAATTTGAAAATTTATTTAGGAATTGAAGATTCAATATAGAGTTGTTTGATTTAGTCTCGGGACGTAGCGCAGCCCGGTAGCGCGTCCCGCCGGAGGCGGGAAGGCCGCTAATTTGACGATATGTTTTATGTTTACGTAATTTATAGCACATCTCTTGAAAAAAGTACTATGTTGGAAGTGCGATAGATGTTAAGAAAAGGCTTGATCAACACAATGCAGGAAGATCAAATTTTACATCCAGAGGTACTCCTTGGATACTTAAAATTTTCTTTGAATGTAATACCAGAGCGAAGCTGTACGATTGGAGATAAAAATCAAGAAAAGAGGAATAGAAAGATATTTGAGTGACAATAATTATTTTTAGTTCGGGAAGTAGCGCAGCCCGGTAGCGCGTCCCGCTGAAGGGCGGGAAGGCCGCTAGATTTGACGATATGTTTGTATGTTTACGTAATTTATAGCACATCCTTGAAAAAGTATTATGTTGGAAGTGCGATAGATGTTAAGAAAAGGCTTGATCAAGCACAATAGCTGGTAAGATCAAATTTCACATCGAGAGGTAGTGCCTTGGATAGCATTAAAATTTTCATTGAATGTATATACAAGGAGCAGAAGCTGTACGATTGGAGAGTAAAAATTAAGAAAAGAGGAATAGAAACGATATTTAAGTGATAATAATTATTTTGTAATATCGGGAAGTAGCGCAGCCCGGTAGCGCGTCCCGCCGAAGGCGGGAAGGCCGCTAATTTGACGATATGTTTTAGTTTACGTAATTTATAGCACATCCTTGAAAAATACTATGTTGGAAGTGCGATAGATGTTAAGAAAAGGCTTGATCAACACAATGGAGGTAAGAGCAAATTTCACATCCAGAGGTACTCCTTGGATACTTAAAATTTTCTTTGAATGTAATATCAGAGCAGAAGCTGTACGATTGGAGTGAAAAATCAAGAAAAGAGGAATAGAAAGATATTTGAGTGACAATAATTATTTTTAGTTCGGGACGTAGCGCAGCCCGGTAGCGCGTCCCGCCGGAGGCGGGAAGGCCGCTAATTTGACGATATGTTTTATGTTTACGTAATTTATAGCACATCCTTGAAAAAGTACTATGTTGGAAGTGCGATAGATGTTAAGAAAAGGCTTGATCAACACAATGCAGGAAGATCAAATTTTACATCCAGAGGTACTCCTTGGATACTTAAAATTTTCTTTGAATGTAATACCAGAGCAGAAGCTGTACGATTGGAGTTAAAAATCAAGAAAAGAGGAATAGAAAGATATTTGAGTGACAATAATTATTTTTAGTTCGGGACGTAGCGCAGCCCGGTAGCGCGTCCCGCCGGAGGCGGGAAGGCCGCTAATTTGACGATATGTTTTATGTTTACGTAATTTATAGCACATCCTTGAAAAAGTATTATGTTGGAAGTGCGATAGATGTTAAGAAAAGGCTTGATCAACACAATGCAGGAAGATCAAATTTTACATCCAGAGGTACTCCTTGGATACTTAAAATTTTCTTTGAATGTAATACCAGAGCAGAAGCTGTACGATTGGAGTTAAAAATCAAGAAAAGAGGAATAGAAAGATATTTGAGTGACAATAATTATTTTTAGTTCGGGACGTAGCGCAGCCCGGTAGCGCGTCCCGCCGGAGGCGGGAAGGCCGCTAATTTGACGATATGTTTTATGTTTACGTAATTTATAGCACATCCTTGAAAAAGTACTATGTTGGAAGTGCGATAGATGTTAAGAAAAGGCTTGATCAACACAATGCAGGAAGATCAAATTTTACATCCAGAGGTACTCCTTGGATACTTAAAATTTTCTTTGAATGTAATACCAGAGCAGAAGCTGTACGATTGGAGTTAAAAATCAAGAAAAGAGGAATAGAAAGATATTTGAGTGACAATAATTATTTTTAGTTCGGGACGTAGCGAACAGCCGGAGTAGTGCGTCCCGCCGGAGGCGGGAAGGCCCTCACGATATGTTTTATGTTTACGTAATTTATAGCACATCCTTGAAAAAGTACTATGTTGGAAGTGCGATAGATGTTAAGAAAAGGCTTATTAACACAACGCACAGGAAGATCAAATTTTACATCCAAGAGGTACTCCTTGGATACTTAAAATTTTCTTTGAATGTAATACCAGAGCAGAAGCTGTACGATTGGAGTTAAAAATCAAGAAAAGAGGAATAGAAAGATATTTGAGTGACAATAATTATTTTTATAGTTCGGGACGTAGCGCAGCCCGGTAGCGCGTTAGATGGGGTGCAAGAGGCCGCTGGTTCGAATCGAGTCGTCCCGACCAAGATTGATAAAGCCTTCACTAATGTGAGGGCTTTTTTGTTTGACAAATACGTTTTCTATTATACATTTTCTTAAAATCAATTCGTATGATAGTTAATTAGCGCGTCCCGCCGTAGGCGGGAAGGCCGCTGGTTCGAATCCAGTCGTCCCGACCAAGATTGATAAAGCCTTCACTAATGTGAGGGCTTTTGTTTTTTGGTACGTTTCTCACAGATCATTATCAATAAGCCATAATTTGATAATGGCATCCATAAGAGAAACCAGATATTGAAAAGAATTCGGTTTTCTTAGAAAACAATTGGTGCCGTATTCGTAAGCCAGTTTTCGGTCCATATGAAGAGAAGAGGTAGTTAGAACTATAATTGGTATATGGCTATATTGTTTTTCACGCCTTATTTCCTGCAGTACATGAAGCCCGATAATGCCGGGCATATTCAGATCCAACATGATTAAAGATGGAAACAGCGTATCGGGATCCTTAAGATTTTCAAGAAGCTGATCTCCCGATTCTATAAAAGCATAATCTCCCTGGTATTTATTTTCAAGGAAAGCATCCAAAATGATTTGCCGGTCATCAGGATCATCGTCCACTATATATACCAGTTTATTATTACTTCTCTTCATAATAGAAAATAAAAATGAACAGGGGGATAAGATTAAAAGAATTTAGCCTGAAATAGCTAAAATGGTAGAAAATATTCAACAAAAGCAAAAAAGCAAATGGAACCTTACCACCTGAATATTTCCTTATCTGACAGCATTGTATAACCAGCACCGGTACACGATGGAATTACGCAGAAAACAGAAGGTTTATTTCATGCCCTGATTTTATTGCATGTTTTTTGACCCATTTTTAAATAAGCAATTTTATTGCCAAGCTTCTTTACTGTTCCTTGCACGCAGGATCAGATCAGGTCTATTATGTTTTTGAAAGAGGATTTTCTTTCACCCTGAATGGAGTATTGCAGGGTTATATTGTAGTCATTGATTCGAATAATACGAAGTATGAGGTGGAATTTGATGCGTCAGGGAATTTTATTGGAGCCATTACAATCTGGTAGTACAGAAAGATTTATTTGATCGCAGTCTTTAGTCCGTCAACCCCGCACCTGCGGGGTTTTTTTATTAATATGATTTACCATTTTTCTAGTCCCAATAATTTTTTCCCAAGAGGAGATAATTCTGCAATCGGATTTTTTTTCTCTCTTTCCAAAGGGTCACCGGGAAATGCATATCCCGTCATCGCATTCCTGTTTTTCCAGCTGTTTATTCGCCATTGTCTGAACTCTTCATTTTCTTCCTGTGCAGGCATCATGGCAAGGTATTGAGCGACGCGTACTTTATTGTTACTCAGATTGGCCCTGATACCGTGTGGCTCGAGGCTATTGAAAATTAGCAGATCTCCTGCTTCAAGTTTTACTTTTACCAGTTCAAGACCAGCAATATCGGGTTTATAATGATCCCGGTCCTCAGGTTGTGTCAACTTCCAGGTATCATAAGTCCTGTACAATTCAGGCACACATTGAAATCCACCCATATTCTCATCCGTCTGATCAGCAAGAGCTAATACCCCCTGCACATTTTGCGGTTTTGTTTCAGGATCATAGTCCCAATGAATAAATCCCTTGTATTCAAATCCCGGCCTCACGGGAAAATTCAGATTTGCCCGGTCTATCGTAACCCAGAGTTTTTCGGTTCCCCAGATATCCGCAAAAGCCTGGTGAACTTTCGGATATTGCCTGTTATCCCATAAATACTGATGGTTGTATATTTCAACCATCCCTGTATTGTTGAGCTCCTTCATTTCCATCTGAACATTGGGTCTTTTATACCAGGTATCCATATCATCAGGATTCTTATCCTCATAATCCCAGAGATAATCAGCCAGTTTTTTTACCTGATCCTTTGGTACAGCATTCCTGATAACCACGTAACCGTTATGCACCCAAAAATCCCAGTCCTCCTCAGAAAGTATTCGTAGCGGCTCTCCATTGCTCCTGTCATTTAATTTTATCTGGCTTGACTTCGCTGTAGAGGGATTGCCAGGTATTTCCTTATGAGCCATGGTGAACTGGTCTGCCGCAGCCATCGTTTTAACTAACATATAAATTGGTTTAATGATACAAATCTAAGGGCCTGTTTCATAGAGTCTTTCATGGCTATTGATCAGTATTTGCTCTGTATTGACCTATTTATTAATTTACATTTGTAATAAATTATAATTGGAGGTGAATGAAATACAACTGGAAAAGATAGAATTTGAACCCGGGAAATCTTTCAAGCTATTTTCACCGCGCCTCAGAAATACCTTTCTCTGGCACTATCACCCGCAAATTGAATTGGTTTATGTAGAAGCTGATGCTGGTATTCGTCATGTTGGCACCCATATTTCCGGTTATACCCATAGTGATCTCGTATTCATTGGCGGAAACCTTCCTCATTTAAATTTTGATTACAGATTACGAAGTGATTATCATCAGATCGTTATACAGTTAAAAACAGATTTCCTGGGTACAGCAATTTCAACGGCCCGGGAATTTGATATGATACATGAGCTTTTTAAAACAGCCGACTATGGAATATCATTTTATGGAGAAACCAAAAAAAATGTAGCCGAAGAATTAAAACA
This sequence comes from uncultured Bacteroidota bacterium, assembly GCA_963757975.1. Classification (GTDB taxonomy): domain Bacteria; phylum Bacteroidota; class Bacteroidia; order Chitinophagales; family Chitinophagaceae; genus Puia. Next base: position 53,234 of record CAVWUD010000043.1, read on the forward strand.
TTTGGAAAAGCTGGAATCGTTTGACCAGCTAATTCATCTGATAAAAATATTTCAACAACTCGCAGTATCAAAAGAACGTATCGTATTGAATAATGATCTTTCAGGCAGGGACTTCATCTTAAAAGACAAGATCAGAATGGGAGCTATCTATGAATATATAAGTGTTCACTATGACCAAAAACCGGATGTTAACCTGGTTGCATCCAAAGTGCATCTCACAACTCCTGCTTTTTGCAGGTATTTCAAAAGGCAGACGAATATGACATTTACTGATTTTGTAAATCAATACAGAATTGAAAGGGCCAAAAACTTATTGATGCAGGATCGGAATGTTACGGAAACCTGCTATGCCGTTGGTTTTGAAAGCCTGTCTTACTTCAATAAGCTTTTTAATAAAATAGTTGGGGACAACCCTTCAAACTTTAAAAGGAACTGGGACAATCATATCCAAAGAGTATAAAATAAGTCAAATATGTTAAAGAATATTAACGTTTCGTTAAACATCAGTATGGATGGTGACCGGAAACATATTTCCTCAAAATAGCAATGATATCTTTATTCAATCGAAGTCCCTGATGCTAAAATATTTTCTATTATTTGCCCTCATAAACCTCCCGATCTTTTTATTGGCGCAATTCGTTCCCGACACAACTATTAATCCGGGTATAAAACAGGTTGACCTGATTGATATTGGAGAAAGGATACTCAACAAAAATTCGGTGAACAGGGAGGACGTCGTGGTGAATAAAAAAGGACGTGTTCATTTCAGTGCATTTCCAGCGGTAGGTTACACATTACAAACAGGGTTTGCAGGTGTTATCAGCGCAAATGCGGCTTTTTATACCGGCTCACATAACCATGAATCGGAAAATATTTCAACGGTCGTTACCAGCATAGCATATACCGCCAAAAGCCAAATCATATTCCCCGTGGCGTCAAGTATCTGGACCCATAACAATAAATACAATATTCTTACCGACTGGCGTTTTTTAAAATATCCTTCTGAAACTTTTGGGCTGGGCGGAAATACCAAGCAGGACAGCAGTTATAATATTGACTATTCCTACATTAAACTTCACCAGGCTGTACTTAGAAAAATTGGAACTGACCTCTATGCAGGTATCGGATATGATTTTGATTATTTCTGGAATATTCAGGAAATCATTCCGGTGGGTAGCCCTCCAACTGATTTTCAACAATATGGTATTTCTAAAACCGAAAAGGCCTCGGGCATTTCATTGGATGTCAAGTATGATTCGAGAAGAAATCCAATCAATCCGGAAAAAGGCATCTATGCGAATATTCTTTTTCAGCCAAAATTCACCTTCCTGGGTAGTGATGCCAACTGGCAATCCCTGCTGGTGGAATTCAGAGGCTATACAAAATTCCCTTCCGAATCAAGGAATATTCTTGCTTTCTGGAGCTATAACTGGTTTACGGTGGGAGGCACTCCTCCATACTTGCTACTTCCCAGCACAGCCTGGGATGAATACAGCAATACCGGTCGTGGTTATATCCAGGGCAGGTTCAGAAGTATGAATATGATCGACCAGGAAGCAGAATACCGGTTTGTTATTTCAGCAAACGGACTTTTCGGGGGTGTTGTATTTGCAAACGCAGAAAGTTTTTCAGATATCACCACAGGTAAATATCAAGTTATTTCACCTGGGGCGGGCCTGGGTATTCGAATAATGCTTAATAAATTCTCCAGAACAAATCTTGCCCTGGATTATGCCTGGGGCACGATGGGATCCCGGGGATTTTTTGTGAATTTGGGAGAAGTCTTTTAAGCTTTAGGCTCAAACAAGGCTTTTATCTAAGAAACTGTTCCATTTGCTGGAAAGCCGAAATAAACATTTTGTATTTATTATCTGTATGAGCCCAGGCAACATTATGTGTTTGAAAGATATCTATCAGCATATCATTTGCCTTTCTACAGTCTGAACTATCATAAAAATAACTTTTCCAGGCATCAGGTAAATCGTGAAATGGTTTAATGGTGAACCCATTCCCATAAATCTTAATAGGAGTAGGCGTACTTCGGACATCTACAGTTGTCATTTCATTTGTAAGCGCCCAATTGAAATATGAAACCCAAAAACCGCAATGGTTTCTAAGTCTCATTTTTAATTGATCGTCAGTTTCCTTAGTCGTAGCATGTAATCTCCATAGATTATTTATTCTTGAAAAGGGATCATTTTCTATTTTTGGAAGTGGCAGGCCGTCAAAATTAGCAGCATTAGAATGTCCAAACTGAATCTGCATTTCATTCAGTTTAAGATCATTGATCATTAAAATATTGACGTCTCCATCCTCAGCATTCAAAAACAATTGCTGGTCTTGTAATTTCCAATGACCTGAATGAAATTTCCCCAAATCAGATGTAAAGCTCTTGTCTGACCTTAATTCCAGGAAATTTGCCGGGTTAAGCGAAATCCTGTCAATGGCTGAATCACTGCTATAAGTATAAAACCAAAGCCTACCAATTCCAGGCTTAACATTCATACAACCGATCAGGTAAGTCGTAAACACTGCCTGCATTATGAGAATAAATTTCTTCATATTGAGACTAAGTTAATTTTAATTTTATAGTCAATATTCTATGTTTTGCGCCAAAGACGAGCAATAGGCTCATCAGAGGCCTAAAAGAAGTTTTAGGCTTTAGGAGGAATCCAAAAAGAAGTTTTAAGCTTTGAGCTTTAAGCTTAGGCTTAAAAGAAGTTTTGGGCTTTGAGCTTTAGGCTTTAGGCTTAAGTCGTGAATTTTTCCATAAAGTGGCAACCTTTGCTTGCTTTTGACTGTAATTCGGACTATTTTAACGCGTTTGCCCCAATAAGTGGCGCAATACTTGCGTTATCGCGATAACCTCTCTCCATTTTCCAATTCCTTTGATCTTCTTTTTTTAATCCAGCTTCTTTGAAAGATTTTATTCCGTATTAGAAATCTTTTGAACATGAAGTTTTTATTTTATTCCCTTTTACTTTTCCCAGGATTGGTTCAGGCCCAGCGCTGGCATATAAATCTTACCGGTGGCGTATCCAATTATTCAGGTGATCTGCAGGCGAAGGCTTATACTTTTGACCAATCCTTCTTTGCATTCGGAGCAGGAGCCCAATATGATATTACCAGGAATTTTTCTGCGATCAGTAATATCTATATTATGAAAGTGGGTGCATCTGACCAGTATAATAATTCCAATCTTGTTTTCCGGAATCTCAGCTTTCAATCGAATATTATTGAATGGAATCTTGTGGGAGAATATTCTTTTATGGATATCACGCAAAAGAAATTTTCTCCTTTTATATTCGGCGGCATAGCAGTTTTTCATTTTGATCCTTATGCGTTCGATACCGCCGGGCAAAAAGTGTATCTCAGACCATTGAGTACAGAAGGTGAGGGGCTTCCCCAATACCCGGGACAAAAACCTTATAGCCTTACACAATTCGCAGTTCCTTTCGGAGGAGGTATTAAATTCAGGGTGAGTGAAAATGTAGTGATCGCTTATGAGATCGGGTTCAGAAAAACATTTACCGATTATCTTGATGATGTAAGCACGGTATATGTAGATAAGACCATTCTGCAAAATGCAAAAGGACCACTGGCCGTTGAAATGGCTTATCGTGCAAATGAATTAAAAGGTGGTGATCCAAATTATCCGCCGGCAGGAACTGAACGTGGCGGTCCGAAAGAGAAGGACATGTATTATTATACCGGCATCCGGGTTAGCATTGCCCTCCTTTCCAAAGGAGATGGATATTATGGAAGGGGAAGAACAGATTGTCCGCCCAAGGTTCAATGAGTTTAGTTGGTTAATTTTGTCTTCTAATTGAAAAGATGGCATTTAACAATTTAGCTGAATTCTTGGACGCACTCTGAGTCCGCAGGTGAACTGATAAGAATAAAGACTTTTACAGATCCCAAATTGGAAATTGCTGAAATCACCGACCGGATCAGCAAAACAGCTTCCCGCAACAAAGCACTGCTATTTGAAAATACCGGTTATGATTTCCCGGTATTGATGAATGCCTATGGCAGTGAAAAAAGAATGTGTATTGCACTCGGCGTCTCACGCCTGGATGATATCAGCAAAGAAATTGAATCCTTATTTAAATTATTAGCAGGTCCCAAGGAATCCATCATGGACAAATTGAAAATTTTACCTAAACTTACTCAGTTCGCTGCGTGGATGCCAAAAGTTGTACGTGGGAAAGGCGCCTGTCAGGAAATCATAATGGAATCTCCCGATCTCACAAAACTTCCAATCATAACCTGCTGGCCGAAAGACGGCGGACCTTTTATTACTCTTCCCGTTATTCATACAAAGGATCCTGAAACAGGCATCCGGAATGTTGGTATGTACCGTATGCAATTACTGAATGAAAAACAAACCGGCATGCACTGGCATAAACATAAAGTGAGTGCAAGGCATTTCGAAGCTTATAAGAAACTAAAAAAGCGCATGCCCGTGGCCGTTGCATTGGGCGGAGATCCAATATATGCCTAAGCCGCAACAGCACCCCTGCCTGATAACGTGGATGAATACATGCTGGCAGGATTCTTAAGAAAAAAGAAAGTGGAACTCGTACGTTGCCTTACACAGCCGGAACTGGAAGTGCCGGCCGATGCAGATATTATTATTGAAGGTTATGTTGATCCGGAAGAAGCACCCATCTGGGAAGGACCCTTTGGAGATCATACAGGATATTATTCTTTGCCCGACTGGTATCCGTCATTTCATGTAACCGCCATCACACATAAAAAAAATGCTGTTTATCCCGCAACCATTGTCGGCATTCCACCCCAGGAAGACGCATGGCTTGGTAAAGCGACAGAAAGAATTTTTCTTGCGCCGATGAAAATGATGATGATTCCTGAAATCGTGGATATGGAAATGCCGGTAGAAGGAGTATTCCATAATCTCGTGATTGCACAGATTCATAAAACTTTTGCCGGGCACGGACAGAAAGTAATGAGTGCCATGTGGGGCGCAGGACAAATGATGTTCAATAAAATCCTGGTACTGGTGGATGAAGGTGTTTCGATTACCGATTATTTGTCACTCGCAAAATATGTTTTAGGAAATGTAAATCCTGCCACGGACATCACATTTGCACAGGGACCGATGGACGTGTTGGATCATAGCTGCAGTAAACTGGGTTTCGGAGGAAAAATGTGCATCGACGGAACAAAAAAATTCGAAGAAGAAACAGATGAAAGATATGCTACGGATATTGAAATGTTTTTGCCTGATAACGATTGGCTGGCAACATTTCCTGAGATAAAATCTGTGAACCGCCAATTACTGGAAAGAGAAATACCCTGCCTCATCGTATCGGTATCGAAAACGCGCATCGGACAAATCCGTGACCTCCATATGGATTTTGCGGAAAAAATATTCAGTGAATCAGGCGTGAAGTTGATTCTCTATGTGGATGAAAATATTGATCCTTCCAATCTGCCCGTGGCACTCTGGCGATTCTGTAATAACCTGGATCCCAAACGCGATTCCATTTTATTTGAAGGCAGGAGAGGAGATAAGATGGTCGCCTGCATGGGACTTGATGGCACCACAAAAACTCTGGCACTCGACAATTTCCAGCGTGACTGGCCCAATATCATCGTGGCAGATGAAAAAACAATCGAAGCTGTTGATAAAAAATGGGACCAGCTGGGATTAGGACCATTCATTATTTCTCCATCTATATCTTTCAGGGACCAGTTATATGGTGAAGAAGCTGTTGCGGCAGTTTAATATTAATGAGCATTGGCAGACAATCATCTGCTTTCTTTCGTTTATATTCTGTCAAATAATCGGAGAGTGCACAATGGTAAATGGATTTCCGGCCCTGGCGTGGATAGGTTGATTTTTTAGCCGGATCGTTTACAATTTCACTGGCAAACTTTGCAGCTTCTGCAAAAATTTCCCTGGATTCGATTTGCTCTTTGGTATAGTTTACTTTGCTGCGGTCGGGTATTTTGTGATAAAGGTTTTCCCATTGATAATTTTAATCACGACAAGTTTTCCTATCCTTCCGGAAGTTCCCTGTACTATATAGTTTTCTTTAACCTCGGCCATTGTTTCCGTTTTCCCGAATAACGACTTTTTCTCCGATATTATTTGGTCTTACGTCTTCTTATGTCTTTTTACATCTTTTGTCGCTATAATATTGTTGAGTATGGCTGAATGACGGACGGGGCATTTTGTTGCACTTAACTGGCTTCCATCGCAGATAAAAGATTGACAGACAAAGAATAGTTAAGGAAAACAGCAATTATATTTTGCTATCATTCGCCAAGCCCTAATTTTGCGCCCGGAGAGATGGCAGAGTGGTCTATTGCGGCGGTCTTGAAAACCGTTGAAGGTCAAACTTCCGGGGGTTCGAATCCCTCTCTCTCCGCTGAAATCAATTATTTTAGATTTAAAAAAATCAAGAAAGCCCGCAAATACAGTGTTTGCGGGCTTTCTTGATTTTCAGCTTTACCTGCAAATACCCACGTTTACGAATAATTCTAATGCGAGATTCATGGTCCTATCTTGACTTTACAAAACTCGCCTGAATTTAACGCAAGTCGCTTTCTATTAACAACTTATAAGGATTAAGCAAAAAGCTTTCGGGTAAACCGGAAGTAATTTTATCACCTGTAAAATTCGTAAAAAATGGAAAGCAGTTTTGGACTAAGTTTTTTTCTGAAAAAAAACAAACATGATCGGAATAAAAAATCAGTGATTTATATGCGACTTACAGTGGATGGTGAAATCTGTGATATCAGCACCAAGAGAAAATGCGAATCAAAAAAATGGAACAGGATTTCAGGACGAATGAATGTGAAGGAAGAGGCTGCAACAGAATTTAATTCCTATTTGGATACCTTGCAACTGAAAGTCTTTGAAGCCAAAAGAAAACTTCTTGAACTGGATAAGGAAATTACGCCTTCCAATATCAAGGATGTGATGCTTGGAAAATCAATCAACCGTGAGAAAAAGATGCTAATGGAAATTTTCCAGCATCATAACGACCAAATGAAAATCCTGGTAGGTAAAGAATTTGCGCCGGGTACTCTGGAGCGATATGAGACATCCTACCGCCACACTTTATCATTTATTGAGACCAGATATAAAATAAATGATATCGATATTACGAAGCTGGATTATGAATTCATCTCCGAATATGAGTTTTGGTTAAAAAGTATTCGAAAATGCGATCATAATTCCACCATGAAGTATTTGAGCAATTTTAAGAAAATTGTGAACAGATGCTTAAGAAGTGGATGGCTTGATAAAGATCCCTTTATGGGTTTTAAAATGACTAAAAGGGAAGTGGAAAGAACAGCCTTGACGGAAAATGAATTGCAAACTATTATGGATGAAATCTATTCCGGTTGAAAGACTGGCTATCGTCCGGGATATTTTCCTTTTCAGTTGTTATTCAGGATCTGGCATATGCGGACGTGAAAAAATTAAAAAAATCAGAAATCATTATTGGCCAGGACAGCGAAAAATGGCTGGTGAGTAAGCGTCAGAAAACGGATATTTCCGCAAGAATTCCACTGCTGCCAGCTGCACTGACTTTGATAGACCGATACAAGAATCATCCACAATGTTTACTGCAGGACCGGGTCCTGCCTGTATTAAGCAACCAGAAAATGAATGCCTATTTAAAGGAAATAGCTGATCTCTGCGGAATACCCAAAACCCTGACCTACCATATTGCCCGCCATACTTTTGCCACAACTGTTACTTTGAGTAATGGAGTACCTATAGAAACAGTATCTAAGATGCTCGGCCACCGGAATTTAAAAACTACTCAGCATTACGCCAAGATCCTGGATTTAAAAGTGAGCCAGGATATGAAACAACTTCGGGATAAGTATATATAAAGTGAAGTAAGAATAAAATAGCGGTTGTTAATCTGTTTCTGAAATGTCAATTTGCTATCTATACATTTTTATATTAAAACCTTATAAATTGAGTTAAAATAAGAAATATGAATGTTTCTGATTTATAAAAGTGAGTAGCTTTATAAAAATGAAGCAACGTGAAGAAAGATATCTGGACCCGAACAAAAGCATTTGTTTTTTTTGAATCCCCTGTGAGGATGGATTTAATAGATGGGGTTTTTAATAAAACCCACGACCATTACCTGCAAGAATTTCCGAACTGGACATATGCAGCGACAAGGAAGAAACTCATCTTCGAATTCTGGTCCAGGAAGGTGTTCGTTCATTTTGTTATTATGTTTATGGCGGCAATCATTGGGGTAGTAACTTTTACCTCAAATAAGCATATTTTTCTCCTTTCGCTATTTATAGGTGGTGTAATGAGTTTCATGGTAATAGCCACCAAAATTTATTGGCCTGCCTATTTTTCAGATTTCCTTCCGAAACTGGATACAGTTATTGAAGAAAAACAAAAACTTCGGATTGCAGAACTAGAGATTAACAAATGCAGGCGGAGCCAGTTTACCAGCCCAACGCTCACCATAATATATTATGTGAATTGCAAGGTTTGTGGACTTTCACTCCTTCCTGCTAACGACGCATCAGCGGAACTGCTGAATCAATTATACGGGGTCGATAAAGATAAAATCAAACAAAATCTATCCAGGCTCTACCGTCTTTCCCAGTTATCAGCTAAAGAAAAAGCTGAAATGCATAAAGGAATTGATAGGGCAAGGGAATTTTTTGATAAAATTAAACCATACTTCTGCATCTGCGATCTTGGACCAACTCGAATTAAAACTTGGCCGAACCTGATTTTTTCAATCTCTATTTTATTTTTCAAGTTCTAAGTATACTTAGCTTTTTTTCGGCATCTCTTTAGGGTATGTTACAACCCTAAAATTAAAAGAGATGAAAGAATCAATGAGCAATGGCAACACGACCACAGCAGTAACACCCATGCTTTTTCCGTATGAGCCGGAAAAGTTCTGGCAATCGATCCGTAGTATTATCAGAGAAGAAGTCACAAGCGCCGAAAAACAAAGACCCGTTTCTCCCGCTTATGAAACCCCCGGTATGACCTATAAGCCGCTTTATAAAATCGCCGAGGTCTGCAGTATTTTCCATGTTACCAAACCAACGATCTACGACTGGGTGAAACACGGAAAGCTAAAACCTTTCAAAATCCGCTCGAGAGTTTACTTCCTGAGCCAGGATATCCAGCAGCTTATGAAGCCTGAGGTTCAAGTATAGGGGATACTAATTTTTTCTTTTTTTCAGCCACATATAATTATAGAAATATGAAAACGATAACCTGTGCCGACGCCCGGCGAATCGACCTTGTGGACTATTTATCTGCCCTGGGACATCGTCCAATAAAGATCCGAAATCAGGATTATTGGTACTTGTCTCCCTTGAGGATAGAAAGAACAGCGTCCTTTAAAGTGAACCGGACTAAGAACGTCTGGTTTGATTTTGGAACTGGTCTCGGAGGAGATATTTTAAATTTTGGTGTTTTGTTCTTCGGTTGTAGTGTGGGTGATTTACTAATGCTTTTGACCAACAATAATCAAGCCCGGTTATTTCATTTTCAACCGCAAACTTCAATTCCTGAAATAAGTCTAAGTATCAATCGTGAGACAGAAAAAGAAGCAAGAAGTAGAATTGTTATAACCAACACTCTGCCGCTTACAAGTTCTTCTTTGTTAAAATATCTTGAAAGCCGCAGCATCCCCTTTGAAATTGCCTATAAATATTGCCGGGAAGTTGAATTTATTTTATACGACAAAAAGCAAACGGCCATCGGATTTGAAAATGAAATGGGAGGGTATGAACTTCGAAACAGCCACTTCAAAGGCAGTAGTTCTCCCAAGACAACTAGCTTTATTGACAATGATTCGCTGGATATTTTCGTATTTGAGGGTTTTTTTAATTTCCTTTCTTTTCTCACTATCAATGAAAATCCTGACGTTCCCCCAAGAAATTACCTCGTCCTAAACTCTCTTTCTCTTTTTGAAAAAAGCACGGAGTCAATGGAAAGACATAAAACAGTTCATCTGTTTCTGGACAGGGATAAGGCCGGCACTACTCAAACAATAAAAGCCCTGGAACGAAATAAATCCATCTTTATAGACAATAGCATTTTTTATAAAGATCATAAAGATTTAAACGATTGGCTTATTGAAAACCGTCAAAAGCTCAATATGGCAAAAAGGCTGCCAGTGCGATTACTCAACAAATGTCGAGCGATATTTTTAATAAATACAACCCATTTTATATTAATGCCACATTATCAAAAGCATTTGATATAAACATAATTTTGACAAAAGAAATTCCAAATTTCATTGGCGGTTTTACAAGTGATCAGGTGTTTCCCTATCCATTGCCCATTCCTTAATCTTAATTTGTTGGGTTAAAATTTTATATATTGCTAGAAAATATTGTAACTGATGAGGAATTTTTTTTTAAGTGTAATTCTTGTTGTTGCAGGATGCTCTCCTTCATTTACTAGTTTACAAAAATCGTGGCCAGTACAAAATAATAGTGGACGTGGGCATGAATTTTACATCACCGCCTCTGTAGAAAAAGGTCAGATATTTACGATAAAGAATGATACGTTGAAAGGTAATATAAAATTGTTGCCTCAATCTCCCGACTTCTATTCCTATATCCTGATATTACCCGAAAATAAAAAGGATGAGAAGGATATTATAAAAGTAGAAACTAGAAACATTCAATATATAATTGTTGATCATGGTTCATTTTATGACACATCCTTTACTGAATTTATGAATCTAGACGATGGGTATTTATGGAGATTGCTTGCTAAAAAAGATAGTGTTTCGGTTTTTGATCGTGTAGATTTACCCTCGTCAAATTATTCAACTTTGACCCCTTATTATTATTCTCATTATGGACATAAAATGATTCTTGTCAAGAACAATACAAAAATTATTTTATTCTCTTCTCTTCCTGCTGCAACTCATAAGAATAATATTAGACCGTTGTTGATAAAATTTATAAATAAAAGATATTCTAAATCTTATAGCCTAAAGTATTTTAAGGATGTACCAAACATGTTTGATTATATTTTATTAGAGGAAAATAAAAAGGTTGATTAAAACCAATTTTGAGCTGAATTTGTAACATAAAATATTTTTTGAAATATTTGGTATCTGAATATGACGGGTATCCCGTATACAAAATTTGAAGAACCTAAGAAAAACCCTTCGGGTAATGAATGGTAAAATCATTAACATCAATATTAAAAATATTATCTGAGGCTGCTCATCTTCAATATTTGATATTTGCTAAGGGTTTTCCCTTAGTTCTCTTTTATATGAAGCCCATTTTCTTAATAATAAGCAACTTTAACCAGTGTTTCACCGGATAATATCGATAACACTTGATAACTGTTTAAAAAATAGTTATGTTAGGATATAATGTTTGCCCTAAATGCCGAAGCGCGGGAAAGTTTATATCTCTTATTGGGAAATCGCTCTGACCTTGATTCTGCTTTTAGTATTTTCGAGTGCCGAATGCCAAATAACCATCACAGCGAACATAACCCAACCTACCTGTTTTAATCACCTCGCTGCTGCTGGTGGAACTACCGGAAATGGTATCATCATCACTTCTGCAACTGGAGGGAGTCCTCCTTACAGTTACCTTTTAGAAAGTAATTCTGCCCAGCAAACCAATGGTTATTTCCCGGGGTTAAGTGCCGGGACATATAATGTAATTGTTACAGATGCGCTGGGACAAACAAAAACGCTTGTAGTCACATTAACAGATACAGACCCACAACCTATTCTTCTGGAAACTATTTTAAAACCTCCTTCTACCTGTACTTCGGCCGACGGAAGTTTGACGCTTGATCCAAGTGGAGGCACACCTCCTTATACGTATAGCCTGGATGGAGGTCAAACTTATCAGGCAATAAGCCCTACTATTAATAATCTTCAGGAAGGTTTTTATGTTTTTTATTCCAAAGATGCCAATGGTTGTCTGGCTGGTGCCATCACTGGCGGATATGCGCCTTATTCCGATTATTTCTTTTCTTCTCAATGCCAGATGCAAATGAATGGGGGAGTATCTACCGCTTGCTCCAACGATGGAACACTCTCTGCCTGGGTGCTCACCGGAGGAACACCTCCTTTTCAGTATTCGCAGGACGGGATAAATTTTCAGCCGCCCAATAACGGCGATCATTTTACTATTACAAATCTTAATCCGGGATTTTATACTATTTATGCTAAAGATTCAACAGGCCTTGTTGTAGCAACAGTTTATACAATTGAGCAGGATTGTTATACCCAGATCACTTTTGTCGGAGTGGATGCATCCTGCGGACAAAACGATGGATCACTCACAGCTACAGCAAATTTTGGCACACCTCCCTATACTTACACCATCGACGGAATAAATTATCAGGCGGGCAATACATTCACGGGACTGGCTACTGGCGGATACACTGTATCAGCTAAAGACGCATCGGGCGAAATAGGTTCTGCACCTGCCTGGGTTTACAATAAATGCCCAACCGTTTCGGTCACTGAGACAAATGAAATCTGCGGACAGAATAACGGAATCATTACAGCTACAGGGTTTAAGGGAACAACGCCATATCAATTTTCGATCGACGGTATCAATTTTCAGTCGGGAAATTTATTTGGCGGACTTGCCGAAGGGCCATACACTATTACGATTAAAGACGCGAACGGATTTAAGGATTCAGCAACTGCTTATATTTATAATGATTGTATTCAGATTGCGGTTTCCACAGTTGGCAGTACTTGCGGAAAGCCAAACGGAAGTGCGACTGCCATAGCTTCTAACGGTATCGCACCTTACCAATATTCAATCGACGGAGTAAATTATCAGCCGGATAGTTTGTTTACAGGCTTAGCTGCCGGAGCTTATACCATCATAGTAAGAGATACTTCAGGACTTACCAATTCATCTGTCGCAAATATTGCAGCTTTCCCTTCTCCGTTGATAAATGCAACTGCAACCACGGCGTCCTGTCAGAATACAGGCGCCACCATAAATATTGCTACAATTGGAGGGACTGCGCCATTTCTGTATAGCATGGACAGCGGTAATCATTTTCAAAACAGCAATATATTTTTGAACCTTGATTCGGGCGAATATCCGCTTCAGGTAAAGGATTCTAACGGATGTATAACAGATACAGTTGAACTTGTAACAGCACTTCCGACGCCAACTATTTTTCTGGGGAATGATACAACGCTCTGTACAGGAATCAGTTTGACATTGAATGCTGGTCAGGCACCACAGGTCCAGTATTTATGGGAGGATAATAGCACGGCCGATCAATATACTGTTAGTGCTGGCGGCATGTATTGGGTGAAACTAACGAATCAATTTAATTGTTCTGCCAGCGACACGATCAGTGTGACATTCAAACCTGTTCCCGTATTCACACTCGGAAATGATACGGTCCTGTGTAATAATAAAATGCTGAATATAAAAGAATCTATACCCGGATCTAATTATTTGTGGAATACCGGCAGTACATCTTCTTCGATAAATATTCAAACTGCCGGATTATACTGGCTGCAGGTAGATGAAGCAGGATGCGTGAAAAGGGATAGTATTTTAGTAAGTACAAAACGGGGACCTATTATAAACCTGGGCGACGATACAACGCTTTGCACAGGACAAACCATGATCATAAATGCAATTAATAATAATGCAACCTATCTCTGGCAGGACGGTTCGACGCAACCAGAATTTACAGTGACAGATGAAGGCCGGTACACAGTGAAAGTAGATATCAATGGCTGCGATACGATTGGTGCCGTAACCGTAAATTTTGATAGTAAACCGACTGTGAATATCGGTGACGATACTACCGTTTGCAACACACAAAAATTATTGCTCGATGCAACTTACCCAGGGTCAACATACCAGTGGCAGGACGGTTCTTCCGGGTCACAATTCCATGTATCTACTGCGGGACAATATTCTGTTGCAGTTTCCAATTTGTGTGGAACAACGAATCAGTCTGTCGTGGTTAAATATGAAAACTGCGCCTGTCAGATAAGTGTTCCGAATGCATTCACACCCAACAACGACGGACTAAACGATGTATTCCTCCCAAAATTTATTTGCTCACTGACTAATTACTCCTGCAAAATCTTCAATCGTTGGGGTCAGTTGATTTTTGAATCCCGCAACACAGGTCAGGGCTGGAACGGATATTTCCAAAATCAGATCCAGCCTTCAGGAACATATGTCTGGATGATTCAGTATCAGGACCTGTATTCAGGGAAAAATGTAACTAAGGAGGGAACAGTTGTTTTGATCAGATAAAAAATTGGTCTAACCAGAAACCAACAAGTAACAATGATATTTTACAGGATGAGCCAGCAATCCCTCAAACGATGAATGCATTAAAGTATTGGAGGATTTTGTTAGGCAATTTTCTCTCAGGGGACAATTAATTACGATTTCTCCTCTATTTCCGAAGCAACTGAAAAAACACAGATTTCTCCATCTGGCATATCAAATTACCTGGCTGGTCATATAAAGAAGTCAGGAGGTTATATTTGGAAGTTTAAATAATGGGAAACCGACAATAGCTCTTACAAATATTTAGTGCCGAGACACATCAGAAAACTTTTATCGAGAATAAATATTAATTTATCTTTATCTCCGTTATTAAGTTTTTATTGGAAATCTGACTACTTTCGTAATTCGTGGGGTGGAAAAGTTTGCCGCTTTCAAATAATTGATTAACAACGCATTCAGGGATTGGTTCTGT
>CAVWUD010000044.1:0-26443 GCA_963757975.1 uncultured Bacteroidota bacterium
ATGTCGTACACCTTCGTTAATTTCTCGTATTGCTAGTAGCTTTTTTGCATTGCTGATACAACTCCCAATCGTTTCAGATTCGTTCAGGCATGGAATTACAATAGCAAGAGATTGGATTGGTATATACTGAATATCGTTGTCAGAGTTTACCGTCATATCCAGTGTAATGGCAGGTTGATTAACTTACGATGGAGCCTGCTTCAATTTTTTCCTCCGGGCTGACAAAGTGCAGTTTCCCCGATATGTCTTCAGCCATCAGGATCATCCCGTTACTTTCAATGCCTTTCATTTTTCGGGGAGCCAGGTTGACAACAACTATCACCTGCCTGCCAATAATGTCTTCAGGTTTAAAATGCATCGCGATGCCTGACACGATGGTCCTTTTTTCATAACCCAGATCCACCTGCAGTTTCAGTAGTTTATCTGCCTTGGCAACTTTTTCGGCTTCCAGTATAATGCCTGTACGCAGGTCCAGCTTATCAAAATCAGGAAATTGTATTTCTGTTTTATTCGTGGATGTTTGCGTTACCGGTTCTGTCGTGTTTGGTTTCAAGGCATTTTTATGCAACTTTTCCATTTGCTTTACGATTTCTTCGTCTTCAATTTTCCTGAACAATAATTCCGGAGCACGCAGGCTGTAGCCGGTTTTCAGCAAATCAATTTTACCTGCATTCTCCCATTCCAGCATTCTATCCACCACTTTCAGCATGTTTAATAGTTTTCGTGCTGTAGTGGGGTAGGAAGGGATTGATCAGGATTGTAAGATTAGCAGTCAGTTGCAGGCAGAGATACAGGCAGTTATCAATTTTTTGCTGGTCCTCTGCTGAAGTTGTTTCTTTACCTGCTTTTTTCCAGGGTTCTTTATCCTGTAGATATTTGTTTCCCTTTCTGGCCAGGTCTATCACCGTATACAGCGCATCCCTGAATTTATAAGTCTCTAATAATTCAGTAACTGCAATTCTCGTTTGATTTATCTGGCGGATGAGTTCTGCGTCCGCTTCATCTTTTATTTTCTCATGCCAGACGGGAACTTTGCCTTTGCACAGTTTATGCATCAGGACAAGGGTTCGGTTTACAAAGTTTCCGAAGATGGAAACCAGTTCTGAATTATTCCTGTCCTGGAAATCCTTCCAGGTGAAATCATTGTCCTTTGTTTCCGGTGCATTGGCACAAAGCACATATCGCAGAACATCTTCGCAACCGGGGAAATCTTCCAGGTACTCATGCACCCATACGGCCCAGTTGCGACTGGTGGATACTTTCTCTCCCTCAATATTGAGGAATTCATTGGCGGGCACATTATCAGGTAAAACATAATGGCCATGCGCTTTTAACATGGCGGGGAAAATGATACAATGGAACACGATATTATCCTTACCGATAAAATGAACCAGCTTGGTGTCGGCCTGTTGCCAGTAATCCGCCCATTTGGGGGTGAGTTCCTTCGTGGCGGAAATATATCCGATCGGTGCATCGAACCATACATATAACACTTTTCCTTCCGCATCCGGCAGCGGTACTTTTATTCCCCAATTGCTGTCACGCGTCATGGCACGGGGTTGCAAACCATTATCGAGCCAGCTCTTACATTGGCCATACACATTATTCTTCCACTCGGTATGACCGTTTAATATCCATTCTTTCAGGAACAGTTCATAATGCTGCAATGGAAAATACCAGTGTTTGGTTTTTCTTTTCACAGGCACTGCGTCGCTGAGTGTGCTTCGGGGATTGATGAGTATGTCGGGACTCAGCGAAGAACCACAACGTTCACACTGGTCTCCAAATGCATTGGGATTACCACAAATCGGACAGGTTCCCGTGATATACCGGTCGGCAAGAAACGTCTTCGCAGCTTCATCATAATATTGTTCGGTTTCTTTTTCCTCAAAAATATTTTCGTCATATAATTTTTTGAAGAATGCGGCAGCCGTTTCATGATGCACTTTGCTCGTTGTTCTTGAATAGATGTCAAAGGATATAAACATCTGCTCAAAACTTTTTTTAATCTGGGCATGGTATTTATCCACCACCTGTTGCGGTGTGATGCCTTCTTTCATGGCCCGGATCGTAATCGGAACACCATGTTCATCACTACCGCCTACAAAAAGGATATCTTTTTTTCTGGCTCTTTCAAAACGTACGTAAATATCTGCCGGGATATAACAGCCTGCCAGATGCCCGATATGTATGGGGCCATTGGCATAGGGAAGTGCTGCAGTAACCAGGATGCGATTGTATTCTTTCATAGATTGACAGCGGATCTGGCTCCGCAGGGAATGCAAAAATACGTTATACAAGCTTAAAGCTCAAAGCTCAAAGAGTAAAGCCCGTAATTCATGATCCAAAACTATCCACTATTTAAATCCGGTTCATCCTTTAACTTTAATTGATGAAGCGAAAGCGTTTTTTAGGATCTCTGATGGCCAGCCCTTTACTGATGACAAAGCCATGGCAACTGGCAACGGGTTCAACAGCAGGGGATCCGGATGACTTACCCTGGCGCATTCCGCCATACCTGCAACCCGGAAATACGATTGGCATTACCTGTCCGGCCGGTTTTATGACGCTGACAGAGCTGCAACCGGCTATAGAAACCATCCGGGGGTGGGGTTTCAATATTCGTTTAGGCAAGACCGTGGGAGAACGGGATTTTATTTTTGGTGGAACTGACGCCGAAAGGCTTTCCGATATGCAGCAAATGCTGGACGATCCCTCGATCCATGCCATTATGTGTGCCAGGGGTGGTTATGGTAGTGTGCGAATCATCGATCAGCTGGACTTCGGGAAATTTACAGAAAAGCCAAAATGGATCATCGGATTTAGCGATATCACCGTTTTTCATGCAGAACTCAATCACCATTTCCATATCGCTTCGATTCATTCAAAAATGTGTAATAGTTTTCCGGACCGGCCGGAACAGGCTGAGAAGGAACAATGGGAAAGCATTTTATCCATTCAACTTGCCCTGACCGGTAAACCAATTGAATATCCTGTTATTTACGATCCGGCAAATCGTCCCGGATCAGGCAGGGGTATTCTGGCGGGGGGAAATCTTAAAACGATTGAAACCCTGGCCGGTTCGGGGTCTGATTTGCGAACAGACGGCATGATCCTGTTCCTGGAAGACACAGGAGAGTATTTGTTATAGTATTGACCGAATGTTCTATAACCTGAAGCGTACGGGCAAGCTGGACCGGCTGAACGGACTACTGATCGGCGCATTCCGGGTGAAGCCGGATGATCCCGGAGATGAATTCGGAAGAAGTATTTACAATATCGTACTGGATCAGGTTAGTACATACAAATATCCGGTTTGTTTTAATTTTCCGGTGGGTCATGTAAGAACGAATTATGCTTTAAAGTGTGGTGTAAAGCATGAATTAAATATTAGCAACGGGCAGGTTTTTTTTAGAGAAACATCGTAAGCCTAAAGCCCAAGGCCTAAAGCCTAAAACTTTTATGAAAATTTTGAGTAAAAAAATACAGGAAGATAAAATGGTTGCAAATTCCATAATCAGTCTGTGAATATCAATAATCAGTTTTAGGCTTTGGGCTTTGAGCTTTAGGCTTTCAAGGTGATTTTAAAAGAACAATAAATGGCAAATTTTTTTCCTCCTTATTTGAAAACCGGTGATACGGTTGGTATTGTTTGTCCTTCCGGCTATATGCCTGCAGAACGGATCCTCAGCTGTGTACATACTTTAAAATCATGGGGCTTTCGTGTAAAAGTTGGAAGAACAGTAGGAGGAGATTCTTTGAATTATTTTTCCGGTACGGATGCCGAACGCCTCGATGATCTGCAGGCTATGTTGGATGATGATGAAATTTCTGCGATTTTATTTGGCAGGGGTGGCTATGGATTGAGCCGGATAATTGATCAGATCAGTTTTAAGAAATTCAAAAAGTCTCCAAAGTGGGTACTCGGATACAGCGATATAACCCTGTTGCATGCACATATCTATGCAAACTATGAAATTGCTACCGCGCATTCACCCATGGCAGGCGCCTTTGCAGATGCTGTAACAGAAGACATGTATATAAAATCGGTCAGGGATCTTATAACCGGCGAGAAATTAAATTACACTTGTGATGTTCATCCCTTTAACCGTAGAGGCGAAGCAGAGGGTAAATTAATGGGTGGAAATCTCACGTTGCTTGCTCATGCAGTTGGTGGCCCATCAGATTTTAAGACCAAAGGATTGATTTTATTTATTGAGGATATCGGGGAATACCTGTATAATATGGACAGGATGTTGCATCAGTTGAAAGAAGCCGGGAAATTTCAAAAACCTGCTGCACTCATCATTGGAAGTTTTATCGATATGAAAGATACCGAAAGACCTTTTGGTCAAAATGCTTATGAAATCATCCGGGATCTTCTGGAAGAATTCGAATATCCAGTCTGTTATGGATTCCCGGTGGGTCATGTGAAGGAAAATTTTGCAATGAAATGCGGTGCTGATCACAAGTTGAAGATCAGCAGGGACGGAGTTTTTCTTGAAGAAATTTAAAGGCCAATTTAAAAACCGGAACCGGACATCCATCGTATCGAAAACGTACAATTGAATCAATTGGGTATTACATTAATTAATTGAATAATAGCCGCTTAAACTTTTGGCATTCCATTGGCCCCGTCTGGTGGAAATTTGCACCGCGGTAACCGCTGGTCCTGAATTCAGATTCAGGCCGGATAAACATCACCATGCTAAAAAATTATTTTAAGATCGCTTACCGGAATCTTACAAGGAATAAGGTTTTCTCCTTCATTAATATTTTTGGACTAGCCATAGGCCTGGCTACCTGTATTCTGATGATTTCCTACATCCTGGGTGAACTTGGATACGATAAGCAAAATATAGATGCGGACCGCATTTACCGGATTGCATATAAGGCTGTAAAAAAAATAAATCCGAAAGATAAATCATGGGCTTCTACATCGGCGCCCATAGCCTGGGGATTAAAAACAGACATACCGGAAGTAGAACAGTCTACAAGACTTCTCAAATTTCCATCGCTGGACAAAATGTTATTGAAATATGAACATGATCGTAATCTGAACTCGTTTTATGAAACCAACGGTTATTATGTTGATTCCAATTTTTTTCAGATTTTCACTTATGATTTCGTAGTTGGAAATGCATCATCTGCTCTAAAAGAGCCAAACAGCCTGATTATTTCAAAAGAGATCGCGCGGAAATTATTCGGCAATGAAAATCCTTTAAATAAAACGGTTGTCATCGGACTGCCATATGGCAACTTTAATTATACAGTCACAGGGGTGTTTAATGATTTACACATCAAATCCCATATTCCTGCTCATTTCTTCCTTTCCATGCGCAATAGCGATGTGGGAACTTGGGTCGTAAATCAGTCTAACTGGGCTACCAACAATATATTTTACACTTATGTAAAACTGAAAGAAGGATCTGATCCCATCGCTTTTGAAAAAAAACTGCAGCCTTTTATCGATCGCAGGGCTGGCAGTGATTTAAAGGCCATGGGGATCATCAGACAACTGTTTATTCAACCAATACAGGATATTTATTTGTACTCCGATCTGGATAATGAAATTGCAACCAATGGTAGCATTACTCATCTCTATGTACTCGGTAGTATAGCTTTTTTCATTTTGATCATAGCCTGTATCAACTTTATGAATCTTTCAACCGCCCGTTCAATGAAAAGAGCGAAAGAAGTGGGCATTAGAAAAGTGCTGGGTGCTGAAAAGAAATTGTTGATCTGGCAATTCCTTGGAGAGTCTGTCATAATGAGTTGTCTCGCCTTGTTATTAGCAATAGTCATCGCTTCGCTGCTTCAGCCATTATTTATTCGTTATACACAAAAAAGTAGTTCTCTGTTTGAACAGCATGCACTATGGTTTTGTATCGCAGCCCTCACATTGGGAACAGGCATATTATCGGGTATTTATCCCGCATTTTACCTTTCTTCATTTAAACCGATATGGGTACTCAAAGGGAAGTTATTAAATAATTTTTCAGGGTCAATGATACGTAAGGGGCTTGTGGTATTTCAATTTGTTATTTCCATTTGTCTTATTTTAAGTGTTGTTGTGATTGAACAGCAGTTGCACTATATGGACACTCAGCAACTCGGCTTTAATAAGAGCCAGCAAATCATTTTACCATTACGAAGTCCGGATGTTGTTAAAAATTATCAAGT
Organism: uncultured Bacteroidota bacterium; assembly: GCA_963757975.1. Classification (GTDB taxonomy): domain Bacteria; phylum Bacteroidota; class Bacteroidia; order Chitinophagales; family Chitinophagaceae; genus Puia. The sequence goes on from CAVWUD010000044.1 coordinate 6,184, forward strand.
ACTTAAAACCGAGTTATTAAAGAATCCGGGGATAAAAAGTGTTACGAGTGGTTCAACCTATCCGGGGATTGCTAATATAGAGGACATGCTTTTTTATGCCGAAGGCAAATCGGTCAGCGATGTGGTGGATATCGCCACGGCAAATATTGATAATGATTATTTTGAAACACTGGGACTGAAATTAATAGCCGGCAGAGGTTTCTCGCGGGAATTTACTGCTGATTCCGGCAGTATTATTTTGAACGAAGTGGCGATTAAAGCCCTGGGTTATGATATACATTCCGCTGTAGGTAAAAATGTGTACTTCGATTTCCAGGGAACGCACAATTCGATGCGGATCGTAGGGATCGTGCGTAATTTCAATTTCGAGGGTTTGTACAACGGCATAAAACCATTTGCATTTAATAAAGTATTGGGAAGCCGCTATAGCTATTTAATTGCCAACCTGAAAACAAATGATTACAAAACTATTCTGAAGGAAACTGAGCAATCCTGGAGTCAGATTAATCCGGGTATCCCTTTTGTTTATTCGTTCTTGGACAAGGATTTCCAGAAGAATTATGAAAGAGATCAGCGCATATCCGGGATGGTGGGATATTTTACCCTGATAGCGATTCTGATTGCCTGTTTGGGATTGTTTGGTCTGTCAGCTTTCGCTGCTGAGCAACGGATAAAAGAAATAGGCATCCGAAAAGTGCTCGGCGCCTCGGTGGTCAGTATCGTAACATTATTATCCAAAGATTTCATACGGATTGTATTCATTGCCATATGCGTGGCCCTTCCGTTGGGATGGTATATTCTGGACAATTGGTTAGCTGGTTTCGATTACAGAATTCATATCAATTGGTGGATGATGGCGCTAACCTGTCTTCTGGCCATTCTGATTGCCCTGTTTACCGTCAGCTTCCAGGCTATCAAAGCGGCGGTTGCTAACCAGGTTAAGAATTTACGATCTGAATAAGCGCAAAGCCCAAAGCCTAAAACTGCTTCAAAGCGCATTACAAAATAAAAAATGGTTTAAGAATCAATAGACAGGAGAAGACTCATATCCACTTTAACAAAAACCTTTAGGAACTATTACATAACACTAATTTTTACTTCATGAGTTTTAGGCTTTACTTTAGGCTTTAGGCTTTAGGCTTTGGGCTTTAGGCTTTTCAGAAGAAGCCTATATTGTACCTTTGTGATTAATTATTCTTCATGAGCCGTATCAGGAAATTGCTGCTGAATTCTCTCGGTGAAAAACGTTACCTCCGCCTGCTCGCTTCCTCATTCCAAACCCTGTACAAAACAGGACAACTGGGGATCGATTATCAGGATATTTATTTTCTGAAACACCTGATAAAACCCGGAGATAATTGTATTGATATCGGGGCTCATCTGGGATATTTTACTTTTGAACTAAGTCGGCTGGCCGGAGCCCGGGGGCATGTGTATGCGATTGAACCCATGTCCAAATTCTTCAATACCATAAAAAATATGGCGGCGCATAAAAAACTGAAAAATATAACCTTGTTTCAGAATGCGATGGGTGCCGGAACGGAATGGGTCGAAATGGGCATTCCCCAATTGAATAATGTAAAAAAATTCGCTTATGCCCGCGTAAAAAGCACTCATTCCTACCTGGACTATGTTGATTCCGAAAAAGTAAAAAATGTGCGTGGGGATGAATTGTTCCTTTCATTGACAAGACTGGATTTTATTAAATGCGATGTGGAAGGTCTTGAATCGTCAGTATTTGAATCTTTTCTTGGTTGCATCGGAAAATTCAAACCGGTTATTTTATGCGAACTGGAAGAAGCAAAAAAAAGACAAATCCTTCTCGATTTGTTTTCTGCGTTCGATTATGCACTTTATTACCTGGAGAATAAAAAATTAAAAGCGATTTCGCCCGACAGTTCCGTCGATCCGGTATCACACAACTATTACTTCATTCCTCAGAGTCGCCTGCAACACTTAACAACACTTATCACTTCAGTATAAGAGTATGGGAGTATAAGAGTATAAGAGTGGAGTTTGAAAATTAACTCCTACACTCTTATACTCTATACTACTCTACACTTGTGTTAGCCTATTCGTTTGAGGCTTAAGTCTGGCAACGGCGATACGATCAGCGGAAATTTCTCTATGAGCACATTCGAGGGATCGAGTCCGAAACCTCTTTCTTCCGACAGGCTGGCTTCTTTCAGCCAGAAATATAACTTCATGATTACCCGTTCGAAGAATGAAAGCTCATTATCCTGGCTCAGATATTTTTCCATAACAACTACCTGGAAATCGCCGACCACATTATTTCTTTCCAGGGATTCATAGCGGCTCGTAATATTTACTTCCCTGTTTTTTACCAGATCCTCCACTACTTTCCGTATCATCAGATTTATCCGTGGCTCTATTCTGAACCCCAGCCTGAATTCAACACGAATGATATCGTTGGGTATGATATGTTCCACGGAATATTCAGAGATGTAAGGTTCATCCAATGTATCGATATGGACAAACCAATAGATGTCCGCGCGTTTTGGTTTTTTATTTAGAATGGAATAAATGATTTTATGTTCTATTTCTTTGGGGTTATTCGCACTTGTCATATACATCAGGTGCGTTGCGAATTTTGGTACGGTACGATCCGTGCTGAGTTCCTGTATCTGCGGAATATAATTTTCGAGTCGCACAAATTCAACATAGCGGTTCTTGATTTTGCGCGAGCGGTACCACACATACATGATGGCAAACAGGGCACCCCCAACAATCAGGGTAACAAAACCACCATGCGGAAATTTTTCCAGGTTGGCAAAGAGAAAACTGAATTCTATGATCAGATAAACGGAGAGATACAGGTAAATCAACATGGAAGGCGCACGCCGCGAAATCAGATAGTTGGCAAACAGGATCGAAGTGGCCAGCATACACAACGTGATGGCCAGTCCATAAGCTGCTTCCATATGAGAAGAAGATCTGAAATAAAGTGTAATACTGCAACATCCGACAAACAACATGAAATTGACCGCAGGTATATATAACTGCCCTTTCTGCTCAGTAGGATAACTGATCCTGAATTTGGGCCAGAGATTAAGCCGCATACTTTCACTGATCAGGGTAAATGATCCGCTGATCAGGGCCTGGCTTGCAATGATGGCAGCCGCGGTAGCGATGAGAATCCCCGGAATCAGAAACCACTCCGGCATAATACTATAAAACACGTTGTTATGCGCGGTGTCGTAAACCTTACCCGCCTGATTGTGCAGCAGCCAGGCTCCCTGTCCGAGATAATTCAGGAGGAGGCAGGTTTTTACATATATCCAGGAAATACGGATATTACTCTTTCCGGCATGACCCAGATCCGAATAAAGTGCTTCCGCACCCGTAGTGCAAAGGAAGACGGCGCCCAGAAGCCAAAAGCCCTTTGGATACATGGTCAATAACTCAATCGCATAGACCGGGTTCAGGGCTTTAAATATATGAAGATCATCGAGCAGATGATTCGAACCGAGAACAGCCATCATGCCAAACCAGATAAACATGATAGGACCAAAAAGTTTTCCGATATAGTCACTTCCGAATTGCTGAAGGAAAAATAGTACGACCATGATACCCAGTACGATGATCACAATGGTATCCTGGGGAATATAGTTCAGGCTGGGGAGTTGTCTTAAACCTTCAATGGCTGAGGTTACTGAAATCGGAGGAGTGATCATCCCATCTGCCAGTAAAGCTGCACCTCCTATCATGGCGGGAAGAACCAGCCAACGTCTCTGACGCCGGACAAGAGCGTATAGCGAGAATATGCCGCCTTCCCCTTTATTGTCAGCGTTCAGGGTCAGCCAGACATATTTAATAGTCGTTTGAAGTGTTAAAGTCCAGATAATACAGGAAAGGCTTCCAATAATTAACAATTCGCTGATAGCGCGACCGTTGATGATGGCATTCAGTACGTACAGCGGAGATGTTCCGATATCTCCGTAAATAATACCTAAAGCAATAACCAGGTTGCCGAGTGTAACCTTGTCAATTTGTTTGCTCACTACTGTGCAAGTTATATTGGTTTTTTATCAGGTCGGATTTTTATATGGCAACCAATGACTAATGAAAAAGCAATCGTCACAAAGATATAGGGAATAGGATGAAATTAACAGATTCTAACAGGAGATTTGAGTAACTTGGCTTTTGAACCAATCCCTATAAGCGCTTTTTGTATGAATTTAAGATTACTTGCCCTGCTCTTCTTTCTACCCATCTTCATCCAGGCCCAACATATCCTTTATTCAGATCCGGAACAGGATGATTCCCGCAAAACTGATTTTGAAATTATCGGACGTGTGTCAGGAAACGTGTTGGTTTTTAAAAATAACCGCTCTGAAAATGCCATTTCAATATATAATCCGGAAATGAAATTGGTTCAGCGCGTTGTGCTGTCATTTTTACCTGACCGGTTTACGAATGTGGATTTTGTACAATACCCGGATTTCTTCTATCTCTTATGCGAATACCAGCGGAAGAATATTGTCCACCTCACTGCCTACAAAATGGATGGAATGGCACAAGAGATGGGTCAGCCGGTAGAACTGGATACAACCCTCGTAAGCGGGTCCAATAACGGTAAAATTTATACCAATATCCTCAGTGAAGATAAACAGCGGATTATGGCTATAAAGATTAATACTAAAAATCCCAAAACATACAACTTCACCACTTACCTATTTGATAAAAACCTGGAATTGCTGGACCGTCATCAGATCCCCATGCTTGTACAGGACCACGCAGATTTGTTTACAAATTTTGAGCTGGACAATGAGGGTCAGCTTGTATTTACCCGTTTCGCCAGAACCGGTAATGGCGATTATCTGACACATGTTTCATTCGTGAGTAAGGGTCCGCAATCGGATACCTTCGCCATTCGGGATATCGGTGCCGGTGACCACATTCTCGACGAATTGAAATTAAAAGTGGATAATTACAACCACCGCTACCTCCTTTCCGCTTTTTATTATAAACAACGGAGAGGTAATATTGAAGGACTTTATACCGTGATTTGGGATAAAAGCTCCGACACAAAATTCAGAGAGGCTGTAACCATATTCGGTGACGATCTGAGAACACAGGCAAAAAGTTCGGAGTCCAATACGAAAATGGCTTTTAATGATTATTTTATCAAAAGAATCATACCCAAAAAAGACGGCGGATACCTGTTAATCAGTGAATCGGAATTTACTACAACACGCGGATACTGCATTTAACCGAATGGATTATATGTATGGACCCATGAATCCCATCGATTACTATAATTCTCCTTATTCTCCTTATTCTCCCTATTCACCTTACAACCGCTATGGAAATACAGGTATCAACCGGTATAATGCAGAAAATATCATGGTGCTTTCTTTCGACAAGGACAATAATATGGAATGGAGCAATGTCATTCCCAAAAGTCAGTTTGACGATGAAGGAACCAATCAGCTTTCATATCAAACCGTGAATACAGGAGGTGAGCTCCATTTTCTTTATAACCAGTTTGAAAAAAGAACCCTGTTACTCATGGACCAAAGCATTTCAGCCGATGGCAAAGTCACCAGGCTGCCAACATTTCACAATCTGGACAAGGGGTATACTTTTATGCCCAGGATTGGAAAACAAGTTGCCAGTAATCAAATAATAATACCTTGCCAGTTCAAGAATTATCTTTGCTTTGCAAAAATAGATTTTTAAAACAACCCCGCAGGTGATCGGTATCTTCAAACAAAAAGCATCTACCAATGCTTTGATTCTTTTCATATATGCATTGTTTCTGAAGTTTCCTCTTTTTCTGCATCCGTTCCTGCCCGTATTGCATGCCGAAGACAATTATCTATACCGGTTTATTTTAACAGGTCTCAATTCCCTGTTTGGCAACAGGGCAGAACCCTATGCCGTTTTGAGTTTTACCATAATATTTATGCAGGCTACCCTGCTGAACAGCATTTGTAACTATCATAAAATGTTGCCCCGGGCCAATTATCTGCCGGCGATGTGTTATATCCTCATAACGTCCCTGCTCCCGGACTGGGGACATTTTTCTGCTCCCCTGCTTATCAATTCGATCATGATCTGGTGCTGGTACCGGATGGTCGCTTTATATAATAGTCCGTCACCGGTAATAGCAATTTTCAATATTGGTCTTTTCCTCGGATTTGCAACCCTGCTTTATGTGCCGGCCATGATTTTCCTCATTTTGCTCTTTTTTGCACTGCTGATCATGCGACCCTTCCGAATCCAGGAGTGGCTCGTTGGTTTTATAGGATTTACTTCTCCTTATTATTTTCTTACACTTTTTTTATATTTTACCCATCAGCTCAACTGGAGAAACCTGGTACCGCATATTCGTTTTACATTTCCGGCCATTCCTTCATCCATATGGATCATTGTCGCGATCAGCCTGCTGGTCATTCCATTTATAATCGGCGGATTTTTTGTTCAGAATAATCTGAATAAAATGCTGATTCATGTTAGGAAAAGCTGGAGCCTGCTGCTGGTCTTCCTGGTTGCAGCCGTATTTGTAATCATTATAAATAAAGCGGGAACTTATGAAAACTGGATCGTAACGGTAATGCCTTTTGCTGTTTTTCATTCGGCCGCTTATTTCTATCCTACAAACAAAGTTTTAGTTAATGTACTTCACTGGGTTTCTTTCAGTGTAGCGATTGTCATGAATTACTTTTTAGTAATTCTTAATTGTTAATGGTTCAATTGATCAATCTGATCTATATTCGAGTTGACAATTGACAATTAACAATTAACCATTAAAGAATTATCTTTGTGGTACAAATCAGTCAGAATGAAATTTGGCGTCATAGTTTTTCCGGGATCCAATTGTGACAGGGATATGCAATTTGCTCTTCAGGAAGAATTGGGTTATGAAGTACTTATGTTATGGCATAAGGATTCAGACCTGAGTATGTTTTCTACGGAAGATTGCATCGTATTGCCCGGGGGATTTTCCTATGGCGATTATCTGAGATGCGGCGCCATTGCCAGATTTAGCCCAATGATGCAGCCCCTTGTACGATTTGCAGAAAAAGGAGGTAAAGTGCTTGGAGTTTGTAACGGATTCCAGATTTTATGTGAGTCCCATTTGCTGCCCGGTGTCCTGCTGAGAAATGCTAACCGGCAGTTTCTTGGAAAAAACATTCATATGAAAGGCGAGAACGGGCAGGTATTGAAAATTCCGATTGCCCACGGTGAAGGAAGATATTATGCAGATGAAAAATTGCTGGATGAAATGGAATCCGGCGGACAGGTGCTTTGGAAATATTGCGATGCGGAAGGCAATATAACGGCCGAATCCAATCCGAATGGATCTACCCGCAATATTGTGGGTATTTGTAACAAAAACCGTAATGTGATAGGATTGATGCCACATCCTGAAAGAGCAGTTTCTGAAAATCTTGGCAATACTGATGGCCGTAAGTTGTTTCAACAAATATTAAGCAGTGTAAATCAACAGTCACCTGTGCGACAAACTGCAATGGCAATTCATTAGTACCTTCATCGGCTATGTACAAGAAATCCGGCTTAGTATTTATCCTTTTAAGTTTCATATTATTTAAAGGTAACAGCCAGGATAGCACTGCCGTCACATGGGAAGCCGGTTCTTCCAAATCCCTTAACGGAGAATATCAACTGATTTTTAAAGCAAATGTGAAACCAGGATGGGAATTATATGCACCCAACCAGGACCTGAGCGGAACTCCTTCCGTGGAATTATATTTCGTCGACAGTTCTTTTTCAGTTAAATCACGCTTTCATATAGAGGGGAGATCCGAAAAACGATCCATTTCCCTTTTGATAATGCTTCATTCAATTTGTATCCGGCTAATGCAAAATTTTCTGTTCCGATACTCATCAAGGGTGTTGTGCCCGCTCATGTCTTTGGTATCGTTAAATTATTTCTATGGAAAGGAGGACTCATTTTATTCCGGAAGCTATGCGTTCATATTGCCCTCGAAGGAGGGGTGAACAACGCTTCCCGGATCCGGATCAACAGTATTGATCTGAAACATCCGGTCAGTCCTTGCGGTGATACGGGTACTGCCGGTAAGGGACTGCTAAGTATTTTCTTATTGGGACTGTTGGGAGGATTCATTGCCCTGCTGACACCCTGCGTATTTCCACTCATTCCCCTAACGGTTTCTTTTTTTACAAAAAGCAGTGGTAAGGGGAAAGCGCATGCTTTTTTATATGGGTTTTTTATTTTCCTGATTTACGTTTTGCTCAGCCTGCCTTTTCATCTGCTGGATCATGCCGAATCCGGAAATCTTAAATACCATATTTCCACAAGCATATGGCTGAACCTGTTCTTTTTTGTTATTTTCATCGTTTTTGCCATTTCATTTTTTCGGATATTCTTCGAAATCACCCTGCCTGGCAGTGTTGCAAATTCAGTTGAACAGTAAATCAGGTGGGCACCAGCCTGATTGGAATATTTTTTATGGCACTGACCCTGGCCATCGTTTCGTTTTCATGCACCGGACCGATTCTCGGATCCTTGCTTGTGGGGGCACTTTCAAATAATGGGGGTGCAATCCAGTTCAGTATTGGAATGGGTGGATTTGGACTTGGGCTGGCACTTCCTTTTGCGGTTTTTGCATTGTTTCCCGGATGGCTGGGATCCCTGCCGAAATCCGGAGGCTGGCTGGGACAGTAAAAGTGGTACTTGGATTCCTTGAACTGGCAATGGCCATAAAATTTCTTTCCAATGCCGATCTGGTGGAGCAGTGGGGACTTGTAAAACGGGAAGTATTTATAGGGTTCTGGGTAGTCATCGGAGTACTGATTACCCTGTTATCTGATGGGGAAAATCAGGTTTCCACATGATAGTCCGGTAAAAAAATTTAGCCTGTCCCGGATCTGTTTTCTTGTATTTTTTGGACTGGCGACTCTTTACCTGGTTCCCGGACTGACCAATACCCCTGCCGCAAATCTCACCCTGATCAGTGGTTTTCCACCCCCTCTTTGTTATTCGGTTTATAAAAATCCCGTAAACTGTGCAAAGGGAGTAGAGCCTTTGAGGGACTATGAAAAGGCCCTGGCCTTGCAAAACAATTGAATAAACCGATCCTGATTGACTTTACAGGATGGGCATGTGTGAACTGCCGCCGGATGGAGGAAAATGTATGGACCGATCCGGAAGTCAGGAAAAGAATGCTGGATTCTTTTGTGGTGGTTTCTCTATATGTGGATGAGCGCAGACTATTACCGGCGGCTGCCCAAATGGTTTAACTACAAAGGATGGTGCCCAAAAGAATATCATCACGGTTGGTGATAAATGGGCTACTTTCCAGTCAGAAAATTTCAATGCCGTGTCGCAGCCCCAATATGCGATTGTTAGTCCTGATGAAAAGATTCTCACCTTTACAAAGGGATATACCCCCAAGCCATCTGAATTCGCGGGCTGGATGGATTGTGGATTGGCTGCATTCAGAAGGTAATTTGACAGCTAGTCAGGCAGCTCTACCCCCCTGTTATGCCCTGGTTACACCCTCGTTTTGGCCCTGATTTAATAGAATCCGACCGGAATCGAAAATCAACAAAGATCTGCCGCAATTACCCAAATGAGCATGATATGAGCATCGGAAACTAGCTAGGCTTCTCCCGGAAGCCTAAACTATTTAACGAGAAAGGCTGTCTATTACGACAGCCTTTCTTTAATGGTGTAAAAATTTCTTACAGGGCAATTCTTTTTTCCACCATCATTTTACGCAGGTTGATCAAACCGTAGCGCATCCGGCCAAGGGCCGTATTGATACTGCAGTTTGTCAGCGAAGCAATCTCCTTAAAACTGAGATCGGCATAATGCCGTAGGATGATAACCTCGCGCTGATCTTCAGGAAGCAGGTCCAGCATCCGTCGTACACGGTCGTGGCTTTGCCTCTTCATGATTTTGACATCAGCACCGTCTTCGGTAAAATTGATGACTTCGAAAATGTCCCGGTCATCGCTGGTTTTAATGGCGGGTGTTCTTTTCACCTTGCGGAAATGATCCACGCAAAGGTTGTGAGCAATGCGCATTGCCCAGGGAAGGAATTTACCTTCTTCTGTATACCGGCCACCACGAATGGTGTCGATAATTTTAATCAGAACATCCTGGAAAATGTCCTCGGCCAGATACTTGTCTTTGACGAGGAAGAGAATGGAAGTGTACAACTTGTCCTTGTGGCGGATTACGAGAGCCTCTAAGGCTTGTAAGTCGCCGTCGCGAAATGAATGGATTAACTCATGGTCGGTTTTCGTGCGTAGCGAATTCATAAACTTCTACGGTTTTTAAAGGTGATAGGATATGTATGTTGGATTTATAAAAAAAAATGCTTGGCTTTTCGGTGTAGAAGTTCTTACTCTATAAAATTATTTTATTGTGTTCCTGAATGTTAATCTGCATTTAAAGATATACAATTTTTGGAAAAAACAACATTTTGGGAAAATAATTTGTTATACAGGTTCTAATCCTTCTTTCCCTCTTTGGGAAATCGCAGCTAATTGTTTCACATCCAATATATTTGTTTTCCCAATCATGTCAATTACCACAAAGGTTAAAAAGCCTGCAACCTTATCCGGACCCCCTTTCCACGCGAAATTCCATCGAAATAAAAGGGGCAAGGGTACATAATCTGAAGAATATTTCAGTCGACTTTCCACGCAATAAATTTATTGTGGTAACCGGTGTATCAGGTTCAGGAAAATCTTCGTTGACGATCGATACTCTTTTTGCCGAGGGACAAAGACGTTATGCTGAAAGTCTGAGCTCTTATGCCCGCCAGTTTATGGCAAGAATGGATAAGCCTGATGTGGATTATATAAAAGGACTTTGTCCGGCTATCGCCATCGAACAGAAAGTAACCACACGCACGCCTCGTTCTACGGTGGGTTCCATGACAGAGCTCTATGATTATCTGCGTTTGCTTTTTGCCCGGGTTGGAATCACCTATTCTCCGGTTTCAGGCAGAGTGGTTAAGAAGAATGATGTGAAGGATGTGATTTCAGCCATGCAGGCAAGACCTGCAGGTGACAAGATCCTGATCCTTGTTCCCTTTAAACAACATACCAATCGCAATGCAACTGAAGAACTAAATATTCTGCTGCAGAAAGGATTCAGCAGACTCTATATTAATAAGGAAACAGTCCGGATCGAAGACCTACTGGCAATTCCTGCGGATGGACAAAGACAAAGAAACAGGAACCGAAAATTCCCAGAAACGAATCACTTTCTTCTGATTGATCGCATTGTGGTAAAAGAGTTTGATGAAGATGACCACCACCGGCTGGCTGATTCAATCGGAACGGCATTTTATGAAGGAGAGGGCCAGATGTTGCTGGAGATCAACGGAGAGCGAAAAACTGGCTTTTACAAACCGGTTTGAAATGGATGGGATCAAATTTGAAGAGCCGGTACCTAACCTGTTTTCATTTCAATAATCCCTATGGGGCTTGTCCGACCTGCGAAGGTTTTGGTCAGGTGCTTGGAATCGATGCCGATCTGGTAATCCCGGATAAAAGGCTGAGTCTGTTTGAAGGTGCCGTAGCGCCCTGGAAAGGCGAGAAACTGAGTGCCTGGAAAGATCATTTTATCAGGAGTTTCAAAAAAATATGATTTTCCGATACACAAGCCGATGATCGACCTGACGAAAGCCCAATACCAGTTACTATGGGAGGGTAATAAAGAGGTGAACGGGATCAATGATTTTTTTAAAGAAGTGGAAAGGAACCTGTACAAAGTCCAGTACAGGGTATTGCTTTCCCGGTACCGGGGACGGACCAGCTGTCCGGACTGTAAGGGATACCGGCTGAGACCTGAAGCCCTGTATGTCAGAATTGGTGACCTGCACATCGGCGAAATATGTGAAATGCCTGTGGGTAAATTGTTTGAATGGTTCGAAAATCTTTCTCTCGCAAATTTCAGATACAGGTGGCCAAACGCATTCTGACAGAAATCAATAACAGGCTGAAAACCTTGCTGGACGTGGGTTTGGGGTATTTAACCCTGAATCGCCTGGCCAATTCCCTCAGTGGAGGGGAAAGTCAGCGCATCCAGCTGACCCGATCCCTGGGCAGCAATCTGACAAATTCAATTATATATACTGGATGAACCCTCTATCGGTCTTCATTCGCGCGATACAAAACGATTGATCAGAGTATTAAAAGAATTGCGTGATCTGGGAAATACCGTAGTTGTAGTTGAACATGATGAGATGATGATGCGCGAAGCGGATTATATTATTGATATGGGTCCGCTGGCAAGTCATCTGGGTGGTGAAGTAGTGGCTGCAGGAAATTATGATGCCATTATTAAAAAGTGAAAACAGTTTAACGGGGAAATATTTACGTGGCGATTTGCAAATTGAACCACCTGCTAAAATCAGGAAATCCGGAAAATTTATTGTTGTCAACGGTGCCAGACAAAATAATTTGAAAAATATAACGGTGTCATTTCCGCTCAATGTTCTTTGTGTAGTGAGCGGTGTAAGTGGCAGTGGTAAAACTACTTTGGTAAAACAGATTCTTTATCCGGCACTGCAAAAAATAAAAGGTGAGTTTGCAGATAAAGTGGGTATGCATGCATCTATCACCGGGGATGTGGATGCGATCAGTCAGATAGAACTCGTAGATCAAAATCCGATCGGAAAATCTTCCCGCAGCAATCCGGTAACTTATGTAAAGGCATACGATGAAATCAGGGAATTATTTTCGAAACAGCCACTGAGTAAGTTACGCGGCTTTCAACCAAAACATTTTTCCTTCAATGTGGATGGCGGACGATGTGATACCTGTAAGGGCGAAGGCGAGCAGGTGGTTGAGATGCAGTTTCTTGCCGACGTGCATCTGACCTGTGAAGTCTGCGGGGGAAAGCGATTTAAAGATGAAGTACTGGAAGTGCATTATCGTAATAAAAATATTCATGATGTTTTGGAAATGAGCGTGGATGATGCACTGGATTTTTTTAAGGATGAAAAAGAAATTCTTCAAAAATTAAAGCCACTGAGTAGTGTCGGGCCTCGGTTATATTAAACTGGGCCAGTCATCCGATACTTTATCAGGTGGTGAAGCGCAACGTGTTAAGCTGGCGTCTTTTCTCGGCAAGGGGAAAAGCCTGGGCCATATTCTTTTTATTTTTGATGAGCCAACCACAGGCCTTCATTTTCATGACATCAAAAAACTGCTGACATCTTTCAGTGCGCTGATCGAACAGGGGCATTCTGTTCTGGTGGTGGAGCACAATACCGATGTGATCCGCTCGCTCGACTGGGTTATTGACCTGGGACCGGAAGCAGGTGAAGACGGCGGAAACCTTGTCTACGAGGGCATTCCAGCGGGACTGAAGAAAGTGAAGGAGAGTTATACCGGGAAGTATCTTTGATACAAGTATGGAAGAATGGAAGTGGAGTGAGAAGCTAAAAGAATTTTCGGGTGACCATTAAGAGGATATACTGCAAAACAGAGACGCCAACAATCCAGACAATCAAATCAGTTTTTACTTTATTTATTCTGTCGATCAGTTCAATTCTGATAATATTCATTTTATCAATCAGATCAGTTTTGGTAACATCCATTCTGTCAATCAGATCAGTTTTGGTAACATCCATTCTGTCTATCAAATCGACCTTGTCTTCTTTTGTAAGAAAGACACTTGTTTTGACATCCAGATTTGCCTTTACCGTTTCCATATCAGCTTCAACTTCCGAGTGAATAAATTCCACCAGTTCCACGGTTTCCTGTTCGCCCAGTTTACCGCGCAGTGAATGGTACAAAGTTAAATATGAATTCCCCATTTTTCCAAAGGTAAAAACACGGTATCTATTTCAAATACCACAAAGGGGGAGTTCGTAAAAGCTAATCAATGAGAAAATAATTTTCTTTTTTCGGACCGGTCATTTTATTCCACCATGCACAGATGGTTTCTATAAATATATTTATCCAGTCTGTAGGGGGAGTCTGAAATGTGAGTGCGTATTCCATAATTCTATTTTGATGACCAAAAATAGAATCATGTTTACGTGTTGACAAAGCGTCTTAGGTGATCAACCGGAATAAACCGGTAAATAGTTGTTTTACGGCGGTAAAAATCTTACCGCCGCAACAACTATAAACGAAATGATGAAATAATAAAGGTGAAATTTATTTCACATGTTTGTTCAGGGCACCTGCCATTTCAAACATGGATATCTGATCCTTAACAAAAATAGGTTTCAGATTTGCATCTGCATTGATCATGCGTTTGTTTTGCTTATCCTGCAGGTCGTTTTTCTTAATGTATACCCAGATTTTTTTCACGATTTCAGTTCTGGGCAATGGTTTGTTCCCCACAACTTTTGCCAGGGCATCACTAACACTCAGCGGTGTCATGAAAGCCGCATTTGGTTTCCGGGCTGATTTTTTCTTAGCTGTTTTTTTGGGAGCTGCTTTTTTTGCTGCTTTCTTTGCAACTTTTTTAGCTGCTTTTTTTGGTGCTGCTTTTTTCTTGGCTGCTTTTTTTGGTGCTGATTTTTTCTTAGCTGCTTTTTTAGCTGACTTTGCCATAATGAGAATATTTAATGGGTTATCAAAAAGTTAGTGATTCAAATTTAAGTTTTTTTATATAAGCAAAATGTATCAACCTTATTTTGATTGATACCAGACCGGCAAATGCCACCGCTATCGCGTGCCGGGCATCCGGGTAGCAAATATCAAAACAATGGAAATTGTAGCGGCCATAGTGTCCGGAATAGTTAAATGGATTAACAGAAAATAAGCAATACCTCCCAGAATCGAAGTGGATGCATAGAATCCTTCTGAAAAATAAGGGGCACTTTATTCAGTACAATATCGCGTATTACGCCCCCGAACCAACCGGTCATAGTTCCCAGAGCGATACAAACGCCCGGATTCAGGTCATGTAAAAGGCCTTTGTGAATACCGATAACTGTAAAAAGACCCAGGGCCAGGGCATCAAAAGAGGTTAGCAGGGATTGAATCTTTTTGCAGCCGGCGGCCAAAAAAAAGCGCACCGGCCGCTCCCGCTATAATTACCCATGCAATAGACGGATATTGAAGCCAGGCAACGGGTGTATCGCCAATGAGAAGATCACGGACCGTGCCGCCCCCAAATGGAGGTAATGAATGCAAGAATCAGCACGCCAAAGGGGTCCAGTCTCTTTTACATAGTGGCAAAGGCGCCCGATACGGCAACGCTGAAAGTTCCCAGTATCAATGAAATCCGCGAAGGGGAAGGACATACAATTTCATTTGGAGCGTCTACCTCAGCCTGTCTAGGCTTTTTACCAGTTTCTGGTCCCTGTAAATGCCCCTGCAGGCAAGAAAAAAGAGAATGGGAATTACAAACACGAAAACGGATGATATGGTGTGGCTACCCTGGTTTTCAACGAACCGGTGGATTTCTTTTAAGTAAAGAAAGATATTCAGGAATGAAAGAAGTATACCCAGGATGGCCAGCCGGCCCTGTAGTTTCCTGTTTTTATATAGAAAGATGTCTATGGCGGCGATACAGGTTATGGCGATCGTCACGATCAGGATCCAGATGCTGAATGTAGCCGTCAGGTATTGAAAACTCACCGGCTGTCCCGGCACTTCAATATTCCCGCTGTAAAAGGAAAACTTAATCGTCAGAACCGCACAAACGGCAGCCAGCAGGAGCCAGACGGATTGCATTCTTTGCAGCATAAAAACTGAATTTATTACAGATCCAAGTTATTTAAAATTATTCACTTCAGTACGATTGCCGGAGGAAACGAATACCCACCGGCCAGCGCCCGAAGGCCGTTCATTTTGAGAAAACGGACTTCAGATAACCTTCCTTCTTATTAGTAAAACGTGCAAAAGGAGGTTCGTGGAAATTACCTTCCGTTTATTTATCTTTAGAAAGCGGCTCCCGAACAAGTTTGTTGCTAATCCCTGTTAAATTCTCAAGTCCAAAAAATAATTGGCAGGAGTTGTTTCCCTGTGCCTGTGGGAATACGATAGATCATAAAAGTTACTAGTTCGCTCGTTTTCCGTTCCTGTTTAAGCTGCCCCATTCCGTACTCAGTACTTATTTGTTCAAATCATTTATTGGTAACTTTTTTATAATACTATCGAATCACCTCTAAATCGTATGTTATGGCACATCAAGTAGATTGGTTGATACCCTGGAAAAAAAGTTATAGTTTTCGCAGTCAAGATGAAAAAAAAAATGCGGCGAATAAAAAGGCAAAATTTGAAGAGCTCAAAAAATATTTGGAAAACGTGCTTAAAAAGACGGAATAAGGGTAAGACCAGCGACAAGCAACATACATTAACTACAGTGAAGTGGAAACCTCTTAAAGAAAACAAACACGTGTTTAGGCTGGTTGCCTATCTATCTCCATCTGCTATTGAGAAACCGAAAAAGAAACCAGGACCAGGAGGAGGTGACAGTATAATTACTCCAAAAACGCCAAAACAACCATAAAAGGGAGAACTGCAATTTTTATATTTAAATCTTCGATCAGGAATATTTTTGATAATACTATTAAATCACCCTTAAATCTTTCTTTATGGCACAAGTAGATTGGCTGACACCCTGGACTAAAAACTATAGCTTTCGCAGTTCCGATAAACAAAAGATCGCCGCTGATAAAAAGGCAAAATTGGAAGAACTAAGAAAATATTTGGAAAGTCGTTCTTAAAAGACGAAATAAAGGTAAGACCAGTGACAAACAGTATACATTAAGTACAGTGAAGTGGAAACCTCTTAAAGAAAAGAAAAATTCCTTTTCGTTGGTTGCCTATCTTTCTCCATCCGCAGTAGTAGTGGGGATGGATCCCGGTACTGGCGATAGCATAATTACTCCAAAAACACCACCACAACCATAAAGCAGGAAAACGAACATCTGCCGTCAGGTTGGATTTTTATTTAAGCACGCCATGTTGAACAAATTGACCTTGATTTGTTTCAGTTTGACTTTTTATTTGATGTCTTACTGTCAAAGCGAAGGCAGTGATTCATTAAAGAACAGGCTTCTTTTCATTCACGACTCGTTAAAAAAATACCCGGTTGAAGAATTAAAACTGCTATTAAACCTAGAGAAGGCTATGAATTCGCATACGTATCCCCATGATTCTTCTTATGCATTTTTATTATCGAGAACAGGGGAATTGTATTCTAAACAGGGGGAATTCGTAAAATCTGTTTTGCAATATAAAAAGGCTATTTCAATTATTTCAGATAAAGCAGTTAAACTCAATGTGAATCCTGACGACCTCGTAAAAAACTATTTCAGATTGTATCAGTCTTATGATTCACTTGGCAGGGTTTCCGAAATGATGGAGGCTATTGATAGTTGCATATCGACTGCCAGCAGAAGGAAAATCCTAATCTCTTTTATTTAGCGGCCCTTTATAATAAGGTGGAATATTTATTCGATATAGGGGATTATAATCGTTGTATTCAGTACGCCACAATTTGTGAAATTTCAGGGAAACAATATGCTCAAAGTAAAGGTCCGGAAGAATTCAATGACGGTATGGATTATGTATCAAGCAGTCTGATCTGGATTGTGAATGCACAGCTTACCTTACATAATTATGCTGCAGCTGAAAACCTGCTGGATGAGAAATTGAAAGACCGAAGCAGATTTAATCTCAATTATGATTTGGGAACAATTTTGGAGCAAATGGCGATGGTACAGGTAGCCCGTGGCAATTTTGAAGAAGCACTCAGATTTTTTAATGAATCTTATTTAAAGGCATATAAGGAAGGACTTAATATCAAGTTGCAAGGGCATCTTAAACAATATCGGGGGAATCATATATCTCAAACATGTACATAATCCTGATAGGGCACTTTATTATTTCAGAAAAGCAATTGCATTAAAAAACAATGACAACCTGCGACTTGAATTAAACGACTGTGGAAACTTTAAACATAATGGCTAATATTGGAACTGCCTATGTGAAAAAGGGTTTTTTTGATTCTGCTTTTATATACTATCAATTTGCTTTTGATCAGATTAAACCAGGGATACGTGAAGAAGAGTTATTGACGATTCCATATAATGAATTTGCCAGTCAAAAGAAGATTGGATATCTCACTGGCCTTTTATTGGACGAAGCCGACGCATATCTCCAGCTTTTTAAGCAGTCGGGAAAAAAAATTGCTTCGTCAGAAGCCGTAAGAATCTATAAGATTACTGATCGGCTGCTGGATCGAATTAAGACTGAACAATCAGATATGCAATCAAAGTTGTTTTGGAGAAGCGATAGCAGGCGACTGTATGAACATGCCATCGATGCCTGCTATTCTTATAATAATTATTCGGATGCATTTTATTTTTTTGAAAAAAGCAGGGCCGTTCTATTGAATGATCAGTTAAATGAACAACGTTGGATAGGAGAAGAAAATATTCAGAAGATATCGCAAATCAAAAAAAGATTATTCAACTGACAAAAATATCGGATGGGTTGGATAACAATTTAACACGATACAACGAAATACAAACTGAATTATTGGATTCCAGGAGGTAACTGGATCCACTTTTCCAGGTCATAAAGAATCAGGATCCATTGTATTTCCAAAACTTTATTATTTCAGGAGTTCCCACTATATCAGATGTACAGAAAGCTATTATAGCTAATCACCAGTCGCTATTGGAAATTTTCTCAGGAAGATAGTTCGGCGTATATTTTTTTAATTACTGCAGGTAAGTCGATCTTTCATAAACTTGATAAAAAAGCTTTTGATAGTTTGTCACGGATATATATGAATTATATTTCAAACGCTACTATTTTAAATAGTCAATATTCTGACTATACTCAGGTTTCCAGGTCATTGTATGAAATGATATTTTTCAATGCAAGGCTACCGAAAAGGACGTGTAATTATTTCGCCTGACGGACAATATTTTCCTTTTGAAGCCCTAATCACAAATAAAACCGGTACCCCGGATTATTTCTTGAATGATTATTCTGTCAGTTATACATTTTCAGCAAAGTACCTGATGAGTCAGTACGATATGAATGCAACGGTGGCAGCACCGAAATTTTCTGGGAATTGCACCTGTTTATTATCCAGCCAGTTTTCAATTACCCGAATTGAAAGGTAGCAATCAGTCTTTATCAGTCATTAAATCATTCTTTGCAAACAGTAGTAATCAGATATTTGGGATGCATCCAAATCAGGATTTTTGAAGCAGTTTTCAGGATATAGGATAATTCAATTGTATACACATGCAATAGATTCCGGCAAAAACGGAGAGCCGGTGATATATTTTTCGGATAGTTCATTGGATTTATCAAGATCTGAAAGGAGAAGAAAGCCAGCTACCCGTCTGATCGTATTTGTCGGCATGCGAAACAGGATCTGGGAAGTTATACAAGGGCGAGGGAGTTTTCAGTTTTAATCGGGGATTTGCCGCGTTGGGTACCATTCATCCATTAGTAATTTATGGTCCGTTGATGAAAATTCTACCTATCGGATCACAGAACTTTTTTATACTAACCTGGCCGATCATATGCCGATAGACATCGCTCTGCAGAAGGCCAAATTAGAGTTTATTCGATCGTCCTCAAAAAAGTACCAGTTACCTTATTTCTGGGCTGCTACCATATTGCTGGGTAAAGACGAAGAAATTTTAATCCATAAGAGTTTCTCCTGGAAAGAAGACGTGGCTGCACTGTTGATGCTATGGGGCGTTGTTTTTTTGAGCTACAGATGGTTTCATGTTATCAGGAAAAGATCTTCTTTGTCAAATAACAATCGTCCTTTTTTGAGTTTCGAAACCCGAAGCAGACGGTTATAAACTTTTATCATTTTTAATAAATCGAATCCATGGTCAATTACATACCCCACACGATATCAATCAGGACCGTCCTATCAAACCAACAATCATTATTGCGGACCTGCATGTGCTAAAATGATATTAGATTTCATTGGAGCGGAGAATTTTACGCAGCGTCAACTTTATAAGATAATACATGAATACAAAACGATTGACCCAAGAAAGAAATGGAAATGGGCTTCCAGCCCGGATGGTTTGAAAAATGTATTGAATGAATATCGGCTACCGGCTTTTGAAAATGAATTTGAAATTCGTAAATCAGTCAATCAAATTACAATTGCAAAAAGAATGGCCGATGTTTTATCGAAGGATCGGGTTCCGTGTATTGCTTTGGGTACATGGTGATCGTCATTGGCTTGTTGTAAATGGGTATGATTCGATATTGCCAAGTCCTGGTAAGCCGAGCTGAAATCTCCCGATATTGGAGGATTATACATTCGTGATCC
>CAVWUD010000045.1:0-43062 GCA_963757975.1 uncultured Bacteroidota bacterium
GCTGTTGGTTTCAAGACTTAATTGAAATTTTATGACCTGATGTTTCAAAGATTGGGTTTAAAAAACAACTAAACCCTTACCTGGTAAGGGTTTTAATGTGAACCGGATTGGATTTTCCTCGCTTCGCCCGGAAGATCATTCAAACTCATTCAAGGTACCAAAAGACATTTCGCCTCATCGACTTCGTCGAAAAGTCTTTGTGACTCATCGGGCTTATATCGAACCATTTTATAAGTGATTTAAAACTTTTAGCTTCACTTTCAAATACCATTCCTTCAACTTTTGCAATGTGAACAGTATATGCGCAGCCAGATATTTTTTTAATTTCTGTGCATTCCCATAATGAATTTCATGGATGATCAATCAGGCATTTCCAATGCTCTCTCTTCTACAACGACCGCTTCATAGAAATACTCATTACTCTCATCTAAAAAGTAGAACTACTTATTGAAAATGGTTATTGGGAAATTGGTCAATAAGCGATACCAGTCGTATTCCTATAATAGGGAGAATCCTGTCTTGGGATAATTTGGTTAGCACGGCACATGAGTTCACCCAGATTAGCGCCTTCTGCAAAAATGGCTTTTTGCTTTTCTGTTGGATTAAAAGGTTTCCCTTTTTCGATACCCAGGTATTTCATATAGGTATAGAAAATTTTATCGACATCGTTTTCAGGTTCGTTTTGAATAACCTGGTGAAGTAATTCAAAATATTTTAGCCCTCTGAAGGGATAACCGACAAAACTTTTGTTGTATTAGAAATAAATTTTGCAGCTTTCATAGGTTCGCCATATTTACCCACCAGAAATGTCTGTTTCATCTTTTGGTTGACTGCTTCATCGGCTGATAAAAATCTCGTACCAATCATTATTTTATTTGTAGTTGCGTTTAGCACAAAGTATCCGGTAGTATTTAATTTTGATTTATCATATCCTGGCGGCACAATCAGGTATTTACCACCTTTCCCTTTATCGGCTCCGACTAAACCAAGATCTCCTATGGACAATTGGAAAAAATTGGCTACGCCTCCGGCTGAAGGACCGGCCGGGTAATTCATAATGACCGGGCCTGTTCTGGAAAGGTCTCCCCATGAAATTACATAGGGAGTATTTGAGTTGGCAGTAACAATTCCGGACTTTTCATTGAAGGAAACATATTCCACAAAATCCAGATCCGTGCCTCCATAAACATCGTGGTGGGCGTTATACCACATACCAAATGTTGTTAGCGGAATTGACCATTGATATATACTAATGGCTCGCTCAAGCTCCAATTCCTCGTTCAGCTTCGTAATGGATTCCTTGGTGAGATAAGTCTCGTTTAAATGAATGTCCCCAAATTCGGTTTTAATCAATTCATTTCCATGCAGCGTTGCAGATTCAATTGGAACGCATTGCCCTTTTGTCCATAAAGAAAATGATAAGAGCAAGATAGCCTGAACAATCGCTAACAGTTTTCTTTTTATTTTCATATACATGAATGTTAGTCTTATTATGTAAAAATACATCTGACGCAAAATCATCAGACTCTTAAATCTTTTTCATTGGGGGCTGTGTCCATTTACCTTCAAGTGCCGCCGATTCCGGCCAGTATAGGCGTAAGAATACAATGAAATTACCTTTGGGTGCAGGTAACCAGTTGGATTCTTTAGTTGCTCCGGGCGTTTAACTGTAAAACGGACCAGATATCAAATCTGATTTCAATAATTACCGGAAGAGTTTATGAATTAGGGAAAAGAGTCCTGAATAGACTTACATTTAGACCGGCTTAGCGTGTAAGTAATCACTTAAAAAAAATCATAGTATGTTAATCGGTTTATTAATCGCTTATCTTTTTCTTGGTGGTTCTAATCAGACTTTTCTGCTCAATCCAAACCTGAAGAAGAATGTAAGTGAATACGTTGCTAGATAAGGGCCGGAGAGATCAAATAGATATTATCCTCAAACAAGTGGGAAAAAACGAGGAAAAGTTTCAGAAAGAAACCAAAAGAAGTTTCGGTAAAAAACTGGAATCACTCAATATGAATCGCGCATCAACCATCGCTCAGTTCAATGCGGAGTATACCAATTTTTATGATAGTCTGAAAGGCTTACAGGAGTCATATATTAATTCAGAAATTAAAATAAAGTCGCTCATCCATCCGAACGAATGGGACAGCATTATGAATAAAGTATTAAAACTACCTGCCAAAGCGAAAATTCGTAAAGATCTCCTTGCGGAAAATAAAAAATTACATGACAGGTTATTAAAGGCATGTAACGATCGCATTCCGGATTCTGCCGGAAAAGTGAAAGCCAGGACATATGTAGATCAGTATCTGGTCAAGGGAAACGCCCTCACCGATGGATTTCTGGACCTTAACTATAAATACATTACTGCTATAAGACCTTATGCTGCGACCCGTCCGGATTTCGAAAAACCGCGGGTTGATATGATTGACCTTAGAAGGAATTATACCAGTTATCTGATAGATATGCGATTTAAACTGATGTCCATTACACCTGAAAAGAATTGGGACGGCCTTGCCAAGGAACTAAATAACGACTTCAATTATCTGGGTGCCGGGGTATCAAAGTAAAAACTATACGATTATTTTCTCTTGCTGTTATCGAATCTTTGTTTGTTAAGGCAGTTTAAATCATAGGGGCTTTTTCAAGAATCGTCGATCTTTAAAATAGGAACGAATACACACTAAAAACGAACGACAAAAATAATCTGAAGGCAACATGGAATTAAGCGACTCCAAAATATAATAGACCTTGAACGTAAATCGAACCAAAAATTGATTTTACAGCTGTTTAAGAACGTTTCTTTATCAAACAATAGTGAGATAGTATGATATTTCGAAATTCTCCAACCGCTTATTGAGGTGAAAAATAGAGGAACAATTATGTTTCCAGGAAGTTATATAAAACAAAAAAGGAAATGATCTTAATTGATCATTTCCTTAAGTGACCTTGACTGGGCTGATGTCGAACCGCTTTTTAAGTGATTTAAAATTGCTAGCATCTCTTTGCGCCTAAATTAAAGTTATTTCAAGCAACTAACAATCCCCGCTTCAGGAAGAAATAGGGATTTGAAAGAAACTTATACTTTTGAAACAATTATTTTAGCACGTAGTTGGTGAAACCATCGTCAAGCAATAATTCCATCCTGGTGTCTTTCATTTTTTTCAGACCTTTAATTTAAAAACCATACATACCACCCGAAACGGAAATCTGCTCTCCCGTGATCCAGGCTGCATCATCGGAAGCAAGAAATACGACGGCTTTTGCAATATCTCCAGGCTGACCTCTACGACCAAGCGGTGTATGGGCAATAAACATTTTTTCATACTCACTGCCAGGTGTTACACCCGCACTGAATGCACCTTCTGTTTCCGTAGCGCCCGGTAAAATAGAATTGATACGAACGTTTTTTGCACCCAGTTCTTTTGACAAAGAAATCGTGATGGCATCTAATGCCGCTTTAGTTGCAGAATACAACGAAGCTCCGGAAGAGGCATTTTGCTTGCACCCGAACTGATATTGATGATATTGCCGCCTTTATCGCCAAACAATTTCAAAGCTGCCTGGATGGTAAGTATAGGACCCAAAACATTGACATTGAAACTCTGATGAAAAGTTTCTACCGATACCTGTTCAATAGGTGCATATCCCTGATAGACCGCGTTGTTTACCAAAATATCCAACGTGCCAAAAGCCTTCTTTGTTTCTTCAAACAGCCTTATTACATCGGCTTCTTTCGATACATCTGCCTTTACTGCAATGGCTATGCCGCCATTGTCGGTTATCGCTTTAACCACTCTGTCTGCGCCTTCTTTGCTTGAAGCATAATTTACAACAACCTTTGCCCTGCTGCCGCAAAGTGTTTAGCGATAGATGCACCTATTCCTTTTGAAGCACCGGTAACTACCGCTACTTTGTTATTTAATTTACTCATTGTTTCTATTATTTATTTATTCAGTTACGAATTTTACCAGGTCCTTAAAGATGAGTTTACCCCAGCTATTTCCATGCGCCTGCACAAGCAGCCCACCTTCCGAAAGCCCGCCAAGTTTGATGGGTGAAAAACCGAGATTTTCCGCAAGCGCACCAATCTCCGCTGCTGCGCCGTCATCGTCGCTTGCCAGGAACACGACTCTCCTGCCACCATGTACGGCCGGATCCTGATCAAGAATGGCAGCGCCCAAATGGTTGAAGCCCTTAACCAGTTTCCCGCCAGTGAAGGCTTGCGCAACGACCTTTGCGGAAGGCTGTCCCCTCAGTTGCTCAAGCGGCACGCCATAGGCATTGGTCACATCGACGATGGTCTTCCCCTGCCAGTTGGCAGCGCCTTCGCGACATCCGGGTGCGATTCAAAACGCACAGCCAAAAAGATGATGTCCGCCTTGACGGCTTCCGCCAGTGTTGTGGGAATAATTTCGGGTCCGATCGCGGCCGCGGCGGATGCAAAGCTTTCCGGGTCGCGTGTGGTTGCAACGGATACTTTGATGCCCTTGCGGGCAAACGCCCTGGCTAGGGCCTGGCCGATTTTGCCGAAGCCGATAATTGCGTAGCTCGCTGATTTGTTTTCTGATTTACTCATTTTGAAAATTATTTTAAATATTTAAAGACACGGGTTATAAATCTGACCCGGCGTTCAATTACTTAGCCAAATAGGTCATACCACCATCAACAAGAAGTTCAGCACCAAGCATAAACGAAGAATCATCAGAGGCTAAGAAAACCGCTGTTTTACCAATGTCAGATGGTTGCCCAATTCTGCCTATTGGCATTTCACTTGCAAAGTGTTTTTTTATAGCTTCAATTTGTTCTGCGGGAACAAACTTTTCAAATGCTGGTGTATCTGTTGTGCCTGGTGTTATTACATTTACTCTGATTTTTCTGCCTAAAAGGTCGCTTGAAAATGCTTTTGCAAAAAAGATCACAGCCGCTTTTGCAGCCCCATAAAGCGTAAAATTCGGATATGCCCGATGTGCTGCATTTGACCCGATTAAGAATAATAGAAGCCACCATCATTCATATAGGGCAGTGCTTTCTGAACAGTGAAGTAAACACTTTTCAGGTTTAAATCCATTGCCTTGTCATAGTCGGCTTCGCCAAGATTTGCCACAGTTCCTACAGCTCCACCACCTGCGTTGGCAACAATCACATCTATTTTACCAAATTTTTCAGATGTTTCTTTAAACACTCTTTCCAAGTCGGCAAGGTTGGTTACATCGGCATTTATGGCTATAAAATTATCTCCAAGTTGAGCCACAGAACTATCTAAGGTTTTCTGATTTCTGCCGACAATAACTCCTTTAGCACCTTCATTTTTAAATTCTTGGGCAATGCCAAACCCAATGCCACTATTACCACCTGTAATAACTGCTACTTTGTTTTTTAATTTACTCATTGTCATTTATTTTATATTTGTTTCACAAAGGTACTTTCAATAGTTTATATTTGTAACCATTATGGTTTATTCTGGTTACCTATTGGGTAACTACTAAAACATTAAAAAAAAATGAGAGACGACAAATTTTGCAATTCAAATTGCCCATTTACAAGGGCTATTGGCACAATTGGCAACAAATGGAAACCAATAATTATAAATGTTATTGGCACCCACACTATTCGATTTGGTCAGTTGGATGCCATTATTCCGATAATATCCAGGAAAGTATTAACCGAACAACTTAAAAGAATTGGAAGAAGATGGATTATTGGAAAGATGGGCCTATAAGGAATTACCACCAAGGGTAGAATATAAGTTGTCTGAAAAAGGCTTGGCTTTTTTACCAATTTTAGAAAAAATAAAAGAATGGAATTTGAAATATGAAATCGTTTAAATAGCCAAAGAGCCTGATTACAATTAGGGCGACTATGGGTTTATGGATTTAACTATTTTCGAATTTCTTAGCTATGCCTGCGAACTATTATTTTATAAAACGGTGAATTGCTTTATCGGCGTTATCTTGAAATGTAGTATTTTTCAAATCAGTATAAAAAGTGCTCTGGTCAACCACGTCCCCTGATAACTTACCCTCTTTACTTGCATAAAAAATGCCACTTTTATATCGCTCATCCGAAATGCCATCTACAAAGCGTTTTGCACCTACTTCCAACTTATGCACCATTCCCCCTATCAATGGGAATACAACAGGCATCATAAAATACTTCAACATAAATTTCATTGCCGGGGGAAGATTATTTGGTGCCTGAGTTCCCTTTGTGTTCCCGGGACTCATAACAACAAATTTGAGGTCAGGATATTTTCTTGCCATTGATAAGGTCCACATGGTTGCTGCATATTTGACATATCCGTATGCTTGAGTTACATCAAATTTATTACCAAAATATGATCCATCAAGAACAGCAGCAAACTCATCTACAGAAGAAGTCTTCATGGCAACCGGTTTCATTCCGAGCATCTTTACTCCCGGTACAGCTTCCGCACTGACTGATAGTACTGCTTTTTTTAACTTATCATGTTTAATTAATTCCTCCACTAAAATTACATGACCTAAAATATTCGTAGCAGCTAAGTTCATTCATACCGGAAGGCGTAATTTTCGCAGCCGTTTTCCCAACCATTCCACCTGCATTTAAAATTACTGCATCAATAGGTTCCTTTATTTTTTCTACTGCTTTTCTTACAGAATCTGCATCAGCAACATCCCCAATAATAATTTCAAAAATCTTTTTTCCCGTTTCCGCTTCAAGGTCTTTTTTTGCTGCCTCGGCTTTCGCTTGATTTCTGCAGAAAAGAATTACCTTTTTTGTTTCTTTTCTCAATGCTAACTGGCGGGCAGTCTCTTTGCCAAGCCCAATATTTGCTCCGGTTATTAATATGCTTTCGTTCATTTTTTTATCCTTTAATTAAGTAGTTATATAAGTTATGTGTTTAAGAATTTGATGAGTTAATTGTTCAATGCAGAAAGACGTGCTTTAACACATTTTAATTCGATAGTGCAATATTACGACATTCGTAATTAATAACTAAATTTTTTTGCCCTTTATTTTTAAGCCACTATTGCGTCAGCAAGTTTACTGATGTAGTTGATCAATGTATTATGCTCTTTCTCGTTAAAGCGGGAAAGGACTTTTTTTGTCCTTGATTTCCTTCGTGTTAAAAACGTTTCGTAAGATTCCAGACCTTTTACACCAAGACCAACCTTAACCACGCGCCTGTCTTCATCAGAGTTATGACGCACCAGGAACTTATTTGCAACAAGTTTATCTGCAATACTTGTTAGCGTGCTTAATGGCGCTTTTAGATTATCTGCTATCTCGCTCATTTTGACACTTTTATTCTGTCCTACAAAGACGATTATCATTAGTTCCTTTTCATTGACATCTCCGCATAACTGACAACAATTCTCCGACTCTCCTTTTATTGCACTGGTCAGGCTCAACATGGCAGAAACAAACTGGTTCATCTTATCATCCTTCGCTGACATGGTAAATTATTTTATCTGTGTTATTAAATGCTGCAAAGCTACGAAGTTCGAAATAAAATAATCAGTCTACTCCTCTCGACGATTGACCGCGAAAATGACAAGGGAAATCAGGTAATGCGCCGGAGCGGTTGCGCCATTTGTGAAAGGCACCGTATCAAACAATAATGATATGGAATATTATTTCGAAATTCTCCAACCGCTTATTGATGTGAAAAATAGAGGAACAATTATCATGTTTCCAGGAAGTTATATAAAACAAAAAAGGAAATGATCTTAATTGATCATTTCCTTAAGTGACCCTTATCGGGCTGATGTCGAACTGGTTTTTAAGTGATTTAAGACTTTTAGCTTCACTCTCTGCCTAAGTTATCTTATTGTTTTTTCAATCCGGACCAATTGCCCAATTGCCAGTAGAAACTCACTTTTTTCATACATACACTGTATCGAAAACAAGCACTATTTTTTTTAACCAAAGGATAAAAGGCAATGGTTGTCAATTAAATGCAATATGGCATGTTTTTTTCGCATTGACTGTCAATTAAAGTCACCGGGTTAACCTGATGGTGAATTCTGGGAGCTGGTTTAACTGAAAAAAATAAATGACAAAAGCAACACGCGTTTTTTTAGCTTTCGTTTTGGCATCCTCTGTATTGATCAGCGATCATTCCCATCACCGATCCACTTCTTATTCATATGTGCAACCTGCGCAGCATGATGATGGGTTGCCAGTTGCACCGATGTATGACGAAGGGGTAGATACCGGTAAGATTGTAACACTTACCAAACTTATACTGGCTGATAAATATCCAAATATTCATAGCATGCTCATCCTCAGGCATGGCAAACTCATTTATGAAAATTATTTTGCTGGCGAAGATGTTGATGATGCAACACCTGTGGGTTATGTAAATCACACGATCGATGATCTGCATGATTGCAGGAGCATTTCAAAAAGTTTCACCTCGGCCTGCATTGGTATTGCCATCAAACAAGGTTTTATCAGAAGCATTGATGATCCGATATTTCCATACTTCAAAGAATATGCAAACTGTTTCGATTCGGCTAAAAGAAAAATAACAATCCGGAACCTGTTAACCATGACCAGCGGGTTAAAATGGGATGAAACTGATTACAGTGATCCTAAAAACAGTTACTTTCAAATGAGGGCGAGTAAAAACCCGGTCACTTTTATTTTGAACTTAAAACTTACATCTGCACCAGGTACAGTCTGGAATTATAGCAGCGGCAACACACAACTTTTGGGAGAGATTATATGGAAAGCTACGGGCGAAAGACTTGATAAATATGCCGCGAAGAATTTGTTTGCTCCTTTAGGCATCAGCAAGTATGAATGGCGCCATATGCCTAATAATGATCAGCTGCCCGCTGCCGCATGGGGCCTTAGATTAAGGTCGAGAGATTTGGCCAAATTCGGGTTATTATATATGAACAATGGCAAATGGGGCAACACACAGATTTTAGACAGTGATTGGGTAAACCAATCATTAAGTGCTGAGGTTTCCAGGCCATCGGAAAGTCCCAATGTACCTCGTGGTTATGGTTTTCAATTTTGGACCGACCTACTTATACAACGTCAATACAAAACTGATATTCCCTGGGCAACTGGCTATGGCGGCCAACTTATATTTTTTTGGAGATCTATGGATATATTAGTGGTTTTTACCGGGTGGAATGATAACCCAAACGATCCAAATGCGATTGTGGCATTTTACATCAACATTGTTCCTTCGGTAAAAGAGATGCAACCTTACTTTAAGTAATGCGAAGCGTACAATTGAAAATTAGACTGTAAGGTCAATTCCCTTCTATAATTTATTATTTGTTAGGTTAACTATTGCTTTTCAGAAATAACATACTTTCTGACAATACTAATTTTAGATTTAGAAATATTTCGTTAAAACAGACGGCGGAGATTTTGACCAAAAACAATATTGAAGCAGATGACTTTGAAGCTGCTATTAAACTGAATTTTCTTTACCATATTGCCCAGAACGATAACAAACACAAAGCAAATAAAAAGATAAACACCTTAATGGGAAATCGAACCTATTAAAAACGTAGGCCCATATTAACTTTCAGCTCATTTTAGCCTTTCATCCATTAAAGGATGGAGCAATTTATCGTCAGTAATCGAACCATCAACCAGAGTATCTTAACTTATTGGTTAGTATAGTCTATTGGCATAAAAAAACGAAACATCCTAAATTAGGTTGTTTCGTTAAGTGACCCCGCTCGGGCTCGAACCGAGGACCCAAAGATTAAGAGTCTTTTGCTCTACCAACTGAGCTACGGAGTCAAAATTCGAGTTGCAAATATACAGGGAATTTATTTTGCAGAAACTATTTAGACCTTATCTTTGCAGTCCTAAAAAGGGAGCATAGCTCAGCTGGTTCAGAGCATCTGCCTTACAAGCAGAGGGTCCGCGGTTCGAACCCGTGTGCTCCCACTCAATTCAGACAAGGGTTTCAGTGTAAACTGGAACCCTGTTTTATTTTTAGCCTCATCACTTCTTTCTACCACCAGCCAGGCGAAGAAAATTCATACTGCATCCATTTTCAAAGATTCATCCGAAATGTCCATAGGGAGCAGCTTTTAACATTCCTTCCCGGCTAATACTTCAGGCTCCTGAATATCTTTCTAAAAAAACATTCAGTATTTGTACTATATTTGTAAGGTAAACTAACAAGTTAATAAACCAAGATAAACGATATACATGAATACAAAAGAATTGTCTTCTTCATTGAGGACGGTTATTTCTGCCCTGCATAAAGGATTGCGCAGGCAGATGCATTCTGTAAACACTTTCTCCATGACTGAACTGGAAACGATAGGACATCTGGTGCGCTCTGCCCCCCTGTTGCCCACCGAACTCGCTGCTTTGACCAGGGTGAAAACGCAATCCATGTCGCAGATCCTTAAAAAAATGGAAGAGCAGGGCATCATCAGGCGGTCTCCATCCAAAGACGATAAACGTAAAGTATATATTTCTCTTACCACACCGGGAATGAAAATGGTAGACAAAGCCAAATACGACAAGGATGAATGGCTTAGCAGAGTCATAGAGATTAATCTGTCAACAAAAGAAAAAGATCTGCTTATAAAATTATTACCGGTTTTAAATAAACTCGCAGAATCCAAATAAAAAAATTAGAGAGAATCAAAAAAATAAACACATTCAGGGCTTTCGGCAACCGCAACTATAGATTGTTTTTTACAGGCCAGTCGGTATCCCTCATAGGTACATGGATGCAGCGCACCGGTGTGATCTGGGTTATTTATACTGCAACACATTCCACCTTCATGCTGGGACTTACGATATTCGCGTCGCAATTTCCCTCATTCCTTTTTTCTTTATTCGGAGGAGTCGTATCAGACCGTTACAGCCGTCGCAGAATATTGCTTTTTACACAAACAGCCTCCATGCTACAGGCCGCATCACTCGCAATATTAATCATTACCAACCATTATGCTGTTTGGCCAATACTTGCACTGAGTGCCATATTGGGTATCATCAATTCCTTCGATGTGCCTGCACGGCAACCACTCATACATTTGCTCGTACGCGACAAAGCAGACCTTCCCAATGCGCTGGCACTTAATTCGTCTATGGTGAATCTGGCCAGGTTAGTCGGCCCGGCATTGTCTGGCATCATTCTGGGGAAATATGGAGCAGGCGCATGTTTTATTTTGAATGCCGTTAGTTTCCTGGCGGTCATCATTTCTCTACTGTTGATGAAATTGCCATTGTACCATATATCACCTGTTAAGAATAAAATAACTTCAGATCTGTCTGATGGATTTTTATACCTGAAGAATACACCTGCAATTTCAATTATACTGCTCATGCTAACAACAGTAAGCCTGCTCGTACTTCCTTACGACACGTTATTACCAGTTTTCGCGAAGGTGATCTTTAATGGAAATGCCGCCACTTTCGGTTACATCTTCAGTTTCATTGGCCTGGGGGCAATTGGCGGAACTTTCTTTCTTGCATCCCTGAAAACAGGAACCAACCTGAAGAAACTATTATTAATGAGTACAACGGTTTTGGGTACAGGATTGATCCTTTTTTCACATATCTCTTATTTCCCTGTTGCCATGATCTTTGCCGCATTCGCCGGGTTTGGAACCATGTCTCAAAATACTATCTGCATAACGATCATTCAGGTGGAGGCGGATGCAAATATGAGAGGCAGGGTGATGAGTTATATTGCTCTGGCTTATTTTGGAATGTTACCCCTGGGCAGTCTGCTGGTCGGTTATATTTCCCAGCAAATCGGCGCACCCGATACGATTCTTTGCCAGGGCGTAATAGCTCTGATCATCGCCGTGGTATTTGCTAAGTTTCTGCGAAGAGATAAATTAAATAAAGACAATGTACTTGAACTGGAAGAAGCAGAAGAAGTTGTAATGGAAAGAATTTAATAACTTATAATAATAAAAATAAATATGGAACAGAATACTCAGGACACTTCCTTACTGATCATGGACATGCAAACGGCTATTGTCAATAGGTTGCCGGACTCCAAAGAACTTTTAAGCAAGGTTGCAAAAGCCATTGATCATGCACGTGATAAAAAAATCCCCGTCATCTACGTGGTCGTTGGATTCAGGAAGGGAGCGCCGGAAATCAGCTCGAACAATAAAGGCTTCTCTGCGAATAAGAATATCATGTCCGCAAATATGGAAGAATGGATGAAAATTCATCCGCTTGTCCAACCCCTGGCGGAAGAAATTATTGTTACAAAACGTCGCGTGAGCGCATTTACGGGCAGTGATCTGGAAGTTGTTTTGAGAGCCGGCGGTATTCAGCATCTGGTACTCACCGGCATTGCTACCAGCGGTGTTGTGTTATCAACCGTGCGCGAAGCGGCTGACAAAGATTATCGCATGACTGTGCTGGCAGATTGCTGCGGTGATGGAGACGAAGAAGTACATCGCGTACTGACCACCAAGGTTTTCCCCCGTCAGGCAGACGTCCTCGCATTAGAATACTGGCAAAAGATTTAATGGCCACAGGATAGAACACCTGTGTACCGATTCCGGACAGTCTCAAATAAATAGCCAAATTCAAAATACTGATTTGCAATATTTTACTATGCTGGCATTTTCTTGGAGTCATTAAAGCGAATTTGAGCCTTTTTCTCATCAGCCAATAAACGGAAGACAACCATGCTAAAGAATTATTTCAAAATCGCTTTCAGAAATGTCGCCAGGAATAAAGTTTTTGCAATTATAAATGCCCTGGGACTTGCTATTGGCATCAGCGCCTGCCTGTTAATTTATATCGTGACGGCTTTCGAACTCAGTTACGATACATTTCATCCGGATAAGGACAGGATCTACAGGATCGTTACAAATCTGCAAAATGGAGCTTCTAAAAATAATCCTATGTCGACCATACCGGATCCTGCTGCAAAAATCATCCGTGCATCTGTTTCTGGTTTGGAAACAGTAGCTATGTTCCATATCTACTTCCCAAAAGTGGCGATCCCTGAAGGAAATAAGATTGTCAAACGATTCTTCCCGTCAAATGAACCTGGCGTTCCATCTCCCGTCATCCTGACCGAACCACAGTATTTTGAAATATTTAAATACGACTGGTTGGCCGGAAACCAGGTAACTGCGCTCAGTGAACCATTCCGGGTCGTGATCAGTGAAAACGAAGCCAGAAAATACTTTGGTAATATTCCGCTGGATCAGATCATGGGAAAGACAATCATTTACGACGATTCACTAGGATTGGTTGTAACCGGTATCGTGAAAGACTGGAATAAGAATACTGATTTTAAATTCAGGGATTTTATTTCATACAGCACCATTCAAAACAGTTTTTTGAAAGATCAGGGAAACTGGAATAACTGGGGAGGCTGGAGTAGTTTAACGCAGGTATACGCGAAGCTAAATGGTCAATCGACTCCTGGACAAATAGATGCCCAGCTTACTAAACTTGTGAAAGATCATATGAAATTGCAGCCTGATGAGCAGGCTAAAATCCTTCTTCAGCCTTTAAGTGATATTCATTTCAACGGAGATTACAAAGATGCTTATTCCCGACAGGCCCATTTACCCACTTTATACGGATTAATGGCCATTGCGGCTTTCATTTTAATAATTGCTGCCATTAATTTCATCAATCTTTCCACTGCACAATCCGTTGAGAGGTCAAAGGAAATCGGTATCAGAAAGGTGTTGGGGAGCAGCAGGATAAATATTGTTCTACAGTTTCTCAGTGAAATTTTCCTTCTTACGTTATTTGCCGGAGTGCTTTCCGTGATAGTTATGAAACCTTTGATCTATCTTTTTCGCGACTTACTACCTCCCGGAATAGATTTAGGGATTTATAACCCAATAACAATTCTTTTCCTTTTTGTTCTGATCCTGTTAACTTCTCTCCTGGCGGGATTCTATCCTGCCAGAGTTTTATCAGGTTATTTACCCGTCATCAGTCTGAAAGGCGAGGGATCCCGCCAGGTAAGCAAAGGTGGTTACCTGCGAAAATCTTTGATCGTTTTTCAATTCACCATTTCGCTGGTATTTATTATTGCAACGCTGATCATTGGTAACCAGATTCGCTTTATGCTGAATCAGGATATGGGTTTTACAAAAGATGCAATTATAAATATCCAAACAGATGGGCATTACCCCAGAAGCCAGGTGAAACTACTAGCAGACCGGCTGAAGAGTTTGACAGATGTACAAATGGTGAGTCTGAATGACGGACCTCCTGCAGGTTCGGGTCACGGTGGTACAAGTATTACATATAATAATATAGAAATGTACACAGAGGCTTTTGGCACAGATGAAAATTATGTTCCGTTATACAATCTAAAACTCATTGCAGGGAGAAATATTTTCCAGAGCGATACTATCAGGGAACTGGTAATAAATGAAACATGCGCGAGAGGTCTTGGCTTCAAAAACCCTCAGGATGCATTAGGGAAGTTAGTGGACTTCGGCTTCACCAACGGACCAGTGGATGTTAAACGTCCCATCGTGGGTGTTCTTGCCGATTTTCATTCTGAGTCTCTACATGATCCTATCAAGCCGATTACCATTGCAAATGATCAGAGCAGAACAATGGCTATCAGACTAAACAGTCAAAGCAGCCATCCCAAAGAATTTCAATCCACGATAGAACAAATATCAAAAATGTGGAAATCCGTATACCCGGGTGAACCATTTGAATACAAAATCCTGGACGACCAGATTGCCAGATTCTATGATAGTTACCAAAAAACAAATCAGATTATGAAAACGGCCATGGTGATTGCTATTTTTATTTCCTGTATGGGTTTATTCGGTCTGGCTGCTTTTACAGCTGTTCAGCGCAGAAAGGAAATAGGAGTACGCAAGGTTTTAGGTGCAACTGTTTCCGAGATAGTCACATTGTTATCTAAAGATTTTCTGAAACTGGTAATTCTTTCGCTTGTGCTCGCTTCACCCATCGCCTGGTACTTCATGAATAACTGGCTGAATGATTTCGCCTATCGAATCAATCTGAGTGTTTGGATTTTTATATTGGCAGGATCAATGGCTTTATTCATTGCATTTATAACTATAAGTTTCCAGTCCATCAGAGCAGCACTCGCGAACCCGGTCACTAGTCTTAGATCAGAATAGGGGTATGAGATATGAACTATGAGATATGGGATATGAGATATGAACTATGAGATACACAAACATCTCATAGCCTATATCTCATAGTTCATATCTCATATCCCATATCTCATAGTTCATATCCCATAATCAATTACCAACTCTCTTAAATAAAGTGACGGGTGTTTCTGGCGTAATAGGAGTTCTTAATAAAGTAAGTGTATCACCTGAGATAGTCATCTCATCATTTTGGTAAATTACCAGGCGTCCGATCTGTGAATAGTTGAAATAGAGCTCTGTTACATTTCCAATGGTAACAGAGGTCGTATCGCCTGCAGGTTCTGTGATATTATTAAAAGTAATATTATTCCAAAATGCACTTGAATCAGTCGAAAAGCTACCCTGTAGTGAAACTTTTCCGCTTAATGTGACTTCATAAGAACTATCGGGATTCAATGTCAAAACTACAGGTGAATCAGCTAAGGGGATCGTATTGAAAAGTCCGCTGGAAGTGCCGATCCACTGCCACTGACCACCAAATTGTCCATTGTCTTGCTGACCTGTCAATTTATTTAATCCACCCGGATTAGTTGTTACAGAAGGTTCAGATTTTGAACAGGAAAACAGGCTAACTGACAGCAGGAAAACGGCGGCAAACAGTCGGTTCATAATGGTTTTTCCAACCTGACAGATTATAAATGATTAAGGTTGCATGCCCCTGCTTAACATTTCATTCATCATAGATTAACAATCTTAACAAACCCCTTCTTTACTTTTGCAAATTATTGGAATTCTGCATTGAAATGGATGAAAACTTTCGTGGTTTGGGTACTTGCACTGCAAATTCTCAATATGAGCATGTGGAGCGAGGCTTATAATTCCTATTACACAGGAGACGATTTTGATAATAGCTCCAATAAGCAGGCAGACCCGACTGAAACAGTCGTAGAATGGCTGGTAGAAATGAAAATGGGTCAGCAGGATGCATTTAATTATAACCATAATATTGACTGTAAGAATATAGTTAAGGCAATTGGCTGGCAAATCGACCTGGAAAATCAGGGAATTTCAGTCACACTATATAAAAAAACCAATCGCATAATTTTTTCATTTACTTCAGATATTCTTCAGACTGTATTTTCTGAAGTCCAATCCCCTCCTCCTGACAGGGATTTTAGTTTTTCTACTCTAAAAATATCGTGATCAAATTCATTCAGGCGTAATCGTTCCTTACCTGGAACGAATCTGATTGATATAGATCGGAACAATCTGCAATTCTATTTGCAATAACCCAATTTTATGCAAAAGACAATACAGAAAATCATCGCATTTTCTTTAAAGAATAAATATTTTATACTCTTTGCAACCGCACTTTTGATCATTTACGGAATTATTACTTTCAGGAATATGTCCATTGAAGCATTTCCTGATGTAACGAATACAGAAATCACGATCATCACGCAGTGGCCGGGAAGAAGTGCCGAAGAAGTTGAGAAGTTTGTTACCATCCCGATTGAAATGGGTCTGAACTCTGTTCAAAAAAAGACAAGCCTTCGATCAACCAGTGTATTCGGTCTATCCATGGTAAAATTAATTTTCGAAGATGAAGTACAGGATAGTTACGCGCGACAGCAGGTAAATAATATGCTGGTCAATGTTTCGCTCCCTGACAATATCAGTACTGGTGTACAACCTCCTACCGGCCCTACCGGAGAAATATTCAGGTACACGTTAAAGAGCTCCATTGGTCGGGATCCGAGAGAACTTAAAACCATGCAGGATTGGGTTGTGGACAGGCAAATACGTGCAGTGCCCGGTATCGCAGACATTGTAAGTTTTGGGGGCATGGTAAAAGCTTATGAAATAAGAGTGAATCCTGGTCAGCTGAATTCCCTGGGTATTTCTGAACTCGATGTTTATAATGCCGTAAGCAGAACCAATTTCAATATCGGGGGAGATGTTATCGTCGATAATTCTCAGGCATATGTAGTTCGCGGGATCGGCCTGCTCAACGATATCAATGAAATTAAAAATATTATTATTCAAAACATCAATGGAATTCCGGTACTGCGTAAAGGATGTGGCTGACGTAGAAATTTCAAATCAACCCAGACTGGGCCAGGTTGGAAGGTCGGATGATATAATTGTGGATGGAAAGAGAATCAGTCAAAGATGACAATGACGTTGTAGAAGCAATTGTGCTTATGCGCAAAGGTGAGAATGCAGCTAGAGGTGATCAAAGCATTGAAGTCGAAAATAATTAAGATCAACCAAGGGAAAGGTGCTACCGCCTGACACACAAATAGTGCCCTATTATAACCGCGAGGACCTGATCAGTTATGCAACTAACACGGTTCTCCATAACCTGGTAGAAGGAATTTTATTGGTTACACTGCTGGTTTCTCTTTTTATGTTCAATTGGCGGACAACCGTTATTGTCTCGATCATTATTTCCAATCTCTCTTTTATTTTCTTTTATATGCCTGCACCTGATGGGTATGTCGGCCAATCTTTTATCGCTGGGAGCAGTTGATTTTGGTATCATCATAGATGGAGCGGTAGTAATGGTGGAAGGGATGTTTGTTGTGCTGGATAAGAAAGCAAAAGGCATAGGGATGGAACGATTTAACAAACTCAGCAAAATGGGTTTGATTAAAATGAAAGGAGCAAGAATTGGGCAAAGCCATATTTTTTTCAAAAGTAATTATTATCACCGCCTTACTGCCCATTTTTTCCTTTCAGAAAGTTGAAGGAAAAATGTTCTCGCCTCTGGCATATACACTAGGATTTGCTTTGCTGGGTGCGCTTATTACGACCTTAACACTGGTACCTGTTCTCATCAATATGCTTCTCCGGAAAAATATTCATGAGAAACATAATCCTATCCTCGAGTTTTTTCACAGGATCATGATGTTCGGATTTCAATATAACTACAAACACCAAAAGCTTGTACTAATTTCTTCAGGCCTGATGATCATTCTGGGTTTTTATGCATTCGGGTTATTAGGAAGTGAATTCCTTCCTGAACTGGATGAGGGGGCAATCTGGATCAGGGCTCAACTTCCGTATAGTGCATCATTAAAAAAATCCAGCGAAGTAGCCGATCAGATCAGGGGAATGATAATGGAATTCCCGCAGGTCAAACATGTGGCTTCCCAAACAGGAAGGCCTGACGATGGAACCGATGTTACCGGATTTTATAATAATGAATTTGATGTCATTCTTTATCCGGAAGAACAATGGAAACATCAGATATCGAAGGAGGAACTGGTGGACAGAATGCAAAAGCGAATATCAATCATTCCCGGTATTGACCTGAATTTCTCCCAGCCGATCAGCGACAATGTGGAGGAGGCGGTTTCCGGAGTGAAGGGATCCATTTGCGTGAAAATATTTGGTGATTCGCTTGACTATTCTGAAGAAAAACTAACTGAGGTATATGACATCCTGAAAAAAGTAAATGGCATTTCTGATCTGGGCGTAATCAAAAATATCGGGCAGCCGGAATTGGATATAGATCTTAATCAGGATGAAATGGCTTTATACGGAGTTGCGACTGCCGACGCGGATGCAGTCATCCAAATGGCCATCGGTGGCAAGGCTGTCACCCAGCTCTATGAAGGAATCCAGAAATTCGATATCAAGGTCAGGTTTCCTGAAGAGTACAGGAAAAATCAAACCGATATCGCCAATATGATGGTGCCAACTCAAAGCGGATCAAAAGTTCCGATCCGTGAAATTGCCACCATAAAGAAAAAGACCGGTGCATGCCTGATATTCAGGGATGATAATGAAATTATATGCTGCTTTGAAATTTTCTGTCCGTGGCCGCGATATGGGAAGTACGATTGCCGAGGCGCAGAAAAAAACGGATGCAGTCGTGAAACTTAAAAAAGGCTACTCCATGGTATGGCAGGGAGATTTCGAAAACCAACGAAGAGCACAGAGAACAGACTGAGCTGAAGTCGTACCCATCAGCCTGACGCTGATATTTTTGTTATTATTTGTGATGTTCGGAAATTTCAAGGATGCTGCTCTTGTGTTTTTGAACGTGCCTTTTGCAATTGTAGGTGGTATCGTAGCCCTTCTTATTACAGGTACTGATTTCAGCATTTTCAGCCGGAATTGGATTTATTGCGCTTTTTGGAATTTGTATACAGGATGGCGTTTTGCTGATCACAGTTTTCAAACAAAATATGGAAAAAATAAGAAGTGGTCAGAATGCAATTTATGAAGCAATAAAACAAGGAGTACAATTGAGAATAAGACTGGTCATGATGACTGCACTCATGGCAGCAATCGGATTATTTCCCGCAGCCATTTCAACAGGGATCGGTTCCGAAAGTTCGCGCCCGCTGGCAAGAGTTGTAATCGGTGGAATACTGTGCATCATGCTTTTCTCTCTCCTGATTTTTCCGCTGATATACGGGATTGAGTATAAAAATATAGATAAAAAAACCAACGGATCCTGACATATTTAAATGAGCCAAAATCCTGAATATGAACATTTTTTTAAAATAAGAGCATAAAATTGATCCCGGTCAATATGCTGATAATGAATACAATAATTATGGCGACTAAGCGTTTCCCCTTACTTGATCGTCTAAGTGTTTACCCTTAGATGTTCGAGGTCCCATTGTTATACTCAAATCCAGTATTATATGAGACTAGCCATAAGCTGCTTATGTTTAGTTTTTTTGTTCAGCATATGTGAGGATGCGACCGCAGCCAATCGTTTCTGGGTAGCGGCAGCTCCTTCAAATTGGAATAATTCGGGCAATTGGTCTACAGTTTCAGGTGGTGCAGGTGGTGCCAGTGTACCCGGTGCGGGAGATGCAGTTACATTTAATAATGTGCGAAATGGAAACTGCACTATTGATATTGCTGTCAATGTTCAGAACATTACCGTTAACGGTTATACAGGAATAATATCACAGGGTGCAAATAGTTTTTCAATTGTCAACAGTGCTTCATTCTCTTCCGGAACTTTTACAGGTGGTTCTGCAAATATTACGATAGGCGGAAACTTTACCCTGGCCGGAACTGCCTTTACTTCAACATCCGGCATTCTTGAATTTGATGGTAATGCCACATTCACCAGTGCAACTTTCATTCATAATAATGGTAATACCAGGTTTAATGCTACCGGAGGAGCAACTATTATTTCCGGAACAAGTCCGGCTTTTTATAATCTTGAATTTGTAGGAGAAGGATTCGCCTATAACATTACTTCAACAGGCAATATTACTGTTTCAAATAGCCTGAATTTTACAGGTTCATTATTTTATAATCTGAATACGGGTACGATTGATGTAAGCGGTGATATCAACGTAACGAATACAGCTGCAGGCTGTGGTGGTACAGGCCTCGTTGAAATCATTGGGACGGGAGTGCAAAATTTTACGGGTGCCATTGCTGCTGGCGAAGGTGCGCTTCCTCAACTGACCATCAATAAAACTTCAGGTACTTTGAATCTGATAAATTTCCCTGCTTCTTCAAATTCATTTACTTATACTGCCGGAACAATTAACGCCGGTACTTCCACTTATTGCTTCACGGATGGTAATTCAAATCCTTATACGATCAGTGGCAGTGTAAATTTGAATAGTATTGAATTTCTTGCCATAACAAATCAAACGTTTACTATTGCCGCAGCAACAATACTTACTGCAACAGCTGATCTTACAATCGCAGGAACTAACAGGGTTACTCTTAACACTGGAAATATTAATGTAAACGGAAATATATTTTTAACCAATACGGCAATAAATGGCGGAGGGAGTGCAACTATAAATATTATTGGTACCCTGAACGAAACCATGGATGGAACAGCCGTTCCAATGAGTCAGAATCTTCTGCCATTTATCGTAATAAATAAAGCCAGCGGAACACTGACACTGAAAGGGAATATTTCTGAAAGCCAGGACTGGACTTACACCAGTGGCACTGTCGATGCTTCAACTTTCGCTTCCACAGTAGCATTCGGAGGAAACGCATTGAGTGTTACGAGCGCTGGCATGAGTTTTTATAATGTAACCGTCACGGCCAATACCATTACCCTGCTGAATAGCATGACCATAAAAAATAATCTGTCTATTAACGCAGGACACCTGGCTCCGGGAACAAATACTGTAAATATTGCCGGCAACTGGAATGACTACGGTACAGCCGGTTTTTCGGAAGCAACGAGCTTAGTGAATTTTAATGGATCATCTCTGCAAACCATTACCTCACCGGGTGGGGAAAATTTTACAAATTTCACAGACAACAATACAGGCGCTGGTATTCAACTCTCGAATAGTGTACAGATTGCTACTAATCTGACTATGACACAGGGAAATATTGATCTGAATGGAAATACTCTGACTCTTGGATTATCGGTTCCCAATAACGGAACACTCGTATATACTTCTGGTACTATGACCGGCGCAGGAACTTTCACCCGTTGGTTTAAGACCGGTGTAATTGCTACAGGATCTGTTACTGGTCTGTTCCCGGTTGGAACTGCTACCGACTACAGACCCTTTTTTGTTTCTGCACCTGTTGCAGGTCCCACATCAGGTGGTTCCATGAGTGTTTCTTATAATGATGCAACAACCAATACCAATGTTGCGATTGTTGACGGTGCATTTACTGTGGTTGTTAGGAAAGATCTGAACTGGGCCCTGTCAACAAATGGAATGAATGGGGGCACTTATAATTTGCAGGCACAGGGTACAGGATTTGGCCTGATTGGCGCCGTTTCCGACTTAAGATTAACGCTGGTAAATGGTGTAACAGGAGTTGCCGGAGTTAACGGCGGTACTACTTTAAATCCTCAAATCAACAGAACCGGCTTAACCCTGGCCAATCTTACAAATAGTTTTTATGTTGGTTCTATAAATTCCGTGAGTACTCCGCTGCCTATCACATTGATTTCATTTAATGCATTTCCTGAAAATGGCGAAGTAAAACTCGAATGGTCCACCGCATCTGAAACAGATAATGCGTTCTTCACCATTCAAAAATCAACAGACGGCCGCGCATGGACAATAGTTCAAAAAGTGTTGGGATCGGGCACAAGCAGTAATATTGAAAATTATACTGCCTATGACCTGAATCCCTTTCAAGGTATTTCCTATTATCGTTTGATGCAAACAGATATGGATGGAAAACAGACCTTCTCTCCTATTATATCCATCAACCTGGGAAATAAAAATGCAGAAATCTCTGTATTCCCTAACCCGGCAATCAGCCTTGTTAATATCAGCCTCCCTGCTTCCGCCCGGTACGAAATTTCTCTGTTAAATATAGCCGGCCAATTAATTTACAACACTACCATCACAACCGGCGACAATCTCGTCCTCAATGTTTCCGGATATAAGGCGGGCATCTACTTCGTAAGGGTAATTCATGGCGGAATAACCGAAACGAAAAAATTAATAATTAATAATTGATATTGGTCATTCCAAAACAACCTTCCTGTCCTTCGGATATTTTACACTGTATCCAATCTGTAATTTTCTTTCCTGTCCTTCAGGCAAATTAATTTTCCAGGTTACAATCCCATTGTCTTTGTCTATCTGTGCGTCCGGTGCTTTCACATCATCCACACTGATTTCTTTATTCACAGATACGGGAAACTGATCTATGACGGTGATATTTACCGGAACAGATTTTGTATTGCGCATACTTATTTCATATAGCCTGGTTTCTGTGCGACTGCTCCCAATAAATTTTTTACTGCTAAATTCTTTGATGAGTTTGCGGGAAATTTTAACAGCATTATCCTTTCCAAGCGAAAGTGATAGCGTATCTGCTGTTGCATCCAGATCAATATAAGTTTTGCCCAGGTAAGTTCCTTCAAAATACAAACTGGCTTCGCCTGACTGCAAATTATAATCCTGCCAGTTTATAATTTTGGCAGTAAGAAAAGCAGAAGGATCCACTTTGGGTGCTGTATAATAATCGTAGATGGCAGGTATTTCAAATTGTTTAATACCAATGGTTGTTGTTTTGCCATCTGTTTCCAGCGTGTATTTTTCGTCGATCTTGAAAACGGTGGTAGTAGGCTGGTATTGGGTTGTAACAGATACTGTTTGGATATCCTCTTTCCTCTGTAAATTATAGTTGGCTTCCGGAGCAACTGATGCAACTCCACGAATTCTAACAGCATACCCGGTAACAACTTTGTCATTTACGGCTGTTGAAGATCGATCAAGAACAATTGAAAGATAACCAGGTTTGGCAATAAATTCTTTGGATTGAAATCCGATACTACTTACAACCATTGTACTGTTACCTGGAATATTCTGCACTCTGAAAAACCCATTTGCATCAGTTACAGTCCCCATAGCGGTTCCCATGAAAGTTACTGATGCATCTGGTACGGGCTGAAATTTTTCATCCGTAATCCTGCCCATAACAACACCCTGGGTCTTTTGTTCGCGAATAGAAACTGAGGGATCATAAAATCCCAGCATCCAGGGTTGCAAGATGGATGGTGTGGCGTTATCATTCGGGTTGCCTGTACTAAGAAAGAGCGAAACATTTTTCCAGGTTTCTCCACTTCGCTGGAAAACATTGGCATTCATCCGTACACTGAGCGGTTCAGTTACATTATTTACCCTTACATCATAGGCCGGAAACCAACCTGCATCTTTCACATTATATAACAGCTGAAAGTTGACCGTTCTGGTTTCTTTACTATCCACCAATGCAGTAACGATATAATTGATACTGTCTTTTTTCCTGCTGACTTCATTGAGCTGCATCGTCGTTTTATCATAATCCTGCTGGTCTGTAATAAGGCGTTTCTGAATTTCGAGTTGCTTACTATATACTTCGGTGAGGCGCTGTCTTTGCAGATCCAGGGACTCTTTCAAATCAGTTGCCTTAATTCCTGATTGTCCGCCTATAGCCTGGTTCTTTATCAGCATGGCTTCTTCATTCTTATATACATCGAGAAGCTTCGTATCCATATCCAATTTATCTTTATATGCATTTGTCTGATCTGTGAGATTTTTTTCTTCCTGTTCAATTTTGCGGGCTGATAAAAAATCTTTGGCGGACTGAACC
Source organism: uncultured Bacteroidota bacterium (assembly GCA_963757975.1). GTDB lineage: Bacteria > Bacteroidota > Bacteroidia > Chitinophagales > Chitinophagaceae > Puia. Next base: position 24,124 of record CAVWUD010000045.1, read on the forward strand.
GAAAGCAGCGTAATATCAGCATCCGCCTTCAGTTGAACAGTCTGTTCGTCCAGCTGGTTGCTTAGCCCGGCAAATGAAATTTCGGAACGGCCAGCCTGAATGGAAACAGAAGACGACCTTTCCACCCTCGCACCGGATGAAAATATAGTCACATTTTGAATAGTCGTTTCCGCGTTCAGTTTTTTTAACTGTGTAAAGGCATTAGAGAATAATAACATGGCCGCTACGAAAAAAATAATTCGCATAAAGAAAGATTAATTGTTAAAAAAATTGTGATATTATCTTATTACTAAATTCAAAGGGGTTATTTTATGAGATGATTCAGAAAGCCGGACAATTACATAAGGCGCTACAGGATTTCCTCAAAATTCAATATCATCTTCAGTGAGGTTTTACTTATCTTTTAGGAAGTTTCCGTAAAACGGCCATCCTCATGAAGGTTTTGATCATTGAAGACGAAAAAGCGCTTTCAGAGAGCATTTTTGCATACCTGAATTCTGAGCATTATACCTGTGAGACGGCTTTGGATTTTAAAACGGCTATGGAAAAGATCAGCCTGTATGATTATGCCTGCATTATACTAGATATCACTCTGCCGGGAGGAAGCGGAATGGATCTTCTCAGAGAACTAAAAGCCAATCATAAAGCGGATGGGATACTTATCATATCCGCAAGAAATTCTTTGGAAGAAAAAATACTCGGTCTTAAATCAGGGGCCGACGATTATTTAACAAAGCCCTTTCATCTTTCTGAACTTGCTGCCAGGGTTTCAGCCATTATCCGCCGAAAATCCTTCGATGGAAAGAACAGTCTCCGCTTTGATGAACTGCAGCTTGACCTGCTGGAGAAAACGGTGAGTGTGCACAACCGGTTAATTGATCTCACCAGGAAAGAATACGATTTATTGTTATATTTTATCAGCAACAAAAATAAAGTGATCAGTAAAGGAGCCATTGCTGAACATTTGTGGGGTGATAATATGGATATGGCGGATAATTACGATTTTATATATACGCATATTAAAAATCTCCGTAAAAAATTGTTACAGGCCGGTGCTCAGGATTATATTAAATCAGTTTATGGTATGGGTTATAAATTCAGCGACCACCCATGAAACTTTTTACCCGATATTTCCGGATCAACCTGCTTGCGACCCTGCTCATTTTCCTGCTGGCCAGTATTGCGTTTTATTTCCTTCTCTGGTGGGTCATGATAAACCAGGTGGATGAAGACCTTAAAATAGAACAGCGGGAAATACAAACCTATGTGAGTAAATATAACAGGCCACCGGAACCCATAACGGTCAAGGATCAGCGCATTTCTTATGAACAGTCGGAAATTCATGAATATATCCGTCATTTCAATACGGTAAAGTCACCCGACCGGCGTGAAAGAGAAGATTTCCGCCAAATCAGTTTTACCATGCCTGTTGGAAACCAGTGGTTACTCTTCAAAGTTTCAAAATCGCTGGAAGGCACCCATGATATGAACAGGTCCATTGTACTCATTTCGCTTTTAACAGTCGTACTAATCCTGATGGTAAGTCTGCTTATTAACCGCTGGCTGCTCCGCCGCCTCTGGCAGCCATTCTACTCCACACTTTCAGGCGTTAAGAGATTCAGGCTGGGAGAAAAAAAGCCTCCTTCATTTGTTTCGAGTTCAATTGATGAATTCAACCTGCTGAATAAAACGCTGGATCAGTTCATCCAAAGCGCCGAAAAGGAATATACCCTTCTGAAAGAATTCACTGAAAATGCTTCCCATGAATTGCAAACTCCACTGGCCATAGTTCAATCCAAGTTGGACACACTGATACAGGACGAACACCTTTCGGAAGCCCAGAGTAATGCGGCGCAAACCGCCTATGAAGCCATCAGGAAAATGGCCAGGCTCAATCAATCGCTTTTATTACTGAGCAAAATTGAAAACAGGCAGTTCTCAGAAACCAGTTCATTTGATTTAAAAAATCTGGTCGAAGAGAAAATAGCAGACTGGCAGGAACTATGGCAGGGAAAAAATCTAAAAATAACCGCTTCATTAGAACCTACTTCCATCATCATGAACAAGCAACTGACAGATATCCTGCTGAATAATCTGTTTAGCAATGCAGCGCGACATACTGCCGACGGAGGATCCATTCATATGAGCCTCCGGCAAAACGAATTTACAATCTCAAACGATGCATCCGGCGGAGCGCTTGACACAGGTAAATTATTTCAACGATTTTCCAAAGGAGGACAAAGCACCGACCAATATGGGCTTGGACTCTCCATTGTTCAGCAGATCATAGAAGTTTCAGGAAAACGGATTTCCTATCATTTTGAAAAGGGGAAACATGTGTTCATTATAAGTTTTTGAATGATTCCCTACAGGCATGTATACCCCAAAATAATTACATTTGTCACGGACCTTGAACAGCAACCTGGAAACAATCTATTAAAATGCTTAATAATTGGCAGGAATTATCGATTCCGTGGAAAGATCTGAAAATTTTTTCCGATTCACTGAATGGCCATCTTAAATATATTTATCTCACTTACGCATTATTCATCGTTCTCCTTACGGCCATCATCACACCCGGGTATCAGTCACCTGATGAACATTCCCATTATTTAAGAGCCGAACAGATCAGCCGGGGTGTTTTTGTAGGAAGATTCATTTCGCTGATGCCAACAAAGGAACACCGCACTTCACCCGACGGAAGAATTGTTTATCCCGATAGTGGCGGATATTATGGAAATAAGGGTATTCTGTTATCACAGTACGCATTTCACGAACTGAATTTTAATCCCGACAAGAAAGTAACTAGGGCAATGATCAGTAATTCGAGGCAATACTACTGGACTCCTGATATGGTACTGTTCCATTTTCCAAATACAGTTATTTATCCCCCTACCGGTTATATTTTTCCGACTATCGGAATTCTTTTAGGCAAATGGATGCATATGACGGTTTTTGATACTTCCATCCTGTCGAGAATTATAAATGCAACCGGCTGTATCATCATTTGTTTTTTTGCATTGGGTCTGGCCAGGAGGTGCAGGTTACTTTTATTCTTCCTGCTGTTATTACCCCTTCCTATTTCTCTTTTTGCTTCAGTCAGTCAGGATGGCTTTATAATCAGCCTTGCAGTATTGATCGTCGGTCTGATAGATCATGTCGAGTCTGGTGAGAAAAGAAAATATTCGAAAGCCCAGATTATATTACTCATCATTTGTATAACGGCCATCAGTGCAGCCAAACCGCCTTATTTTCTATTCATTCTTATTTTTCTGTTTTTGAATCTTACTCCGCGGGAAAAAATTTACTGCGTGGTCATCCCTTTTATTTTAGTCCTCACCTGGGGATTATTAAACCTCCCTAATTATTCCGTGGCCTGGGCAGACCCTGGGATGAAAATCAATACAAGCCTTCAAATGGCTTATGTATTGCATCATCCTTTCAGGTTCATCGGACTTTTCTTCCATTGGGATCTTTATGCCATCGTTATAAAAATGTATGAGTTCATAGGTATACTTGGCTGGCTGGATGTCGTATTACCTTCGAATTATTACAGGCTGGCTTATCTCGTATTTTTTCTTGTCATTCTTTTTATTCTCAGTTTCAATGCGGAAAAGCTGAAACTCAGGATGGTGCTCCTCCTTTCTGCGTTTTTATCTATGCTTGCAATTATGGCAGCTCAGTACATTACATGGACCGCACTTGAAAGCCCTTATCTCGGCGGATTGCAATCCAGGTATTTTATTCCGGTAATACCTTTTCTGGCTCTTGGAATCGCAGGTTTCCAAAAGGAAAAGCCATTGAAGAACTGGCAGGCAGGCATTTTTATCATCGTGGTTATTTTCCCTCTGATCACGCAATTCATTATGATATATAAGTTCATAATCAGGTATTACCTCACTTAAGTGAAGCTTAAAGCTTAAAGCTTTGGGCTTATGAGCTGAATAAAAATTTGCCGTCTTGCTGTTACATGTGTCCGAAGTCGAACTCTTTCTTTCGTACTTTGCGTTTACCAGATGTCCACCGTAACCGTCTCCCATCTTACAAAAAAATTCAGGACCCATTTAGTGGTTGAAGATCTTTCATTCAACGTACATGAAGGCGATGTATATGGTTTTCTCGGGCAAAACGGAGCGGGTAAGTCAACCACCATCCGCATGTTACTCACCCTTGTTACACCCACGGATGGTCATATTGAAATATTCGGAATGGATCTTAGAAAGGAAAGAAAAAAAATTCTAAGCCAGGTGGGCGCTGTAATTGAAAAACCTGACCTCTACAAATACCTGAGTGCTTACGAAAATCTTTCGTTGTTTGCACGTATGAGCGGTTCGAAAATCAGTAAAAAGGAACTGTATGCCCAACTCGAAATGGTTGGATTGGGTGGGCGGGTGGATGATAAAGTGAAAACTTATTCCCAGGGTATGAAACAAAGGCTGGGTATTGCAGTGGCTCTTGTGCATAATCCTCGACTGATCATTTTGGATGAACCGACCAATGGCCTGGATCCGCAGGGTATCGCTGATATGCGCAACCTGATCCTTCATTTAAGCAGGCACCAGAATAAAACCATTATCGTTTCTTCGCATCTCCTCCATGAAATTGAACAGGTATCCACGCGCATGCTGATCATTGACGGAGGAAAAAAAATGGTGGAAGGAACTGTTGCTACCCTGATGGATCCTTCCAAAACCATAGTCGAAGCGGAAGTACATAATCCGAAGAATGCAGCAAACCTGCTTGAAAATACCGGATGGTCAAAATGGCTTCGCAAAACAACAGACACTGAGTTGATTTTTGAATTGCCACGGGAATTGATCCCGGATTTGAACCGGGAATTGGTGCGGCTGAATATCCTGGTTTTTTCACTTCAGGCAAAAAATTCACTGGAAGCTTATTTTTTATCCTTAACCCGGAGTAAACAAAATGTGGCAGCTTTTACAGATTGAACTATTTAAAATATTCCGCAAACCGAGAACTTATATCAGTTTCGGCGCCATTGCTGCAATGGTGGTCATTATTCAGATTGCTCTGAAATTTGACGGACAATCCTATATCGAATTCATCGTGGGCGGTTTGAAAGATTCACTCGATATCCCATATGCGCATATATTGAACGGGTATTTTGTTTGTTTTGTGATTTTGAATTTATTGCTGATCCATATTCCCCTGCTCATTGCGCTGGTTGCCGGAGATTCCATTGCCGGTGAAGCCAATATGGGAACACTTCGTCTGCTTGCCAGCAAGCCTGTTAGCAGAACAAAACTCATGATCGCAAAATTTATGGCAACTGTCGTGTATACGGGATTACTTCTCCTCTGGCTTGCGTTTATTGCTCTTCTGCTCAGTATTTTACTTTTCGGAACCAATGATATACTGATTGCCCGAAATGATGCGTTGGAAATTATCAGGAGCAACGATGTGATGTGGAGATACCTGGCAGCTTTTGCATATGCCACGCTGGCGCTTACCACAGTGGCCGCCCTGGCCTTTCTGCTCTCGGTGTTTGCGGAGAATTCCATCGGCCCTATTGTTTCCACTATTAGTATTGTGATCGTCTTTACAATTTTATCTGAAATGCAGATCCCTTTATACGACAGGACCATAAAACCCTTTTTGTTCACTTCACATATGCTGGCATGGAAGGGATTTTTTTACAGCAAGATCGATGCAGGCGGATCTTCCATTCCAGGGACGATAGAAAATATAAGGGCCATCGCCAAAAGCGCCATGGTCCTGGTTTTATATATTACAGGATTTGTATCGGCGGCTATTGTGGTGTTTAATAGAAAAGATATTCTTTCTTAAGCCTAAAGCCCAAAGCTTAAAGCCTAAAACTTAAAACAAGTGTGGTAGTGTGGTAGTGTGGTAGTTAATTAATAGAATAAAATAAAATAAGTGAAAGTCTCCTGTTTAATAATTATTTCCCTATTTGTAAAAATGGGAACTCTTTGTGCGCAGGAACCGTCTACTCTGATGAAAATGATACGGACAAAGCTGGAAAAAATTAACGACTATGAAGCTTCAGCTTCTTTGAAAACACAGATACCATTTCTGAAAGTTCCGGATGCCGTTGTAAAGATCTATTACAAAAAGCCGGATAAGATCAAGATCAAAAATGAAAATGGTATTTCTCTCGTTCCCAAAGAAACAGTGAGTATCAGTTTGTATAGCCTGGTGAACAGTAATTTTCAGGCGCTGGATGCCGGAAGCGATAAAATACAGGGAATTCCTGTCAGGATTATTAAACTCCTTCCGGCAGATGAAAATGGTGAACTGGTGCTGGCTACTTTATATATTGATACCAGGCGGATGCTTGTGCTGAAAGTAAAAACCACAACCCGGGAAAATGGCACCAACGAAGTAGAATTGTTTTATGGAAAATTTCTTGATACCGGATTACCGGATAAGATTATTTTCAGCTTCAATACCCAGGATTATAAACTTCCCAAGGGTGTGACTTTTGATTATGACGATGGATCGGCGAAAAAAAAGGAAACGGAAATAAGTCAAAATCAAAGAGGAAAGATTGAAATTACCTATCAGAGTTATTCAATCAATAAAGGAATTTCGGATTCCCTGTTTAAATGATTATCAAGCCGAAAGCTTAAAGCCTAAAACTATTTAAATATTCAATTCAAAATTTCTAAAATGAGCGGAGATCCAAAAAGTAGTTTTCGGCTTTAAGCTTTGGGCTTTAGGCTTAGATGGGGAACAAAAATTTGACCACTTGCTGTTAATTCGCTTTTTTTGCGCTGGGCACTTTAAATAGAACAGCTACATGGTAGACATCGGATCGCAGAGTCTTTCCCTTATCAATTTTTCAGACATTGTTTTTAAAGAGGATCAAATTACCCTGAATCCTGCGGCACTTGAAAAAGTGGATGCCAGTTTTCAATTCCTCAGTCATTTTTCAACCGGAAAGCTCATCTATGGAATCAATACAGGTTTCGGTCCCATGGCCCAGTATAAGATCAGTGATGAAAATCGCCTGCAGCTCCAATATAACCTGATCCGTAGTCATAGTTCAGGAATGGGTAATACCCTGAGCCCTCTGCTGGGAAAAGCTGTGCTGGTTGCCCGATTGAACAGTCTCATGCAGGCACATTCAGGAATTCATACCAGCCTGGTGGAACTGCTGGCAGCCCTCATAAATAAAAATATAATTCCCTGCATTTATGAGCATGGCGGCGTGGGTGCCAGCGGCGACCTGGTACAACTGGCCCATGTTGGCTGAACCTGATCGGAGAAGGTAAGGTCTGGTATGAATCTGCCTGGCAGGAAACAGCCGGTGCTTACAAAAAAGCCGGAATAAAACCGCTTGAAATTCATATCCGGGAAGGAATTTCTGTTATCAATGGAACATCTGCAATGACCGGCATCGGCCTTGTCAATATTATTTATGCCAAAAAAATTCTCGCCTGGTCCGTGATGTTCTCGTCAATGACCAACGAAATCGTTGAGGCATATGACGATCATTATTCCAAAGAACTCAATATTGTTAAACACCATACAGGTCAGAACTATGTAGCAGCTATGATGCGCGGTATGCTGAAGGACAGCAAGATGATCCATAGTCGCGTTGAACATCTTTATAATCCTGCCAATATTGAATATGATGTTTTTGAGGACAAAGTGCAGGAATATTATTCACTTCGTTGTGTTACCCAGGTTTTAGGTCCGGTATATGATACCATCGAGCATGCTGAAAGAATTCTCGTGGAAGAACTGAATTCAGTGAACGATAATCCCGTGATCGATCATAAAAACAAGAACATTTTTCACGGTGGCAATTTTCATGGGGACTATGTAGCACTCGAGATGGATAAACTCAAAATAGCCATCACCAAATTGTCCATGCTTGCAGAAAGACAACTGAATTATCTCTTAAATGATAAGTTGAATCAAATACTACCAGCCTTTGTAAATCTGGGAGTTCTGGGATTTAATTTTGGTATGCAGGGCATGCAGTTCACGGCAGTTTCCACGGTTGCTGAAAATCAGACCCTTTCTTACCCGATGTATATACACAGCATTCCTAATAATAACGACAATCAGGATATAGTGAGCATGGGATGCAATGCGGCGTTGATGACAAAAAAAATAATTGATAATAGTTTTGAAGTGCTGACCATTCAGGCGGTAACCATTCTGCAGGCAATTGATTATCTGAAATGCCAGGAAAAACTTTCACCGGCTACCCACAGGGTTTATTCCTCTATCAGAAAGATATTCCCGAAATTTGTTGAGGACAGTCCCAGGTATGAAGAACAGGAAAAGGTAAAAACCTGGCTACAGAAAAATGATCCGTTATGAAGTGTGCACTAGTTACCGGGGGATCCAGGGGAATTGGCAGGGCAATCTGTATTAAACTCGGATCCATTGGCTATCATGTTCTTATTAACTTCAAATCGAATTCTTCTGAAGCTGATCAAACGCTTTCCATCAGTCAAAACAAAGGAACCGGGGAATTACTACCTTTCGATGTGAGCAATAAAAAAGATATTTCCGAGACTCTTGGTTTATGGACGGAAGCTCATAAGGAAGATCATATTGAAGTATTGGTGAATAATGCCGGCATTAAAGATGATGTGCTGATGATGTGGATGAAGGATGAACAATGGGAAAATGTGATCAGGACCAATCTGGATAGTTTTTTTTATATAACCCGACATGTCATCAATGATATGCTCATGAAAAGATATGGGCGGATCGTTAATATCGTTTCTCTTTCTGGAATCAAGGGTCTTCCCGGACAAACCAATTATTCCGCAGCAAAAGGTGGTGTTATTGCAGCAACCAAGGCACTTGCCCAGGAAGTGGGACGGCGTGGCATTACGGTAAATGCCGTAGCTCCCGGGTTTATAAAAACCGACATGACTGAAAATATTTCAGAGAAGGATGTGAAATCTATTATTCCCGTTAACAGGTTCGGTACTGTGGATGAAGTCGCACACCTTGTCGCTTTCCTGGTCTCACCCGAAAGCGGATATATCACGGGTGAGGTCATTTCGATTAATGGAGGGCTTTACACTTAGAACAAGTATGGGAGTATGGGAGTATGGGAGTATGGGAGTGAAACACTCACTTACAGAAACCTTAATAACTCTGATTATTTTACATTTTATTATAAATTCAGTTGGACAGTGTTTCACTCCCATACTCCCATACTCCCATACTCCCATACTTTCGTTAATTTGCTCCCATGAACAGAGTGGTCATTACCGGCCTCGGTATTTACTCCTGCATCGGCAAGGATTTGGAAGAAGTGAAAAACAGCCTGTTACAGGGAAAATCGGGTATTATTTTCGATGCGGGGCGCAAACAAATGGGGTTTCGTTCTGCTCTGACTGGTTTTGTAGAGCGACCCAACCTGAAAGGACTCCTGGACCGCAGGGCCCGGATCATGCTTCCCGAACAGGGTGAATTTGCATATATGGCTACACTTCAGGCGCTCTCCCAGGCTGGAATCAATGCCGAATATATTCACAATAAAGAAATTGGAATTTTATACGGGAATGACAGCTCAGCAAAGTCAACCATTGAGGCGGTGGACATCATGCGTCAGAAAAAAGATACGATGCTGGTCGGTTCAGGAGCTGTTTTTCAAACGATGAATTCAACAGTTACCATGAACCTGGCTACTATTTTTAAATTGCGTGGTGTAAACTTCACAATCAGTGCAGCCTGCGCCAGTGGATCCCACGCAATAGGATTGGGATATCATTTCATTAAAACGGGTCTTCAGGAATGCATTATCACCGGAGGGGCTCAGGAAATCAACGCCTTATCCATGGGAAACTTTGATGCCCTCTCAGCTTTCTCATCGAATGAAAATCAACCGCAAAAAGCTTCCAGACCATTTGACAAAGACCGCGACGGACTGATACCCAGCGGTGGGGCGGCAACTGTAGTACTGGAAAGTCTGGAATCAGCCCAAAAAAGGAGGCGCAAATATACTAGCTGAAGTCGTTGGATATGGATTTTCTTCCAACGGAGAACATATATCTAATCCTACCGTAAATGGGCCCGTTCGTTCCTTATACATGGCCTTAAAAGATGCGGCACTGGATCCTTCATCAATAGAATATGTCAATGCACATGCTACATCAACACAGGCTGGTGATTCCAGTGAAGCAAAAGCACTGGTAGAGGTATTTGGTGAGAAAAAAGTTCCTGTGAGCTCAACAAAATCCATGACCGGACACGAATGCTGGATGGCCGGCGCCAGTGAAATTGTATATTCCATGATCATGATGCAAAATGGATTTCTCGCACCTAATATTAATTTTGAAAATCCGGATGAAGATTCATCCAAACTGGATATCGTAAAAACTTCCACGGAAAAAAATATAAATGTATTTTTGTCGAATTCATTCGGCTTCGGGGGCACGAATTCTTCCCTGATAGTCAGAAAATGGAAACCCTAATCGAAAAACAACCCAACATGCAACAATCTCTACCCATTATTGAAAAAATAAACGGGTTTTTGTCTGATGAATTTGAAGTGGATATCGACCGGATGCAACCAGGCGCGAATATCAGGCAGGTACTGGAACTGGATAGCCTTGATTATATTGACCTGGTCGTAGTGGTGGAAAACAATTTTTCTTTCAAAGTAAAACCAGAGGATTTTATACGGATCATAACATTCCAGGATTTCTATACGTATATCATCTCCCGCGTCCAATCTAAAGAACCAACCGATGCCGTCATGGCAGGGCAAGTCCCGAGGTAACAGAACTGGTTTCCGGATATTCGTCTGGGTACTCAAACATGCCGGTCTGTCTTCGGCCTATTTGTTATTACGTTTTGTTGCCTGCTACTTTTTTATTTTTTCAGGGAAAGCCTTCCGGTTTCAATATAATTTCTTCAGAAGGCGTCTTGGATTTACTGCATGGGGCAGCTTTTGGAGTATTTACAAAAATTACTATTGGTTCGGACAAACGATTATTGATAAAATCGTACTCACATCCGGAATAAAGAACCCCTTTCGTTTTGAATTTGAAGGTGAAGAAAATCTTCGGGAGATGGTAAATCAAAATAAAGGAGGACTTCTTCTAAGCGCACATATCGGTAATTGGGAAATCGCCGGTCACCTGCTGAAACGCCTTGGTACCGGTATGCATATCGTCATGTACGACGGGGAACAACAGCAGATCAAAGACTACCTGGAAAGCATAACCGAAAAACATTCGGCCCGGATTATACTTATTAAAGAAGACCTCTCACATATCTATGCGATCCAGGAAGCTTTGGACCAACAATGGATTTGTTTGTATGCATGCTGATCGTTTCCTGGAAGGAAATAAAACACTCACAGGTAATTTATTAAATAAGGCTGCCAGATTTCCCGCAGGCCCTTTTCTTCTGGCGCACAGTTTTCAGTTCGCCCGTTTCATTCGTCTTTGCTATGAAAGACCATGCTTTTGATTATCATTTTTATGCAAGTCCTGCGAAAATATATTCCAGGCCCGCGGGATTCTTCGATTCGAGGAAATGTTGCAGGATTATTGCGCTGCCATGGAAGAGACAATCAGGAAATATCCTTTGCAGTGGTATAACTATTATAACTTTTGGATTGAGAAATAGACTGGAGAGTGTGGTAGTGTGGTAGTGTGGTAGTGTGGTAGGTGAGTTTAAAGTGTATTTCACTTCCACACTACCACACTACCACACTACCACACTACCACACTAAATCCTATCTTTATCCCATGTCTTTCGAGCCCCAAAACGCATCTGATCTCATTCCCCATAAATCCCCTTTTGTACTGGTGGATAAACTCCTGTATGCGGATGAAAAAAAATCCTGCTGTAGTTTTAAAATCCCTGAAGGGAATATATTTGCGGAGCAGGGATTTTATTCTACCCCGGGTATGGTGGAATCCATGGCACAGACGGCAGCGGCAGGTACAGGATATTTATTTAAGAAAGAGAAAAAAGCTGTTCCTGTTGGATATATCGGCTCTGTGCAGAAACTGGAGGTGATTGACTGGCCACCGGTGAACGCGGAAATCACCATGGAGATCAGCCTGCTTACCAACATCCTGCAGGTGTCCCTCGTTTCCTGCCAGGTAAAATATGAGGGGAGAATTATAGCTACCTGCGAAATGAAAATTTTTGTAAACAGTTTATCATGAAAAATAAAATTCTAACACACGGATTCCTGTTTGCCCTGCTTATCGCCCCCGTTTTTATGCATGGACAATCATTATCGGCGTCAGCCTTTTTCAATAATGAATCCCTGCCTACGACCTACCTTGGAATTGACTTTACCCTTGCAAAACTGATCAATGACGAAGCATCCAATGCAAGAACCATTCAAACAACGCAATTCAACGGAATCAATGACCTGATGATCAGTGAAAGTAAAAAATATGAAATTCAGGAAGTATATCGTCGCAGTAACTGGACACCTAACATTAAAGAAGTGGAAAGCAGGAATGATAAAGCGAGTCCTGATTCGCTCAAATCAAATAGTGAAGCTGACCTGACCAGGTTGAAACCGGCTGATATCGATAATCTCGTCAGAAATTTTAACTATGGAACCCTCAAAGGTTATGGTGTTTTACTCATCATGGAAGGCATGAGTAAGACAGATAAACGTTGCACGATTTGGTTCACACTGATAGATATGGATTCAAAGAAAGTGCTTACAACTGCAAGGGTCGAAGGCAAATTGGGCAGTGGTTTTGGATTCAGAAATTACTGGGCTTCAGCCATCAAAAGTGCAATAGGCTATGCAAAAAAAGATTACGAACAATGGAAAACGGGTGCGGGAAGCAAATAGGCGTACGGGGATATGAGATATGGGATATGGGTTATGAGATAAGCGTTACGCGTTAAGCGTTGAAGGCATATAATAAAACGAATGCGAAATTTAATAATCCGTCTCTCTTTACAATTTGCATCATTGTACTTGTTCTAATCTCTGCAGCCTCGAGGGCCCAGCCACGATCTGCCGCTGCTTTTTTTAAAAGCGATACCATACCGGCGCTATATCTCGGGATTGATTTTACCAAAGCAAAACTAATCAACGACGAAAACTCAAAAGCAGGCATTATCCAGGAAAAGCAATTCAATGGAATAAATGACCTGATGATTAAAGAAAGTAAAAAATATGATTTCCAGGGAGCTTTCCGGCGTAAATACTGGGAAGTGGATATCTCAGAAGCGGAAAAAGAAATCAGCTGGTAGATCCTTCTGAACTCTTGTCCTTCAATGATTCTGATTTACATTGGATGCGAAAAACAGATGTAGAAACACTGGTCAGTGGATTTAATTTTGGGGATCACAAGGGATACGGAATACTACTGATAGTAGAAGGAATGGATAAAAGAAAAAAACTGATGACCGTCTGGTATACCCTTGTAGATATGGAGGAAAAAAAAGTTCTTTTTGCTAATCTGTTACAAGGCGGAGTAATCGGCGGCTTTGGTTTCAGGAATTACTGGGCCTCTGCAATAAACAGTACGATCATTTATATCGATAATAAATGCTATGCCGACTGGAAAGAAAAATTTCGCTCAAATAAATAAGGATGTCGAAAAAAAATATATTGAAGAGTGAAACAGAAGTTCTTGTGCGATTCAATGAAGCAGATCCGCTGGGGATTGTCTGGCACGGGCATTATATCCGTTATTTTGAGGACGGCCGCGAGGATTTTGGCAAACGTTACGGGATAAGTTATCTCGATTTTTTTAATATTGGTTTTGTAATTCCCGTTGTAAATGTGGATTGTTCTTTCAAAAAATCCCTTCGATATGGCGATACGGTGATTGTCGAAACAACATTTATTCCCTGTGATGCCGCCAAAATCAAATTCAGTTATCGTCTCTTCAATAAAAAAACGCTGGAACTCGTAGCTACAGGAAACTCCATACAGGTTTTTCTTGATAGGGAAAATTCCGGTCTGCAACTTCTCAATCCTCCTTTTTTTGAGGAATGGAAAATAAAATACCTTCATCCCAATCTGCACCCATGAAAAATGTATATGTGGTAGCAGACAATATATTCTCACCACTTGGAAAAAATACTTTTACCAATATGGATGCCCTGAAGCAGGGCAGATCCGGTATTCAGTTACATAAAACGAATATTTCTCCTGAACCATTCTACGTGTCGCTTTTTTCACCGGGGGAAAAAAGGAATGAAGAATCAATAACTTTTTTCGAAAGCATCCTGATAAATTCTGCACTGGATGCCATGCGACAAATTGATATCGATCCGGGAAACAAAAAAAACGGATTCATACTCTCTTCAACAAAAGGCAATATAAGTCTTATAGAAAATCTACCTGATGAAACCATACCTGAGCACCGTGTTTCTCTGAATACCAGCGCCAGAATAATTGCAGATAAACTTGGATTCACATCAGACCCGCTCATTGTTTCACACGCATGCATTTCCGGATTACTGGCAATCATCACAGGCATGCGACTGATTCAGTCTGGCGTCTATGAAAACATAGTTATATCGGGAGCAGATCTTATCAGCTCATTTATATTTTCAGGGTTTCAATCATTTCAGGCTATCAGCCCTGGTCCATGTAAACCCTTTGATGCCAACAGGGATGGAATTAGTCTCGGTGAAGCAGCTGCAACAGTAATCCTTTCGGCAAATAAAACGCCGGATGCTGTATTACTGGGCGGAGGTTCTGTTTCGAATGATGCAAACCATATCTCAGGACCATCCCGTACGGGGGAAGAACTATTTCTTGCCATCAGCCGCGCTTTAAAACAAGCAGGCACCCGCGCAGATGAAATAGATTTTATTTCGGCTCATGGAACTGCAACAAGGTTTAACGATGAGATGGAAGCCAAAGCTTTTCACCTGGCATCGTTGTCAGAAGTCCCGGCAAATAGCTTGAAAGGATATTATGGTCATACCCTGGGCGCGGCCGGCATACTGGAATCCATAGTGACAATACATTCCATGAAAGAAAATATTATTCTTCCATCATTTGGATTTAAAACACCTGGAACTGAAATGCCGGTCAATATCGTTAAGGAATTAAAGCAGGTCAAATTGAATACTTGCTTAAAAACAGCTTCGGGGTTTGGAGGGTGTAATGCAGCACTTATAATTGTTAATGGATAATTGTTAATTGTTAATGTTGCATATTAATAAATTCAAGAATGGAATTACCTGAAATCTTACCCGTTAACAATTATCAATTATTACTTAACAATTAAGAATGAGGTTTTTCAAAAAAGACAATAAGACTGCGCTCGAAGCAAAGGGGCTGGCACAGTGGATTGCATTCGGACCTGTTGTATTCCAGGTTGCACGTGTGTTACGCAACAGCGGTGTCCTCAGGGTACTGCTGGAAAAGGCATGAGGGCTCACCATGGAGGAGATCCGTGAAAAGCTGCGTTTACCTGTTTATGGATTGCGTGTTCTGCTGGAATCGGGCCTCGGTATCGGACTGGTGGTTTTAAATGATGAGAAATATACCATCACCAAAACAGGAACCTATATTCACAACGATCCGCTCACCAATGTGAATATGAATTTCGTGCATGACATTTGTTATAAAGGCTTATTCGCACTCGATAGAAGTATCGAAACAGGTAAACCCGAAGGCTTGAAAGAATTTGGAAACTGGGATACGATTTACGAAGGACTTTCTTCTCTTCCCCCACAGGTACAAAAAAGCTGGTTTGCCTTCGACCATTTTTTTTCTGATCTTGCTTTCCCACCGGCACTATCGAAAGTATATGATGGCAGCATAAAAAAAATGCTGGATATTGGAGGCAATACCGGGAAGTGGGCCATCGCAAGCGCAAATTATGTGAAAGATATCGAGATAACGATCATGGATCTTCCGGGACAGTTGGAAGTAGCCAGGGAAAAAGTTAAACAGGCCGGGTTAAGCGATCGCATTTCTTTTTATCCTGCTAATCTGCTCGATGAAAACGAGTTTCCCAAATGGCTTCGACGCCATATGGATGAGCCAGTTCCTGGATTGTTTCTCTGAGGCAGAAATCATTTCAATATTAAAACGTTGCTACGACTCAATTTCGGATGATCAATATGTATTAATCCTTGAAGCGTTTTGGGATACCCAAAGATTTGAAGCGGCTGCTTTTTGTTTACAGCAGACTTCCATCTATTTTACAGCCCTGGCCAATGGCAATAGTCAGATGTATCACTCGGAAGTTTTTATAAGATGTATTGAGGAAGCAGGTTTTATGGTGGAAGAAAGAATTGAAGATATCGGTCTCAGTCATACCCTGCTGAAATGTAAAAAAAGAAAACCCATTTAAAATAAATTCAACTTATGTCAACACAAGCTACGGATGTTTTGGTCATTGGTGCCGGCCCTGCAGGCACGGTGGCTGCTTCTATTGTTAATAAGGCAGGTTATAAAGTCAGGATCGTGGAAAAAATGAAATTCCCGCGGTTTGTGATTGGGGAAAGTCTCCTTCCCCGCTGCATGGAGGCACTCGAAGAAGCAGGTTTCCTGGATGCCGTGAAAGAAAAGATATTCCAGGAAAAAGGAGGCGCCAAGTTTGTAAAGAATGGCAAGATCTGTGATTATCGTTTTGCAGAACAGTTTACCAAAGGATGGGAATGGACCTGGCAGGTACCCCGCGCTGAATTTGATAAAACACTGGCGGATACCGTTGAGAAAATGGGCGTTCCCATTGATTATGAAACCACGGTAACAGCTATAGAATTCAAGGGCTCCGATTCGATCACAACGGTCGATAGATAAAAACGGAAACGAATCGCATATCGAGCAAGATTCATCATCGACGGTAGTGGTTATGGAAGGGTAATTCCCAAACTTTTCAAAATGGATAAACCCTCCAACCTCCCTCCCCGAAAGGCTTTGTTTACTCATACCGTGGATCTCGCGGGAGATGTCGGACGAACCAAACCGAATAACGATCGTCGTTCATAAGCCCGGAATATGGATCTGGATCATACCTTTTTCTACCGGGATAACTTCCCTGGGTTTTGTGGGCGATCCTTCTTTTTTAAAGATATCCGGGTAATCGGAAAAACAGTTGAGATCCATGATCGCGGATGAGCCTTATCTGAAGGAAAGATTTAAGGATATTGAATTTTTATTTGAACCCCGAGTACTTGAGATCCTGGTCTTCGACTACCGATCGTTTTTTCGGAGAAGGATTTGTACTCACCGGAAATGTGACTGAATTTCTGGACCCTGTATTTTCTTCCGGAGTTACGCTGGCGACAGTTTCAAGTCAGATCGCCGGAAAACTGGTTGTAGAAAAATTAAAAGGGCGTGAAATTGACTGGGAAAACGAATATATGAAAATCATGATGCAGGGCGTGGATACTTTCCGTTCCTATGTAATGGCCTGGTATGAAGGTACGCTCGACACCATTTTTTTTGCGGATGATCAGGATCTGCTGATCAAGAGTCAGATCTGCTCCGTGCTGGCAGGATATGTCTGGGACATCAGCAATCCTTATGTGAAAAATCATAAAACCGGGTTACACCGGCTCGCGTCTCATGATCAATTACCGTGACAGCCAGAAGTCGAAATCTCTTTAAATCTTGGAGAATACATTGCAACCTGTAACAAATATTACCGCTTCCTGCTTGATTACCCGCAATAAAATTATTTTGGAACGGAGCAGATTATTTTTGAACATCCCGGTTCCGCGGGTGACTTCCTGGATAAACATATGATCATTTAGAGATCGCTTATCCGAAATTTCATAAAATGGATAATCTCTGTAAACTGGGATTCCTGGCCGCAGAGATCCTGCTAAAGGAAGATCCCATGGAAAAAAATACAGTGATTCGGAAACCGGACTGATACTTAGTAATTCGCATTCGAGCCTCGACGTGGATTTAAAATACTCCAAAACCATCATTCCGGCGCAAGTCCTGCCTTATTCGTTTATACCTTACCCAATATCGTAATAGGTGAAATCTCCATTCGTCACGGTTTAAAGGTGAAAATGCATTTTTTGATTTAAAGAGTTCGATGGTAATTTTATAGCTGAATACGTTCGGGTCTTGTTTGAAAATGGAGCTCGTCAAAAGCTGTATTTGCGGATGGGTGGATATTTTGAACGAAGATTACCGTGCTTTACTTATGCTGGTAGAAACTGCATGGTGGTGAAAATGGGACTGCTTTTACCGCAGAAAATTTAAATCAATTGAACAACGGTGAACATGGATAACTTAATGCATAAGTTGAAAGCGCAGATCATTGAAAGACTTAATTTAAAAGACCTGAAACCCGAAGATATCGGGGATGATCAGCCGCTATTCGTCGAAGGAATCGGGTCTGGACTCCATTGACGCACTGGAATTGATCGTTCTGTTGCAACAGGAATACAATATCAAACTGTCCAATGCCGAAGACGGACCAGGGTATTTCATTCGGTCCGGACGATGGCAGATTATATTACCGAACAGCGGCGCGTAAAGGTTTCCTCATGAATGTCGCCTGCATTTGTTGCCGGGCATGGGTATCGTTTCGGCCATCGGGCAATGACGTGCGGACAATCTGGCAATCACTTTGAGAAACAGAAAGCGGGGAATTGGAGCACATCCGAATTTCTGCAGACCCGGCACAGGGGTGCTGCCAGTGGCTGAAGTAAAATTCAGCAATGACTGAGCTGGCTACGAATTGACCGGACTTTCATCCAGATCTTCCACGTACGGCGCTGCTCAGCGCGTTGGCAGCATAGGAGGCGTTACTGGATGCAGGCTGGGAGAAAAGGTATTGACTCGGCGCACGCACGGATTTATTTCCGCAAATACGGTTGGTGGAATGGATAAAACGGAAAATTTTTTTAACTTATTTTCATGAAAAATCTTGCTGCCGGAAAACTCGCGCGACGTCGTGAATCATGAATGCGGGTCTGTAACCGAACTGGTCGCCGATAAACTCGGAATCAGGATTTTGTAAGTACTGTGAGCACAGCCTGTTCTTCCTCGCCAATGCT